>NZ_JBDSNT010000142.1:0-22648 GCF_039915195.1 Gaiella sp.
ATGAACGCGCCCGTGGCACGGTTCTCCGCGTAGGCGTCGACCATCAGCGGGCCCGAGAGGCGTAGACGGACGGTGCCGATGTCGTTCAACGCCATCTCGGTCGCGTCGCGGTACTCGAGCGTGTCCATGTCGACGACGCCGTCGATGCCCTCGACAACGGCTCGCACGACTCGTGTCGTGTGCTTGACGCCGAAGCGCGCGCCGGGGGTCAGCGGCCGCTCGCTCATCCAGCAGATGGTCGCTTCGAGCGCGCGCGCAGTAATCGGCTGATCGTCCGGGTCGACGAGCATGTCGCCTCGTGGCACGTCGATCTCGTTTTCGAGGCGGATCGTCACGGACATTCCCGGCGTCGCCTCATCGATCGGCCCGTCGGACGTCTCGACGGACGCAACGCGCGTCGTCAGGCCAGAGGGCAGCACGAGCACGTCGTCACCCGCGCGCCATACACCACCAGCGACCTGCCCCGCGTAGCCGCGATAGTCGTGGTACTCCTCGGCCATCGGCCGGATCACCCACTGGACGGGAAAGCGGCGGTCGACGAGGTTGCGATCGCCCGAGAGCTCGATCTCCTCCAGGTGATGGAGAAGCGTACCTCCCTGCCACCAGGGCATCTGCTCGGAGGCGTCGACGACGTTGTCGCCGTGGAGCGCTGCGATCGGGATCGCGACCTCGTCCTTCACGCCGAGCATGCCGGTGAGCTCGTCCAGCTCACGCGCGATCTCGTCGAAGCGCCCCTGGTCGTAGTCGACGAGATCCATCTTGTTGACCGCGAAGACGAGGTGGGGGACAGCGAGCAGCGAGGCGATCAGAGTGTGGCGTCGAGTCTGCTCGATCACACCCTTCCGAGCATCGACGAGCACGACGGCGACGTCGGCCGTCGACGCGCCCGTGACCATGTTGCGCGTGTACTGCACGTGGCCCGGCGCGTCGGCGAGTTGGAAGCGGCGCCGCGGCGTCACAAAGCCGCGGTAGGCGACGTCGATCGTGATGCCCTGCTCACGCTCGGCCCGCAGGCCGTCCGTGAGGAGTGCGAGGTTGACGTAGCCGTCGCCGCGTCGCTCACTCGTCTCCTCGACCGCCTCCATCTGGTCGACGAACACCTGCTTCGTGTCGAAGAGTAGCCGGCCGATCAGCGTCGACTTGCCGTCGTCGACCGAGCCACACGTGACGAGGCGGAGGAGTGCGGCGGAGCCGAGCTCCTGTAGGGGCGGGACCTGTCCCGCCCTCTCGTCCGCGTCGCCGAACTCAGAAGTATCCGACACGCTTCCTGTCCTCCATCGCAGCCTCGGAGGCGCGATCGTCGGCGCGGGTCTCGCCGCGCTCCGTCACCCGGGTCGCTGCGATCTCCGCAACGACGTCGTCGAACGAGGTGGCGTGCGAGCGCACGGCACCTGTGCAGCTCATGTCGCCGACCGTGCGGAACCGCACCCACTCCTGGAATGCGACCTCGTCGTCGGCGCGCTCGATCACGTCGGAGGTGGCGTAGAGCATTCCGTCGCGCTCGAACACTTCGCGCTCGTGCGCATAGTAGATCGACGGTAGCTCGAGGCTCTCGCGGGCGACGTACTGCCACACATCGAGCTCGGTCCAGTTCGAGATCGGGAAGACGCGCACCTGCTCGCCCTTGCGGATCTTGCCGTTGTAGAGGCTCCACAGCTCGGGCCTCTGCGCACGCGGATCCCATTGGCCGAAGTCGTCGCGGAACGAGAAGATCCGCTCCTTCGCCCTCGAGCGCTCCTCGTCTCGCCGGGCGCCTCCAATCGCGGCATCGAACTGGTTCGACTCCATCGCATCGAGGAGTGTCGTCGTCTGCAGCTGGTTGCGTGAGGCGCGCGGCCCCGTCTGCTCGACGACACGGCCCCTGTCGATCGACTCCTGCACGGAGGCGACGACGAGGCGCTCGCCGAGCTCGTCGACGCGACGGTCACGGTACTCGACCACCTCGGGGAAGTTGTGCCCGGTGTCGACGTGCATCAAGGGGAAGGGGAAACGCCCGGGGCGGAACGCCTTCTCGGCGAGACGCAGGAGGACGATCGAGTCCTTCCCGCCGGAGAAGAGAAGCACCGGTCGCTCGAGCTCGGCTGCGACCTCGCGCATGATGTGGACTGCTTCGGCCTCGAGCTCGTCGAGGTGGGAACGGTGACGGCTCGTGCTCATGCGTCGGCGTGCAGCCCGCACTCGGTCTTGTCGCTTCCGGTCCAGCGTCCCTCGCGGCCCGTGCCGGGCGTGGTGCAGTGGGTGCAGCCGATCGATGAGTAGCCACGGGAGTGGAGGACGTTCACGGGCAGCTCGCGCTCCGCGACGTAGGCGTCGACTGCCGCCTCGGTCCAGTCGGCGAGCGGGTTCGCCTGCCAGAGCTCGTGGCGCTCGTCCCAGCCGAGCTTCGTCGCGTTCGCGCGCGTTGGCGACTGCTCGCGGCGCATACCCGTGATCCAGCCCTCCAGACCGCCGAGCGCGTGGCCGAGCGGGCCGACCTTGCGGATCGAGCAGCAGAGCGCGGGGTTCGACGCCCACAAAGCGTCGCCGTGGATTGCCGCCTGGCGGCCGAGCGAGGGTCCCTCGTAGACCTCGACCTTGATGCCATAGCGCTGCTCCACTTGCCGCCAGACGTCGTAGGTCTCGGGAAAGAGGACGTGCGTGTCGAGGGCGAACACGCGGGCATCCGGCTCGATGTCGAGGAGCATGTCGAGCAGGACCGACTCCTCTTTCTGGAACGAGCAGGCGAGCGAGAGGTTCGGGTGGAAGTGCTCGACCATCACACCGAGGATCTCGGGTGCGGACAGCGCCTCGGGATCGGCCGCGCCGACGAGGGTACGAAGGTCGGTCTCCATCACCCAAGACACTATCAGTAGATGAGGACTGTTTATTCGTTGCATAAGTAATACCCGCGCTCGCGATCAGAGCGGATAGAGTCGACACGTGGACGAGCTTCCTGGGGGTCTCCTGCGGGTAACGATGCCGCTGCCTATGAGGCCCGACCACGTCCACTGCTACCTCGTTCCGGTGGAAGACGGATACATGCTTGTCGATACAGGGCTCGGGCTGCCGGATGCGAAGGAGACATGGGCCGCCGTCCTCGACAATCTCGACGCACCCGTCGTGACGACGTTTCTGACGCATTTCCACCCGGATCACCTCGGTGCCGCAGCCGACGTCCGCGCGTTGACGGGCGCACGCACCGTGCAGGGGAGTGTCGATGCGGAGCAGACGCGGATCGTCTGGGAGAACGATGCGTGGTCGGATCGGTTGGCCGAGTGGTTCCAGCGCAACGGTGTCCCCGAGGGCGTCACAGAGGAGCTGATCGGCCAGGGCGCGCGGTACCGACCGTTCATCAGGCCCGTGTCGGACACGGAGCTCGTTGCCGATGGAGAGCTGCTGCACGGGTGGGCGCTCGTCGGCGCGGCGGGCCACGCCGACGGCCAGTTGACGCTGCTGAAGGATGGCGTCCTGATCGCCGCCGATCACCTGCTCGCCCGTATCACCCCGACCGTGGGGCTCTGGCCCGAGAGTCGACCCGATCCGCTCGGTGACTACATCCAGGCGCTCGAGCGAACGATCGAGCTCGAGCCCACGATCGCCTACGGGGGGCACGGAGAAGCCGTTACGGACCCCGTCGGCCGGTCGCGTGAGCTGATCGCGCACCACGAGGAGCGTCTACGTCTCGCAGCGTCTGCGCTCCGGGCCGAGCCTCGGACCGGATACGAGGTGTCGTATCCGCTCTTTGGCGTCGATCTCGGGCCGGCCGCCCGAAGGTTTGCCGTCGCGGAGACGCTTTCCCACCTCGAACGGCTCGTCCGCGACGGGAGAGCCGAGCGTCACGACGCGGTCGACGGTGGGCACGTCGGCGTCGTCTCCTATACTGCCGCGCAGTAGTGCGCGACCTTCCTTCCAGTACCGAGGCTCCGGAGACCGGGGCATGACGGTTTCACTCGAGCTGCTCGGCGTTGCCCTGCTCATCCTGCTCAACGGTTTTTTCGTCGCCGCCGAGTACTCGCTCGTCACGGTCCGGCGCACGAGGCTGAAGGAGCTCGCAGACGAGGGAAGCCGTCCGGCGCGTGCAGTGATGAAGATCACGAGCGATCCGCCGCATTTCATCGCGGCAATGCAGCTCGGTGTCACGCTCACCTCGCTCGCGATCGGCGCAATCGGCGAAGCGGTGCTCTCGGAGCTGTTCGGGATCTACCTCGGCACGTTCTTCGCCGTCCTGCTCGCGTTCCTGATCATCACATTCATGCATGTCGTCGTCGGTGAGCTCGTTCCCAAGGGGCTTGCCCTCAGCTACGCGGAACGTATTGCGCTCGGCGTTTCGGTTCCGGTGCGCGCGTTCTTCTTCGTGTTCAAGCCGGTCATCTGGTTCCTGCAGCGCTCGAGCGACGGCGCTCAGCGCGCGATCGGTATCGATCCCGCCAAGACCGAGGGCGAGGCCCACTCGGAGGCAGAGCTGAGGATGCTGCTCGAGATGTCGACCGCGCACGGCGAGATCGAACAGGGCGAGCGCGAGATGCTCTACAAGGTCTTCGACTTCGCCGACAAGGAGGCATCGGACGTCATGGTGCCTCGGCCCGATGTGGTCGGAATCTCGATCGAAATGGCCCCTGAGGAGGCTCTCCGCGCAGTGCTCGAGTCGCCGTACACCCGCTACCCGGTCTTCCGGGAGTCGCTCGACGAGATCGTCGGGATCCTCCACGTTCGTGACCTCGTGTCGGCGCTGCATGACAGCACGATCGCCGAGGTCGAGCTCGCAGCATTGCTCCGTCCCGCCTACGTCGTTCCCGAGACCAAGGATCTGGCTGCGCTTCTCGCCGAGTTCCGGCGTACGAACCAGCACATGTCGGTCGTTGTCGACGAGTACGGATCGACCGTCGGCGTTGTCACGCTCGAGGATCTGCTCGAGGAGATCGTCGGAGAGATCGAGGACGAGTTCGACCTACCCGACGAGTCCGTCGAGCGCGTCGACGAGACGACGATCCGGATCGACGGCACGTTCCCGATCGACGACTTCAACGAGGAGTTCGGGACGGCGCTCGAGCACGAGGACTACCACACGGTTGCCGGGTACGTCTTCGACCAGATCGGGCGTGCCGCTGCACCGGGTGACGAGGTGCTGACCGACGGCCTACGGATCGCTGTGGTCGAGGTCGAAGGATCGCGGATCCAGCGCCTCGAGGTGCAGTTCCTGTCAACGCCCGCGTCCGACGGCGCGGAAGGCGAGGCGGCGTAGACCGCAAGCGTTCGTCTGCGGGGCCGGGCGACTCGCCGCTCCGGCATCGCGATTTCGTCCTCTTCCTCGGCGTCATGCTCGCGTCGGGTTTTGCGATCGAGATGTCGTTCGTCGCGATCGGCTGGCAGGTGTACGCCGTTCGGAGCAATCCGCTCGACCTCGGGCTCGTGGGGCTCGCGATGTTCATCCCGCTCCCGTTGCTCGCGCTCCCTGCAGGGCATCTCGCCGATCGCTTCCCACGACGCACATTGCTCGCGATAGCGATCGCCCTCGAGACTGCGATCATGCTGGGACTGCTCGCCGTCACGCGCGGGGGTGCCGACGAGACGTGGCCGTTCTTCCTGCTCGCCTTTGCGACAGGAGTCGCCGCGGCACTCGGTGCTCCCGCTTCTCGCGCGCTCACGCCGTCACTCGTGCCGCGCGAGATCCTCGTTCGGGCGCTCGCACTTCGATCGGTGGTATTCCAGGCCTCGGTGATCGTCGGGCCGGCCATCGGGGGTCTTCTCTTCGCCCTGCATTCCGAGCTCGTGTACGGGATCGCCGCTCTGCTCTCGGTGATCGCGCTGCTCGCGACGATGTTTCTGCGGGCCGGGCGCGACCCGGTCGGCGGTTCCTCACCCGACCTCGCGAGCGTGCTCGGAGGCGTGGCACTCGTACGGCGCACGCCCGTCCTCTCTGGCGCGATCTAGCTCGATCTCTTCGCAGTGCTGTTCGGCGGCGCGGTCGCGTTGCTCCCGGTGTTCGCGAAGGACGTCCTGGAAGTCGGCCCCGCAGGGCTCGGCGTTCTGCGGGCCGCTCCGGCAGTGGGTGCGCTCGGTGCCGCGATCGTGATGACCCGTTGGCCGGTACGCCGAAGGGCGGGGAAGACGCTCCTTCTCGTCGTCGGGCTCTACGGCGTCACCATCGTCGTTTTCGGGCTCTCGCAGACGATGTGGCTGTCACTGCTCGCCCTCGTCGCCGGTGGGGCCGTCGACATGGTCAGCGTGGTGCTGCGGCAGACGATCCTGCCGCTCGTTACGCCCGACGAGCTCCTCGGGCGTGTGAATGCAGTCGAGATGGTCTTCATCAGCGCGTCGAACGAGCTCGGGGCGTTCGAGTCCGGCGTTGCGGCGGCGCTCGTCGGCGCCGTCCCTGCCGTCGTGATCGGAGGAGTTGTGACGATCGCGATCGCCGTGACGTGGTCGCGCTTCTTCCCGGCGCTCGCACAGGTCGACCGGTTGGACGATCTTCGGCCCGCCGCGGCGGACACGGCCTGAAGAGCGTCTTGCGGTGACACCCGGCGAACGACGGACGATCAGGCGACACCGCGCCGACCCCGACCGGCGGCTCGACGAGATGATCGAGCGCTACCGGTCGCCCGGGCGCACGAGCCCCGACTCGTAGGCGACGACGACCGCCTGCGTGCGGTCGCGGAGGTCGAGCTTCTGCAGGATGTGGGCGACGTGCGTCTTGACGGTGTGCTCGCTGACGACGAGCTCGGCGGCGATCTCTGCGTTCGTCAAACCTCGTGCGACGAGGCGGAGCACCTCGACCTCACGTGACGTCAACGCCTCGACGGCGGGCGGCGGCGCGGCGTTGCCGTCACGGCGCGAGAACTCCTCGATCAGCCGTCGCGTCACCGACGGGGCGAAGAGCGAACCGCCCGTAGCAATCACCTGAATCGCCGAGACGAGCTGTTCTTCCGGGGCGTCTTTGAGGAGAAACCCGCTCGCGCCGGCGCGAAGTGCGCCGTAGACGTACTCGTCAAGATCGAAGGTCGTCAGTACGAGTATTCGTGGGCTCGATTCGCTCGTGACGATGCGGCGCGTCGCCTCGATCCCGTCCATGACCGGCATGCGGATGTCCATCAGGATTACGTGGGGCGAGAGCTCCTGCGCGCTCGTCACGGCCTCGGCGCCGTTGCCCGCCTCGCCGACCACCTCGATCCCGACTTCGGCTTTGAGAATCATCCGGAAACCAGCCCGTACGAGCGACTGGTCGTCGACGAGGAGGACGCGGATCATCGGTCACTCGCATACGGCAGGCGCGCCCGGACGGCAAAGCCGCCGTTCGTCTGGCGGCCGGCCTCGAGCTGACCCCCGACGACCGATACTCGCTCGCGGATCCCAACGAGGCCGTAGCCGCCTACGTCTCCGTTGCCGGTGCCTCTTCCGTCGTCGCTGACGTCGACCTCCAGGACTTCGGCTGTATAGCGCAGATGCACACGCGCGCTCGCCGGCCCCGCGTGCTTGAGGGCGTTCGTCAGCGCCTCCTGGACGACCCGGTACGCCGAGAGGTCGACCCCGGGAGGCAGTTCGACAGGCTCGCCCTCGATGGAAACCTCAACGGGCAGCCCGGCCGCTCGCACCTGATCCACGAGGTGATCGAGCTCCGAGAGCGTTGGCTGCGGTGCGAGCGCGAGTTCGTCGTAGCTTTCACGCAGCAGGCCGACGAGGCGCCGCATCTCGACGAGCGCCTGCTCGCCCGTGTGCTCGATCGTGTCGAGCGCACCGCGCGTCTCCTCGGGTTCTGTGTCGAGCAGTCGCCTGCCGCCGCGGGCCTGCAGAACAATCACGCTGATTGCATGGGCTACGACGTCGTGCAATTCGCGCGCGATGCGAGCGCGCTCGTCGACGATCGCCGCCTCGGCGGCGTCGCGTTCGTGTCGCATGAGCGTCTCGCCGAGTCGGCGGCGCTGGACGACGTAGCCGGCGAGCCATGGTGCGCCGAAGAGGAGCGTGAAGAAGATGATGCCGTTTAGTGCCAGTCCGTCTGGATCGGTGATGAGCACCACGACTCCGAAGACGACCGTTATTGCTCCTGCAGCCCAAGCTCGACGGCCCGACGTATGGGCGCCGCCGTTGTAGACGACGAGTAGCACGATCAGGCCGAACGCCTCGACATCGAGCACACGCTTTGGCAACCACTGGCCCATCACACCGACGGCCAGAAGGACGAGCATCAACGTGAGCGGCATCCGAACGCGAAGTGCCAATGGGACGAGCAACGCAAGCGCCCCTGCAACCGCGAGGGCCGTGTTTGCGCGCGAGATGTCGAGCAAGAGAACCTGGACGATCATCAGCGCGACGAGCCCAGTGGCAAGGACCCGGTCGCCGTAGCGGAGATTCAGCTCGGGGATGCGCTGCAACACGGTTAGAAGGTACGCGGTGGGAGGTCGCAGCGCTATCGGCCGCAAGAGCGATCCGCTGTGACTAGATCACCCAGGAGAGTGAGCGAGGATCGCCGGGCGTGGCGATGACGGGCGGTTCGCCGGGGCGTAGCTTCGGGAGGTCACCAACGATGGAGGTACTTCCGATGCGACTCAGGATCCTGTTCACCGTTCTCGGCATCGCCGCACTCGCCGCGTCTGGCCTCAGCGCTGCGGCACCGGGAACCGCAAGCGCCCCCGTCACAGTCGACGCCGTCGACTACGCGTACGCGATGCCGACCACGGTCAAGGGAGGCGTCGTCGCGATGCGGTTCCGCAACAAGGGAAGGGAGTTGCACGAGTTCGCGTTCGGGCGGATCGACCCGGGCCACACGTTGGCCGAGGCGCGACGCTCTTTCGAGACGGGCAAGGATACACCGTGGCTCCACGATCTCGGGGGGCCTGGGCTGCTGACACGGGGTTCCGAGATCGAGATCACCCGGGTACTTCGGCCCGGGACGTACTTCTTTCTCTGCGGGATTCCGGATCACAAGGGTGTGTCACACCTCGAGCGAGGGATGCTGCGCTCGTTCACCGTCGTCGGCGACTCGGGCCGGAAGCTTCCGGCGGCTAACGCGGTCATCACGGCTGGGAAGAGGCGATTCTTCGTGCCGCAGCTCTCTGCCGGCTCGCAGACGATCGAGCTGCGCAATCGTGCCGGAGCGGGTCGTGGGTTCCAGTTGACCTCAATCAATCCCGGAAAGACAGAGGCTGACGTCAACCGGTGGGCCAAGGCGATCGAGACGACGGGCAAGCAGCCGCGCGGTCCGATGCCTTTCACGATCCTTGGTGCCATGCAGACGATTCCGAGTGGGACGTCCGTCTACCTCAAGCTCGATCTCGAGGCGGGAAGGTCGTACCACCTCTCCGACGACGAGTCGGGGATCGAGGCGGATTTCACGCCGCGCTGAGGTCGCGCCATGCGAGGAGCGGCGGGTCTGCTCAGCGGCGAGAGCCGCGCAGCAGGCCTGCCGCGCCGATGTTCCTGATCGAGGCATCGACAATCTCGATCGGGTGGAGTGCCGGCAGC
Organism: Gaiella sp.; assembly: GCF_039915195.1. GTDB lineage: Bacteria > Actinomycetota > Thermoleophilia > Gaiellales > Gaiellaceae > Gaiella. The sequence continues at coordinate 9,439 of NZ_JBDSNT010000142.1, forward strand.
GGGCTACCGACCCGGCGCAGCGCAGTTGCGACCTGGACGAGACAGCCCGGGTTCGCGCTTGCGTACACCTGCGCGTGCGTCGCGAGCACGTGGCCGGCCTTGCGGTCGCCGAGCTGCCGCGCAGCGTCGGCCTGCGTGATGTTGTAGATCCCGGCGCTGCCGCAGCAGATGTCCTGCTCCGCCGGCTCGATCACCCTCAGCCCCGGAATCCGGTGCAGCGAGGTCACGGAAGAGACCGGCAGCCGTTGCGCGTGGCGGAGATGACACGAATCCTGCATCGCCACGGTCAGGTTCAACGGATGCCGGGGTACGCGCGGCTCGACATCGGCGAGGAACTCGCCGAGATCGCGGACGCGTGTCGAGAATTCGGCGGCTCGCCCAGCCCAGGCCGGGTCGTCACCGAGGACGTGGCCGAGCTCCTTGAGGTGCGAGCCGCAGCCCGAGGTGTTCACGATCACGGTCTCGACGCCGTCGAACGACTCGATAATCCGGCGGGCGAACGCACGGCCCTCGTCGCCGCGGCCCGCATGCATCGAGAGCGCGCCGCAGCAGCCCTGCGGCGGCGCCACAACCTCGTAGCCGTCGGCCGCGAGCACCCGCGCCGTCGCCGCGTTGACGGTTCCGAACACCACGGACTGCACGCAACCTGTGAGAATGCCTACACGCCCGCGGGTCTCGCCACTCGCGGGCGTAACTTCCTTCGGCTTCTCGGTCGAGCGCCACGGCGGCGCAATCTCCGTCATCGCCCCGAGCCGACCGGGCAGCGGCAACGTGCGCCCGAGCGGGGCGAGGCGCAGAGCCGGCCCCATCCGGTTCGGATAGGGGAGGAGCTTGAACAGCGCGCCGCGCACGAAACGGTCGCCGAACGAGCGCCTGGTCGTCGTCTCGACCGTCTCGCGCGTCGCCTCGATCAGCTTCTCGTACTGCACGCCCGAGGGGCATGCGGTGACGCACGCCATGCACCCGAGGCACTTGTCGAAGTGCCCGACGACGGTCTGGTTGAGGGTGATCGTGCCGTCGAGGTGAGACTCCATCAGCTGGATCCGGCCGCGGGGCGAGTCCATCTCTTCGCTCCAGAGGAGGTACGTCGGGCAGGTAGGCAGGCAGAAGCCGCAGTGGACGCAGTCGCTTGTCAGGGAGCGGAGGACGTCGGGCGCGGCGCTCACGAGAGCACCTCGAGGGGGTCGAAGCGCTCACGTACGCGCTCCTCGAGCGAGAGAACAGGGGTTGGGGTCGCGACGTCTGTCGGCGTCGGGAGGTACGCGATTCCGGCGGCGGGGCGAACCAGGGCCGCGGCACGGGTCGCGAGGAATGCTCCCAGCTCTCCCGGCGCGAACCATGACCGGCCCAGGGACACCGCCTGCTGCTCCCGCGACGCGTCCCAGATAGACGCATCGACCTCGGCGCCCCCGACGAGGGCCTTCGTCGACTCGACCTGGGCGGCGACCGCCGCCGCGCCGCCCTCGAAGAGAACCGCGACGCGACCCGGGTGGAGGATGTCGACTGCACTCGGAACGAGCTGGGATCCGAGTAGCGCAGCGACAATGGACGCTGCGTCGGTCGTCTCGACGACCACCGTTGCGGCCGCGATGGGAGCGTGGTGGAGGCGCAGGCTGACCCGGCCGATGAACGCCAGCCGTCCGCGCGAGCCGCACACGAGCTTGCCGAGGTCGTAGCCGGCGACGTTCTTCACGACCTTCCCGCCTGCGTTCACGATCGTGCCGTCGGCGAGGACGAGCGTGACGCCGAGGACGAGGTCGCGGGGCGCCCCGAATCGATGGCGCAGCGGTCCCGAGAGATTGTCGGCGAGGCAGGCACCGATCGTTGGGTCGCCCGGAGGGTCGAGAGACAGACGTTGGCCCAGAGGGGCGAGCGCCGCCGCAAGGGCCGAGAGCCGGATCCCGGCCTCGACCGTGCAGGTCAGGTCGCCAGCCTCGTGCTCGAGGACGGCGCGCATCCCGCCGGCGTCGAGATCGCTGCCGATCCGCACCTTGCCGCGCTCCGCGGAGGCAGCCTGCAGGACAGCGGCTGCCTCCGCGAGGCTAGAAACGCTCGGCAAGGCCGATCATCTCCAGCGGGTGCTGTCGGTACGGGCCAGGCACCTCGCCGCAGAGGCGTGGCGTCGGGATCACCTTGCCGGGGTTCGCGATCCCGTCCGGGTCGAACGCGCGCCGCAGCCGCTCGAATGCCTCGAGATCGCGTTCGGAGAACATCTTCGGCATCGAACAGGCCTTGTCGACGCCGACGCCGTGCTCGCCCGTGAGTGAGCCGCCTGCGTCGAGGCACGCTCCGAGGATCGCTTCGGCGAGGACCTTGGCCGCCTCCGTCTCACCCTTCGCGGCGTCGTAGAGCACGAGCGGGTGGAGGTTCCCGTCGCCCGCGTGGAAGACGTTGCCGACCTGCAGGCCGTGTTCGCGGGACAGCTCGCCGATCCGCCGCAGAACCTCCGGTAGCTTCGTGCGCGGGACAACGCCGTCCTGCACGTAGTAGTCGGGCGACATCCGGCCCATCGCTGGGAACGCCCCCTTTCGGCCGAGCCAGAGCAGCGCCCGCTCGGCGTCGTCGTGGGCGACCCGCACCTCGAAGGCGCCGCACTCGCGGCAGATGCGATCCACCGACGCCGTGTCCTCCCCGACCTGAACGGTGATCCCGTCCAGCTCGACGAGGAGAAGCGCCTCGGCGCCCTCGGGGTAGTTGGGGTGATACGCCTGCTCCGCAGCGACGATCGTCAGCCGGTCCATCATCTCGATCGCGGCCGGCAGGATCCCCGCCGAGACGATTGCCGAGACGGCCTCACCGGCCGCGTCGATCGAGGGGAACGCCGCGAGTTGCGTCGTCACCGCCTCTGGCTTCCGCAGGATCCGGAGCGTGATCTCGGTGGCGATCCCGAGGGTACCCTCGGATCCGATGAACGCCCCCATCAGGTCGGGGCCGTCCGGGTCGAGAGCCTTGCCACCGAGCTCGACCACCTCGCCGTCGGGAAGCACGACCGTGAGTCCTGTGACGTGGTTCACGGTGAAGCCGTTCTTGAGACAGTGCGCGCCTCCCGAGTTCTCCGCAACGTTGCCCCCGATCGTGCACACCTGCTGGCTCGACGGGTCGGGGGCGTAGAAGAACCCGTCGGCGGCAACGGCCTTGCTCACGTCGAGGTTCGTGACGCCAGGCTCGACGACGATGCGCTGCGAGGGGATGTCGACCTCGAGAATCCGTTTCATCCGGGCGAGCGAGATGACGATGCCCTCTGCGACAGGGAGCGCGCCGCCAGAGAGGCCGGTGCCGGCACCGCGGGCGACGAACGGGACCTGCTCGCGGGCACAGATCTGCACGATTCTCTGCACCTCCGCAGTCGAGCCGGCGAGGACTACGAGTTCGGGCATCGCTCGCCAGCCGGTGAGGCCGTCGCAGTCGTACGTGCGGAGCTGCTCGGGCTCGCTGATCAAATGGTCGGCGCCAACAGCGGCCTCGAGCTCGGCGCGAACGGCGTCGGAAAGCGGCATTCCCCGAGTCTACTCAGCGCCGAAAACGGTGTGGAATCAACGATCGATTATCGCGGGTTCGGTCGGCGCGGCCCCGGGCGGTCGCGTAGGATCGACGGCATGATTCCTATCGATCGTCCCGGCAAGATCATCTGCGTTGGTCTCAACTACAAGGACCACGCCGAGGAGCAGGGAGTCGACCTTCCCAAGGCTCCTCTGTTCTTCGCGAAGTACACGACCTCGCTCATCGGTCCCGGCGATGCGATCGTGATCCCCTCGGTCGTGGAGCAGTGCGACTATGAGGCCGAGCTCGGCGTCGTAATCGGCCAGACGGTCAAGAATGTCTCGAAAGAGAGCGCCTTCGAGGCCGTGCGTGGCTATCTCGTTGCAAACGACGTCTCGGCCCGTGATCTGCAGTTTGCGGACGGTCAGTGGACCCGCGGCAAGTCACCCGACACGTTCTGCCCGGTCGGCCCGCTCGTTCCCGCCTCGGAGGTTCCCGACCCGCACGCGCTGCGGATCCGCGCCATCGTCTCGGGAGAGACGCTCCAGGACTCGACGACCGCCAACCTGATCTTCGGGATCGACGAGATCATCAGCTACGCCTCACGCACCTCGACGCTCGAGGCCGGCGACCTGATTCTCACCGGCACGCCGGCGGGCGTCGGCGTCTTCCGCGATCCGAAGCGTCTGCTGCAGCCGGGTGACACGGTCACGATTCAGATCGACGGTGTCGGTGAGATTACCAACCCGGTGATCGCCGGTTAAGCCGGTGGTCTGATGGCGGTCATCTCGCGCACCGTCCTCCGGGAGCAGGTCAAGGACGTCCTGTTGCAGCGGATAGCGAGCGGTGAGCTCGAGCCTGGCGAGCGGCTCGTCGAGACGAGGATCGCACAGGAGCTCGGCACGAGCCAGGCGCCCGTGCGCGAGGCCCTCCGTGATCTCGAGCTGCTGCGACTCGTCGAGTCAGAGCCGTTCCGCGGCTCGCGGGTCCGCAAGTTTGGCGAGGAGGAGATGACCGAGGTCTATCCCGTCCGCGCTTCGCTGGAGGAGCTCGCGGCGCGTCTTGCAACGGTCAACCTCGACGGCGACGTGAAGGCCCTCGAGGTCGAGCTGGAGGCGATGAAGAAGGCGGTCAAACGGGATGACACGAAGTCGCTCGTGGAGCACGACGTCGCGTTCCATCGGCTAGTCGTCGAGGCAGCCGGGAATTCGGTGCTCCGCCAGTGCTGGGAGTCGCTCGGCGTCGAGAGCCGGATCACGATCTCGCTGTACGGCACCTACATGGATCCTACGCTGGCCGCCGAGCGCCACGCCAAGCTGATCGACGCCATCCGTTCGGGCAACGCATCAGCTGCTGCCCGCGAGGGCCGAAAGCACGTCGAGGTTTCGGCTCGGCTCATGCGCAGTCATTTCGACGCCGCCAGGAAATGACCGTCGTTCTTGCAGTGACGTGGGTGGCGAAAGACGGTGAGAGCGATGCCGTCGCGGAGCTGCTACGCAAGCTGATGCCGCTCTCACGCGCCGAGCCCGGATGCCTGCAGTACGACGCGCACCGCGACCCGGACGACCGGAACGCGTTCTTCCTGTTCGAGCGCTATGCCGACCAGGAGGCGTTCGAGGCTCACGGGGCGAGTTCCCACTTTCGCGAGCTCGTGCTCGAGCAGGCGCTGCCGCTCCTCGCCTCGCGGCAGCGGCACCTGTTGACGCCGCTCGTCTAGTGAGGCTTGCTGCAACGTGAGACCCGGAATGATCGTTGCAGCAAGCCCCACTGTGATGGTCGCTGGCAAGCGGCCCTTCCCGAGCCGGGGTTTTTCGAGTGCAGCGCCTCCTCACGGGCCGCGCGCATGACGAACCGAGCCAATGCGACCCTGATCGCGCTCTTCCTTGCCGCGCTGACGCTGCGTCCGCAGATAGTGGGCGTCGGGCCTCTCATCCCTTCGATCCAGAATGCATTCGGGACGTCACATGCCGTTGTCGGTCTCCTCGGGACGATCCCGGTGCTCTGCATGGGGCTGTTCGCCCCCGTGGCCGCCTACCTCGCGGCGAAGATCGGAACGCGGCGGGCGATGACGATCGGGCTCGCCCTCATCGGCGTCTTCGGAATTCTCCGGGCGACGGTGCCGTCGGCCTGGCTCGTGGTTCTCCTGACGTGGCCGGTCGGAATCGGAATGGGGCTCGGGAACGCGCTCGCGCCGATCTCCGTGAAGGAGCATTTCGAGAAGCGGCCCGCAACGGGTACCGGGGTCTACACGACCGGGATCCAGATCGGCTCGACGAGCTCGGCCGCTCTCGCGGTCCCTCTGGCTGCGTGGTTTGGTGGGTGGCGGGGCGCTCTGATCGCGATCTCGTGCGTTGCGTTGTTCTCGCTCGTTGCCTGGGTGATCCTGACCCGGGGGGAGGAGCCGCACGCTGCTCCGGCGGCAACCGTGCCTCGGCTGCCGTGGCGCAGCGGCACGGCGTGGCTCCTCGTCGCGATCTTCGCGTTGATGGGCTCCGCCTATTACGGGCTCAACGCGTGGCTTCCGGACGCGTACGCCGAGCGTGGGTGGACGGCGGGCGAGGCTGGGGTGTTGCTCGCGATGATGAATCTGACCGCGATCCCCGCATCATTTCTCATTCCCTGGCTTTCGGATCGCACTGGCCGCCGCAGCCCGTTTCTCCTCGGCCTCAGCTGCTTCTTCATCACGGGCTCGGTCATTCTCGTGGCCGCTCCGGGAATCGCGTATCTCGGCTCTCTGCTCGCGGGAATTGCGCAGGGCGGCCTGTTTGCCCTCGTGATGACTTTGCCGCTCGACTTCGAGCGCACGCCTGCGAGAGTCGGAGCACTCGTCGCGATGATGCTCGGACTCGGGTACACGATCGCCGCAACCTCGCCCTTCGTCCTGGGAGCGATCCGCGACGTGACGGGCTCATTCGATGCTGTGCTCTGGGTCGCCGCGGCGTTCCTGATGGCGCAGTTCTTCGCCTTGCTGGCACTCACGCGCAGGCATCCGTCGGCCAGACCCGTCTGAGCGCGATCAAACCGTAGGCTCGTTGGCGCCGGCGTCGCGCGCCACAGGCTCGCCTTGCTTTAACCAGGCGCCTTCACGGGTGCATCAGTGCGCTGCGGCGCGCCGGAAGTGCGCCACGGTCGCCGCCACTCCGTCGACGAGCGAGGTACGCGGGAACGGCCCCACGTCGCGATCGAACCCAACGGCCTCCATCGCCGGCGGGAATGGAAGTCGGTCACCGTCCCACGTGATCTCGGCCCCCGGAACCTCCGACTGGATGGCCGCAACGATGTCGCCGACGTCGGCCAGGGCGCCGGGTGTGTTGTAGACCCCGGTCGTACCGTCCGTCGAGTGCGCAGCCATGAGACACGCTCGCGCGACGTCGGGGACGAAGTCGTAGACAGCGTCGCCCGAGAAGCCGATGTGGAACGGCTCGCCGCGGACGGCGGCGAGCATCGCCATCGTCGGGCCTGACGTCATGCCCTGGTCGCGGCCCGGCCCGTAGACGACGTAGGGCCGGAGGCCGATCGACGGGACGCCCGACTCCGCCCGGTAGACGCGTGCAACTCCCTCGTCCGCGAGCTTCGAGACGCCGTACAGCGTCGCGGGGCGCGTCCCGCCGGCCTCCGGCGCGGGAGAGGCGTCCGACGGGTTATAGACGGCGGCCGAGCTCGCGTACGTCACCGAGGGAATGCGGTCGAGCCGGCGTGAGACTGCGTCGAAGACATTGACGGTGCCGGCGACGTTGACGTGCATCCCGAGCGGGGGGTTGGCGCGGACGAACGGAACCTGAAGCGCAGCGAGGTGGACGACACGCGTGATCTCGTGCTCGTCGAACGCACGCTCGACGGCAGCAAGGTCGGTGATATCGCCCTTCACGAGCGAGACCGACGATTCGTCGTAGCCGAGTACGAGCTCGAGTCGCGCGCGGTTCTCGCCCAGATCGAAGCCCACCACCTCGTCACCGTCATCGAGGATGCAGCGGGCAACCCAGGCGCCGAGGCAGCCGAGAGCTCCTGTAACCAGGACTCGTTCAGCCAAGGGGCGCGTCCTGGTAGACCGTGACCGTCTCCGTGTAGAACTCCATCGCGGCGCGGCCCTGCTCGTGCGGGCCCCAGGCCGAATTCTTGAGCCCGCCGAAGGGGACGTGAACGTCCGCGCCGGCGGTCTGGGAGTTGATGTGGAGGATGCCGGCCTGGAGCTCGTTCGCGAACCGCTGGGTCGCGTGCAGGTCGCGGGTGAAGATCGCGGCGGACAGGCCGAACTCGACCGCGTTGGCACGTCCGAGCGCCTCGTCGAGGGTCGAGAAGCGATAGAGGGAGGTGACAGGCCCGAAGACCTCCTCGCAGGAGAGAAAGGCGTCGTCCGCCACGTTCTCGAAGACGGTGGGCGCTATCAGGTACCCCCTGTCGTCCGCGCGAACGCCTCCGGCGGCAACGGTGCCACCCTCACCCTTGCCGCGCTCGATTGCGGTCATGATCTCCTCGAACGGCCCTGCTGCAACGACGGGGCCAACCTCGGTCACCGGGTCGGCCGGATCGCCGACCTTCGCGGCAGCGATGCGCGCGAGGAGCCTCTCGCGGAACGCGTCGTAGACGGCGTCCTGGACGAGGATTCGTCGCGTGGCGGTGCACTTCTGACCTGCCGACCAGAAGGCCCCCGCGAACGCCGCCTCCGTGGCACGGTCGAGCTCTGCGTCTGCCATCACGATGAAGGGGTTGTGGCCGCCCAGTTCGAGTTGGACGCGGCAGTTCCGCGCCGTCGCCTCGTTCCGCACCGCGTGGCCGACGGCGACCGACCCGGTGAACGAGAGCGCGCGCACGTGGCGATTCGAGACGAGCTCTGCGCCGACGGTCGAGCCCGAGCCCGTGACCACGTTCAGCACCCCGGCCGGCAGTCCCGCCTCGGCGAAGCACTCGGCGATGTGGAGACCGGTGCGCGGGGCCTCGAAGCCGAGCTTGAGCACGACCGTGTTCCCGTAGATGAGAGCGGGTGCCAGCTTCCACACCGGGATCGCAACGGGGAAGTTCCACGGCGTGATCAGCCCGACGACGCCGAGCGGACGCCGGCGCGTGTAGAGCGTCTGGTTCCCGACGGAAGGCTCGTAGACCTCGCCCGCCGGTCGATACGCCTCGCCGGCCGAGTAGCGGAGGATCGTTGCCGCGCGCGCCGACTCCATGCGAGCCTCCCGCAGCGGCTTTCCCATCTCGGCGGTCATGTCCTGCGCTATCTGCTCCACCCGCGCTTCGATCGCGTCAGCCGCCTTGAAGAAGAAGGCGGCCCGCGCAGGGGCGGGAAGCGCCGACCAGGAGGGGAAGGCGTCGACCGCTGCCTCGACGGCGGCGATCGCATCGTCGGCGATCGACGCGGCGTAGACACCGGTGACCTCATCGGGCCGCCACGGGTTGCGCTTCTCGTAGCTCTCGCCAGAGGCGCTCGCGCTCCACTTGCCCCCGATGAAGTTGCGGAAAGTCGTCGCGGAAACCGTCTCGGTCATCGGTGGTTCGTCCTCTCGGGAATGTCGGCAGCGCGCACGACGGGGTTTGTCAACGTGCCGATCTCGGGCACGTGAATCGAGACGATGTGACCCGGGAGGAGGGTGAAATCATCGGGTGGCACGAGCCCCGTGCCGGTGAGCAGCACGCTTCCCGGCGGCACCGGGTTGTCACGGACGAGCCAGCTGACGAGATCGGGAAATGTCCGCTTCATGTTCGCCGTCGAGGTCGATCCCTCGAACAGCATCGCTCCGTGCTCGTCGTGGATCGTCATCTCGATCGCGAGCGAGGCGTCCCAGTCCTCCGGCACGTAGACGGCCGGGCCGAGAGCGCACGCGGCGGCGAAGACCTTCGCCTGGGGGAGATAGAGCGGATTCGCACCCTCGATGTCACGCGACGAGACGTCGTTCCCGATCGTGTACCCGACGATCGAGTGGTCGTCGCCGAGCACGACTCCGATCTCGGGCTCCGGGACGTTCCACGTCGCGTCCGAGCGGATCGCAATCGGCTCTCCCGGCCCGACGGTGCGGCGGCACTGCGCATCCTTGAGGAAGAGCTCGGGCCTGTCGGCGTCGTAGACGAGCGCGTAGACGTCGCTGCCGGACTCCTCGATCCGCGCATCGCGGCTGCGCTCGTACGTCACGCCGGCACACCACACTTCGGGCGGATCGACCGGGCGGAGGAGTGTCGCCGGAGCCTCGAGCGTGAGGGTTCGCTCGTCGACGAGGAACGCGCGCGAACCGTGTGGTGATTCGACACAAAGCCGCCCGTCGTGGTGGACGACCGCCCCTTCGTGGATCACGCCGTCGCCGGACTCGAAGCGCACGCGTCGCATCAGGCGATCTGCCCTGTCGACGACGGCACCATTCGAAGCGTGAACCTGTAGGGGAGATGGCGGAGCCTCTCCCGGGAACGGCCACGGAGGTCCGATGCCTCGGGGGCAAGCGAGCGTGACGGTGTGAAGGCCCGCACTAGTAGACGGCGCGGCCGCCGGAGATGTCGTAGGTGGCGCCCGTCGAGAACGAGCATTCCTCGCTCGCAAGCCAGCAGATCAGCGCGGCGACCTCCTCGGCCTTGCCCATGCGGCCCATCGGAATCTTCTCCACCATGTAGTCGACGTGCTCCTGCGACATGTCGCCGAGCATGGCCGTTTCGATCACGGCTGGCGCGACGCAGTTGACGGACACCCCGGTGCGCGCGAGATCCTTTCCCACCGCCTTGGTGAGGGCGATCACTGCCGCCTTCGACGCGGAGTACGCAGCGGCCATCGGGTTGCCTTCCTTACCGGCGATCGAGGCGACGTTGACGATACGGCCGTAACCGCGCTCGACCATGCCCGCCGTGACGGCCCGGTTGCACCAGAAGACGCCGTCGGTGTTGATCGCCATCACGCGGCTCCATTCCTCGTCACTCACGTCCTTCGTGCGGAGCGAGTTTCCGGAGACGCCGGCAGAGCAGACGAGGATGTCGATAGGGCCGAGCTCGGCGGTTGCTCGTGTAACTGCTGCCTCGACGTCAGCGGAGGCAGAGACGTCTCCGGAAAGGGCGACTACACCCTCGGTGGTAGGGGCATGGAGATCGAAAGCAGCCACCTTCGCTCCCTCGGCGAGTAGGCGGCTGACGGTCGCAGCCCCGATGCCGCTCGCAGCGCCGGTGACGAATGCGACGCGGCCAAAGAATCGATGATCGTTTGTCATGGGCCTCAGCCTATAAAGTTTCGGGGATGAGTTTCGACCCAACCGTCGACTACCCACTCGGATCCCGGCGTCCCGACCTCGTCGAGACCCCGTCCGGCCTCGCGCTCGACGATGTCACGCTCGAGGCCGCGCGCGCCGGGGCGCTCGTTGCGTCCGACGTCCGGGCGACACATGCGACGCTGCGACGGCAGGCGGAGGTGGCCCGGGCGACGGGGCGGACGCAGCTGGCCGACAACCTCGATCGTGCAGCGGAGCTCGCTCGCATCCCCGACGAGGAACTGTTGGAGATCTACACGGCGCTGCGGCCGGGACGGTCGACCGCAGCGGAGCTCGACGAATGGGCGCGACGGCTGGACGGATGGGCGGCGCCGCTGACGGCTGCGTTTGTTCGCGAGGCCACGGCAGCGTACGTCGAGCGGGGGCTTGTCGGTGCCTGAGGCACCGAACGCGGGCGGGTCGGCTCGCTTCGCGTCCCGCGCGGAGAAGGAGCTCCGCCGCGAGACGCTCGTTACGCCTCTCCCCGAACTCGGACTCGTCGCCGCGAACGGCCCGAACGATCCGGAACCCGAGCTCGTCGTCGAGAACGGTGTGGTCGTCCGCATGGATGGTCGTGCCGCGGCCGAGTTCGACGTCATCGATCGCTTCCTCGTGGCGCACGGCCTCGACCTCGAGGTCGCCGTCGAGGCGATGGCTCTCTCGGATCTCGACGTTGCACGAAAGCTCGTCGACGTCGACGTCCCGCGTGCCGAGAGCGTCAGGATGGCGCGAGGGTTGACGCCCGCCAAGCTTGCGCGCGTCGCAGGGCTACTCGACCCCGTCGAGCTCATGTTCGCCCTCAAGAAGCTGCGTGCCCGCCGGGCGCCCGCAAACCAGGCGCACGTGACCAACCTGAAGGAGAGCCCTGCGCTTCTCGCCGCCGATGCTGCCGAGGCTGCGGCGCGGGGATTTGCCGAGATAGAGACCACGGTCGGGGTAGCGCGCTACGCGCCGCTCAACGCGATTTCGCTCCTCGTCGGATCCCAGACCGGGCGCCCTGGTGTCATGACCCAGTGCGCGGTCGAGGAACGCCGCAACCTCGAGCTCGCCGTCAACGGTCTCGTCACCTACGCCGAGACGCTCTCGGTGTACGGCACCGAGCAGGTCTTCGTCGACGGTGACGACACGCCCTGGTCGAAGTCGTTCCTCGGAGCTGCGTACGCGTCGCGGGGAGTGAAGGTGCGTTTCACGTCGGGCACGGGGTCGGAGGCGCTCATGGGGCACACGCAGGGGATGTCGATGCTCTACCTCGAGGCGCGGTGCATCTCGGTCGTGCGCGCTGCCGGCTCGCAGGGGGTGCAGAACGGCTCGATCTCCTGCGTCGCGCTCGTGCTGTCGCTCCCCGGGGGGACACGGGCGATCCTCGCGGAGAACGTGATCGCGGCCTGGCTCGACCTCGAGGTCGCATCCGGGAACGATGCGATCGCCTCGCACTCCGCGATCCGGAAGACCGCCAAGCTGATGGGGCAGTTCCTTCCCGGAACGGACTTCGTCACGTCGGGTTACTCGGTGATGCCGCGCCACGACAACACGTTTGGCGGCGGCAACTATGACGCCGACGATCTCGACGAGTGGATGACGATCCAGCGGGACTGGCAGGTCGACGGTGGGATCGAACCGGTCGGTGAGGCCGAGGTGACGCGCGTCCGCGAGCGGGCGGCCCGCGCGATCCAGGCTGTGTTCGCCGAGCTCGGCCTACCCGAGATCAGCGACGAAGAGGTGGTCGCAGCAACGATCGGTTATGACGCGAGTGACATGCCGGATCGCGATCGCGCCGCGGATGTCGCTGCGGCTGACGCCGCTCTGGGTCGGAAGGTCTCGGGGCTCGATGTCGCCCTCGCTCTCGACAGACGCGGATTCGAAGATGTGGCGCGCGCGGTGGTCGACATGCAGCGGCAGCGCGTCTCCGCCGACTACCTCCAGACGTCGGCAGTGATCGACAAGGACGGGACCGTTCGCTCAGCAGTCAACGACCCCAACGCATACACCGGTCCGGGGACGGGCTATCGGCTCGAAGGGGCTCGTTGGGAGGCCCTGCAGGCGCTCCCGCACGTGATCGACGCTGCAACGCTCGGAACGGGCGCCCGCACCGTGCAGCCGATCGTCGTCGAGGGAGACGATGCGGCAGTGGGTACCGATGCGACCGAGGTCGTGATTGCCGTCGGACCCGCCTTTTCGGGAACGATCCGCGAGACGATCAACGGGCTCGATCACGGCGACGTGCTCGCTGCGATCGTCGACGGCGTCGCCGAGGGCGGTGGGAGCCCGCGAATCGTCCGCGTGCGCCGCGTCGCAGACGTCGCGTTCATTGCGCACGATGGAGCACGGCTCTCGGGGTCGGGGATCGCACTCGGGATCCAGTCCAAGGGAACGGCGGTGATCCACCGCGTCGACCTGCAGCCTCTCGACAACCTCGAGCTCTTCGGGATGTCGCCGCTCTACTCGCTCGAGAGCTATCGAGCGATGGGTCGGAACGCCGCCGGCTACGCACTCGGGAACCGTGTCGGGCCCGT
>NZ_JBDSNT010000144.1:0-21564 GCF_039915195.1 Gaiella sp.
CCCTGGGAGTCACCGAGGAGACTGCCGTAGAATCGCCACAATGAGCGAGACCGACAACGCCGTTGCCTTCCTCCTCTGCGATATCGAGGGCTCGACCCGTCTCGTGCACGAGACACGGGAGGATTACCCGACGATTCTCAACGATGTCCGCGGCATTCTGCGTCGCAGCGTCGCTGAACACGGCGGCACAGTGATCGACGCACACGGCGACGAGTTGTTCGCAGCTTTTCAGGCGCTTGATTTCGCGATCGCAGCCGCGGTCGGCGCGCAGCGTGCATTGATCGAGCACACCTGGCCCAAAGCGCACGACGTGCGCGTCCGGATGGGAATCCATATGGGCGAGCCCCTTTTCACCGACGAGGGCTACACGGGGATCGACGTCCACCGTGCGGCACGGATCGGATCTGCCGGGCACGGAGGACAGATCCTGCTCTCTGCGACCGCCTGCAATCCGGTGGGGTTCGCCGTGCGCGACCTCGGCAACCATCGGCTGGCCGGCCTGCCCGAGCCCGAGCACATCCACCAGCTTCTCGCGGATGGCCTTCCGCGCGATTTCCCGCCGCTGCGAAACACGATCGCGATGCTCGGGAACGCGATGACTGTGGTGATCGCCGAGGACTCCGTGCTCCTCCGTGAAGGTGTTGTCCGCCTTCTCGGCGAGGCGGGATTCGAAATTGCTGCGCAGTCCGGCAATGCCGACGACCTGCTTCGACACGTCGCTCTGCACAAGCCGGATGTCGCGATCGTCGACATCCGCATGCCGCCGACGCACACCGATGAGGGACTCGTCGCCGCCCGTGCGATCCGCGAGCGGCACCCGGAGACGGGAGTCCTCGTCCTCTCGCAGTACGTCGAACCCGCGTACGCGATCGGGCTCCTGGAAGGCGGTGCAGACGGCGTCGGCTACCTCCTCAAAGACCGGATCTCGGATCTCGAGGAGTTCGCTTCGGCCGTGCGTCGCGTCGGCGAAGGAGGATCTGCCCTGGATCCGGAGGTCGTGAGTCAACTCCTCGGGCGCCGACGTGTCGATGATCCGCTCGATGCGCTCTCTCCACGCGAGCGAGAGGTGATGGAGCTGATTGCCGAGGGACGCTCGAATCAGGCGATCGCGGACCGAATGTTCGTCACCCTTCGCGCTGTCGAGAAGCACGTGACGAGCATCTTCTCGAAGCTCGACCTCCCGGCCTCCACGGACGACCATCGCCGCGTGCTTGCGGTGCTGAGGATGCTGCGATGAAAGCGCAATAGTGCAGCGACCTCGGACGGATGGTCAGCAGGCTTCGCCTGATCCTTAAGCCGGGAACCTAGGGAGGCCCCGTGACCCCTCCCTCGTAGGACGATCCTGTCGTCGAATCCACGCGAGTCATGGCCGCGAGCGGCCACCTTCAGGATCGCGAGAAGCACGCAGAGGAATCGGTTCGGGGAGGCAGCGGTACGCCCCTTCCACCGCTACCTCCCGATCGAGTGTGCGGTTTACCCCACCCCGGAACGCCTGACCGCCGCACTGCCACGAGACGGCCACGCTGCGAGCCTTCGAGGGACAGCTCAACGACCCTCGAGGAGAATCGTATGTCACCCCTGATGCAGAGCACGAACATTGCGGCCCGGATGGGTCGTTGGAGCGCAAGACACAGGAAGACGGCCATCTTTGGCTGGCTCGCGTTCGTCGTCGCCTCCGTCGTCCTCGGCGGAATGGTCGGGACGAAGACTATCGACCAGAACGACATCAACGTCGGTGAGGCGCGCACCGCCGACCACATCATCCGCGATGCCGGCTTCAAGCTGGACCGGCAGATGGAGTACGTCCTCGTGCAGTCGTCCACGAGGACGGCGACCGACCCGACGTTTCGCTCCGTCGTGGGCCAGGCGATCACGAAGCTCAACTCGTTCCCGAAGGTGACGGAACTGCGGTCGCCGTTCGCGAAGGGGAACGAGGGCCAGGTCTCGGAAGACGGCCACGCTGTGCTGATCCAGTTCAGCCCCGAGGGCACCTATGACGAGACGGCGGCCTACATCGACGAGATCACGGCCGGCACGGAGCAGGTACAGACGTCGAACCCTGGATTCACCGTCGTGCAGGCGGGATCCGCATCGACCGGCAAGGCCCTCGACGAGATGTTCGGTTCCCAGCTCGCGCGGGCTGGGATGATCTCGATCCCGATCACGCTCGTGATCCTGATGCTCGTCTTCGGATCGCTCGTCGGCGCGCTGATCCCGCTCGGCCTTGCCCTCACCGCGGTAATGGCGACGATGGGCCTCGTTGCCTTCCCGAGCCAGATCGTGCCCATGGATGAGGCGATCTCCGAGGTGATCCTCCTGATCGGCCTTGCGGTCGGTGTCGATTACTCGCTCTTCTACATCCGCCGCGAGCGGGACGAGCGGCGTGCGGGACGTAGCGAGTCGGCCGCGCTGGAAGCTGCGGCTGCGACATCGGGACGCGCCGTGCTCATCTCCGGCTTCACGGTGATGATCGCGATGGCCGGCATGTTCTTCTCGGGCGACAAGACGTTCATGTCGTTCGCGATCGGAACGATGATGGTGGTCGCGGTCGCGATGGTCGGCTCGCTCACCGTGCTGCCGGCGATGCTCTCCTGGCTCGGCGATCGTGTCGACAAGGTGCGCATCCCGTTCGTCTCGCGGCTCAAGCGTGACGACGGACAGGGGCGGATGTGGGGCGTAGTCCTCGGCGTCGTCCTGCGAAAGCCGCTCGTCTCGGCGATCGCTGCAACCGCGGTGCTGGTGGTGCTGGCGCTTCCCGCGATCAACCTGCGGACGAGCCAGTCAGGCCTCGAGGCGATGCCGAAGTCCCTCAAGGAAGTGCAGGACTACAACAAGGTGCAGGACGCGTTCCCGGGCGGAGCGACGCCCGCAATCGTGGCGATCAAGGGCGATGTGTCGGATCCCGAGCTCCTGGCGGCGGTGCGCGAGCTGAAGAGGAAGGCGCTCGTCTCCGGAAAGGCACTGGACCCGATCTACACCGAGACGTCACCAAACGGCAATGTGCTCCGGGTAGCGATCCCCCTCGTCGGGGGCGGAACGGATGCGACTTCGAACGACGCGCTCGGCACACTCCGCAACGAGATCCTCCCGGCTACGGTCGGCACCGTTGCGGGTGTCGAGTACGCGGTCACCGGTGACACGGCGGCGTCGAAGGACTGGTCGGAGAAGATGAAGTCGTCGGCTCCGCTCGTCTTCATCTTCGTCCTCAGCTTCGCCTTCGTGCTGCTGCTCGTTTCGTTCCGCTCGATCGTGATCCCGATCAAGGCGATCCTGATGAACCTGCTGTCCGTGGCCGCCGCCTACGGCCTGCTGGTTGCGGTCTTCCAGTGGGGTTGGGGCTCGAACTTGCTCGACTTCCAGGAGAACGGCGGCATCGCCTCCTGGCTGCCGATGTTCCTGTTCGTGATCCTGTTCGGCCTCTCGATGGACTATCACGTGTTCATCCTCAGCCGGGTCAAGGAGTACTTCGACCGCGGCATGAGCACCGAGCAGGCCGTCGAGAAAGGCATCCGCTCCACCGCAGGCGTCGTCTCGAGTGCAGCGGTCGTGATGGTGTTCGTCTTCGGCGTGTTCGCGCTGATGCCGATCATCGACATGAAGGAGATGGGCATAGGTCTCGCGGCCGCTGTCCTGATCGACGCCACGATCGTGCGGGCGGTGCTGCTGCCCGCGACGATGAAGCTGCTCGGCGAGTGGAACTGGTACCTGCCGATGTGGCTCGAGTGGTTGCCGACGCTCGAACACGAGCGCTCGGTCGACGGCCCGGTGATCGACAGCGAGCCGGCACGAGCTGCTGCCTGAGTCGCCTCGTCATCGGATTCCTGCAAAGAGCGCTGCCGCGGCCCTCGGGCCGCGGCAGCTGCATTCCGAGAGGCCTACCTCCACGCCCGGGAGCGGGCGGCGGCATCTACGATGTGATGGTCGCCGGAGTAGCTCAGCTGGTCAGAGCACCGCTCTTGTAAAGCGGGGGTCAAGGGTTCGAATCCCTTCTCCGGCTCTCCTCTCTCTTCTTTCTCCCTGTCGGCGTTCAGTCGCAACCAACACCAGGCGTTTGTTGTCTGTCCAAGCAACATCGGAGCATGTTCTCAATGAGGAACCCCGAAGACGTCGGCGACCACACGACACTCCCAGTCATGCTCGCGCTCCACGAATCCGGATACCAGGTCGCGACTTCATTCGGCGAGAACACCCGCTACGACCTCATCCTCGATGACGGCGAGCGACTACTTCGAGTTCAGTGCAGACCGGGCGCATGCGACCTCACGAGTGCCCGAACCGTACGTCGGGAAGAACCCGATCGAGCCACCGCGGCAGACCCCACGCCCACGTCCCGAGGAGCCGCAGCGAGACCGGAATGAGGACGAGCCGGATCAGCAGCGCGTCGAGGAGAACGGCGACGCCGAGAATGACGCCCATCTCCTTCGGCGGGAGCGGCCCCGAGAGAGCGAACGTGAAGAAGACGGCTACCATCACCGCCGCTGCGGCGAAGATGACGCGCCCGGAATGTGCGAGCCCACCGACCATCGCCTCCTTCGGGTCGCGGTTGTGGTCGAAGTGCTCCTTCGCCGATGAGAGCAGGAACACCGTGTAGTCCATCGAGATCGCGAAGATCATCGCGAAGAAGAAGACCGGCCCCCAGGCGTCGATGAACCCCTGCGATTCGAAGCGGAGCAGGTCGGCACCGTAGCCGTCCTGGAAGATCAGCCGCGCGACGCCGAACGCCGCACCCACCGCGAGGAGGTTCGTGACGACCCCGACGGCGGCGATCACCGGCGCCTGCACCGCGAGCAACAGAAGCAGGAAGCCGAGGACGAGCACGACGCCGATCACGAGCGGGGTCTTCTCCGAGAGCACCTGCTCGAGATCGTGGTTCTCGGCCGTCGCGCCACCGACGAGCACCTCGGCTGGGACGGCCGCTCGCAGGCGGTCGATCGTCGCACCGACGGACGGGCTCGACGGGTCGGAACTCGGAATTGCCTGCACCAGCACGAGACCACCGGCACCCTTCTGCGCGGGCATCAGCCGGGCGATGCCCGGGTCGTCCTTCACCACTGCGACGGCCTTGTCGATCGCGGCCGCGGGGCCAACGAGCTGGAGCGCGCCAGGCGCGCCCTCCCCGAAGGCCGACTGGACGAGCGCGTAGCCCTGCCGCGACGTGTCCTCCTGCGGCACCACCTTGATCGAAGGCATACCGGTCTTCAGCCCGAGCACGGGCAGAGAGAACGCAATCAGGATCGCGACGGCGACGGTGCCGAACAGCCACGGATGACGCCAGAGACGCTCGCCCCAGGCGGCAAACGCCGGCGAGCGGTGCTCACCGGAATGCACCCACCTGAGAGCCAGCCTGTCCACGCGCGGGCCGAGCCTGGAAAGCACCGCCGGCAGCAGGGTGAGCGAGGCCAGCAGGACGAAGACGACCGAGACCATGATCCCGAGCGCCATCGACCGGAATGCCGGGCTCGGCACCAGCATCACGGCGGAGAGTGAGATGACGACCGTCGCACCGGAGAAGAGCACGGCCTTCCCGGCCGTGTCCATCGTCACTGCTACAGCCTCCTTCGCCGTCAGCTTGGAGCCGAAGAAGGCACCGCGGAAGCGGTGCACGATGAACAGCGCGTAGTCGATCCCGAGTGCGAGCGCGAACATGAGTGCGAAGTTCATCGCCCAGATCGAGATGTCGAAGAACTTCGTGCCGATATAGAGCGTTCCGGCCGAGGCCACGAGTCCGAGGATCGTCAGCATCAGCGGCAGCCCCGCCGCCACGAGCGAGCCGAAGGCGAGCATCAGGATGATCAGCGTGACCGGCCACGAGATCAGCTCGGACTTCATCATGGCGCTGCGGTTGGCTTCGTTGAAGTCGGACCACATGCCCGAGGCTCCGGTGAGGCTCACCTGCACGTCCTCCGTCCCGGCGTCCTTCAGCGTCCCCTTGAGCTCGTCGGCCGCCGCGACCATGTCGGTGGTCGTGCCGTTGGCTCCGGCACTGACGATCGCAGTGTGGTCGTCCTGCGAGATCGAGAACCCCGCCCGAGGCAGCGCGACGCTCGCCACCCTCGAGTCCTCCCGCAGGATGACGGCGACCCGGTCGACGGTGGCGACGAACGCTGGATCTCTGACCTCCGCCGAGGGCGAGTGGACGACGACCATCAGGGCGGCGCTCGACTGGCCGCCAAAGTTCCGGTCGAGCAGCTCTCGCGCCTTGACCGATTGCGAGCCTGTTGCTTCCCAGCCTGCGCCGGAGAGTGCGTGCTCTACGCGGGGGGCGAGCACGCCGAGGCCAACGGCGAGTACGAGCCACGCCACGAGAACGGCACGAAAGTGGTCGGCGGCCCAGGCACCGAGGCGCCCCATCGGGCCGACGGCCGTCATCGGACGCACCCCCTCTGCACGTGGAAGATGTGCTCGACGACGAGCGAGGCGGGACACCACCCCACGGTTACGAAAAGCCACTGGCTGAAACCGACGAAGGCGGTCAACAGCAGAAACCACGGCGAGACGAGAACCGCCAGAACGGCGCTTGTAATCGTGACGGTGCCGGCCATCGCGAAGAGGACGCGCTCGAGAGGCCAGGAAGACGTGGTCATCGTCCGGCCCCCTCGAAGATCGCGTTCAGCTCGGCGACCTGTCGTTGGACGCTGCCGCAGACCGTCTCGCAGAGCTCGAAGATTCCGGCATCGGCGACGCGATAGAAGACCTGCGTCCCTTCCTTACGACGGGCGACGATGCCCGCGTCGTGCAGGACGCCAAGATGCTTCGAGACGTTCTGCTGCGATGCTCCGGTCGTAGCGGTGAGCGCCAACACGGTGGCCTCACCAGAGCGAAGGCGGTCGAGCAGCTTGATCCGCATCGGCTCCCCGATGACGCGGAACCGCCGAGCTATCAGCTCGACGAGCTCGTCAGGCAGCGGATGAGGGAGCGAGGGGGCGGTTGAATCCGTCATTTCTCCTCCTGAGGTGGAAGTCATGGCCCGAGTATACACAACTCTACCCTTGTATAATGTAAGTAGTTGTTACTGATCCTCGGTGCGCCAAGCTCCGGACGCGCGGGCGCCGGCGTGGGCGGACACTGTCCCTACAGATACAGTCGACCGCGAGAGGTGAGATCGATGACAAAGAAGATCGTGATCCTGGGCGGCGGCACGGGCGGCACGCTGATGGCGAACCGCCTGCGAAAGCACTACGACCGTGGTGAGACCGAGATCGATGTCGTCGACAAGGACGACCGGCACGTCTACCAGCCAGGCCTCCTCTTCGTCCCGTTCGGCCTGGCGAGCGTCGACGAAATCGTCCGTTCCCGCGCGCACCAGCTCCATGCGGGAATCACGTTCCACGAGACAGGGATCGACCACGTCGAACTCGAGGAAGACGTCGTACACCTCGAGGACGGCACCACGCTCCACTACGACGTCCTCATCGTGGCCACGGGAGCCCATCTCCAGCCGGACGAGACCGAGGGCATGACCGGCCCGGGTTGGATGGAGAAGATCTTCACCTTCTACACGCCGGAAGGTGCAGCCGGACTCGCCAAGGCGCTCAACGATTTCGACCGCGGCAAGCTCGTGATCAACTTCATCGACCTGCCGATCAAGTGCCCCGTCGCACCGCTCGAGTTCGCATTCCTTGCCGACTCGTACTTCGAGGAGTGCAACGTCCGAGACGACGTCGAGATCACGTTTGTGACACCACTCGACGGCGCCTTCACCAAGCCCGCCGCCTCCGAGCTCCTCGGCAACCTCCTCACCGAGAAGGGAATCGGGCTCGTAACCGAGTTCAACACCGGCGAGGTGGATGGCGCGGGCGGGCGACTCGTGAGCTACGACGGGCGCGAGGTTCCATTCGATCTCCTCGTGACCATCCCGCTCCACGGAGGCGCCGAGTACGTCAATCGCTCACCTGGACTCGGCGACGCTCTGGGCTTCGTCCCTACCGACCCGGCAACGCTGCAGGCGAAGGCGCGGTTCAACGTGTTCGCCCTCGGGGACGCGACGAACGTGCCGACGTCGAAAGCGGGTTCGGTGACGCACTTCGAGGGCGAGTTGCTGGCCGAGAACGTGCAGCGGTTCCTCTCCGGGGAGTCTCTCGAGGCCTCGTACGACGGGCACGCAAACTGCTTCATCGAAACGGGGTTCGACAAGGCTCTTCTGATCGACTTCAACTACGAGACGGAGCCCCTTCCGGGGCGCTATCCCTCCTTCTTCGGGCCGATGCAGCTCCTGCACGAATCACGACTCAACCACCTGGGAAAGCTCATGTTCCAGTGGATGTACTGGCACGTCCTGCTCCCCGGCCGCGAGATCCCCGGGATCTCCCCCCGGATGAAGATGGCCGGCAAGAAGGCCGTCGAGACAACCGCCTGAACGCCGAAAGGACAACGATGGCAACGATCGAGATGACGGGAATCGACCGGGATCCCGAGGGATTCCTCACGAACCCGGGCCAGTGGAACGAGAACGTGGCGGAGGCGATCGCGCACGAGGCGGGAATCGCCGAGCTGACGGCGCGCCACTGGCTCGTCGTGAACTACATGCGCGACACGTACCTCTCCGCCGGACAGGCTCCCTCGATCCGCGCGCTCGGCAAGGAGTCGGGGGTGCAGATCAAGGAGCTGTACGTACTCTTTCCCAAGGGTCCGGCAAAGCTCGCCGCCAAGATCGGCGGCATCCCCAAGCCACACGGCTGCATCTAGAACCAGGAGGTAAGCGATGACGACCATGACCGACCATGGCCTCGAACAACTCGTCAAGCCCGCTGCGGCGGCGGAACCGAAGCCGATCGAGAAGGTCTCGATTGTGATCTCGAAAGGCTCCCTCGAGGGCATCTACCCCGGCCTGATCATGGCCAACGGCGCCCGCATGGAAGGGATGGAGGCAAACGTGTTCTTCACGTTCTTCGGCCTCGACGCGATCACGAAGAAGCGGCACAATCGGATCAAGGTAGCGACGGTCGGAAACCCGGGCATGCACATCCCGACGATCGTCGGTGCGATTCCGGGCATGTCCTTCCTGGCGACGAAGATGATGTCGCGGAAGATGGAGAAGCTCGACATCCCGCCCATTCCCGAGTTCGTCGAGATGATCGCCGACTCGGGTGCCGGTGTCTACGGGTGCAAGGCGACGGTCGACATGTTCGGGCTCTCCAAGGACGACTTCGTCCCGCAGGTGACCGGTGTGATCACGGTCGGTGAGTTCTACGAGAAGGCCGCAGGTGGTGAGATCGTCTTCACCTAGCGGCTTGCCGGCGGGTCGCCGGTCGGGCGGCCCGCTACCCTCCGCGACGAGAGATCAGCCCGCAGTGACCGTGGGCAGATCGGCGGCCTCCCAGGCGACGATCCCGCCGTCGACGTCGGTCACCGCCGTGAACCCCTTTTGCGCCATCAGCTCTGTCGCCTGCCCGCTTCGATTCCCTGACCGGCAGTAGACGACGTACTTATCGCCCTTGTCGAGAGTGTCGATCTGGTCGGCGAAGTCCGTGGCGTAGAAGTCGATATTCTCGGCGCCGGCGAGATGCCCCGCGGCGAACTCCTCGGGCGTGCGGACATCGAGCACCTTCACGTCCCCGTCGTCGATTAGCGCCAGCGCCTTCTCCGGCGAGGCGAGCATGATCGAGCTTTCCCCCGTCGTGACGGTGGACGGTGCACTAGGTACCCCATCAGTCGACGATCCGCCGCATGCGGCCAACGCGGCCACGGCGAGCAAGACGAGAGCGAGCTGCAGCGCGCGTGCCTTCGGCGACCCGTGGCTCCGGAATGCGGTCACGGTGGGATCGTAGCTGCGGCCGAAACCGTACGCCGTGCTCAGGCGGGTACCGAGCGTGTGGCCTGGTGCTGAACGATCTTGCGCTTCACACGCTGCAGCGCATTGTCGATCGTCTTCGTGTCGCAGTCGAGCTCGATGGCCATCATGTCGTAGGACTTGCCGTCGAGGTACAGGCGCAGCGCATCCGACTCGAGCGACGACAAGGTCGTTCCGAGGCACCCGACGAGGCTCTGCAGCTCCTCGGTGGAGATCACGCAGCTGGCAGGGTCGTTCGTACCGGGGCCGGGCAGTGCGTCCCCGAGCGTGCAGTCACCGTCGTTCTCCTGACCGGCCGGCGTGTGACTGAACGAGACGTAGGTGTTGAGCGGCGAGTGCTTGAAGCGCGTCGCCGTCTTGATCGCGGTGATGATCTGGCGGGTCACGCACAGCTCGGCGAACGATCTGAACGATGTCTCCTTGTCGTGCCGGAAGTCGCGCATCGCCTTGTAGAGCCCGATCATTCCCTCCTGGATCAGGTCGTCCGCATCTCCGCCCGCGAGGAAGTAGCTGCTCGCCTTCAGGCGCACGAAGCCGTGGTAGCGGCGCATCAGCTGATCGAGCGCTTCCTGGTTCCCGTTGCGCGCCTTGAGGACGAGTTGCAAATCCTCAAGTTCACGTTGAAGCTTCTGCGGAGTCTTCGGGGCGAGAGCGGTGCGGGGGGACATCGATTCTCCCTGTTCTGGCGGTTTCCGAGGGTATGGGCGGTGGGATCGACCGAAGTCTCACCCTGTAGTTGAGGGAGAACCTAGCACCTTCTTGCAAGCGTTACAACCCCTTTGCAAATTTTGCACTGTGATCAGAACAAACGTTCGTATCCCGTGAGGTGGCCCGTCTTCGGGATCAACGCGCCGCCTGCGGCTCCGGGCTTTGAGCGCCGTTCAGAGCCCGCGGCGAAGCCGTTCGAGCCGGTCGCGGGTCTCCGGATCGATCCGGTCGCGAACTCGTGACGCCTGATCCTCGACGTGCTTCGGGCTCACGAGGTCGCGCAGGAACGTCAGCGAGGAGACCTTGCGAACCTCCTGGCCCGACGTGCCGCGCACCGCCGCGTCCGACGAGACCAGGCAGACGCGTTCGCCGTGGCGATGATCGGCCGCGAGGCGCTCGAGCAGCGTGTCCGCGTGCGGCGCATACCGGACGGCGAGCGGCCCGAGTTGCTGCTCTTCGCCGACGCCGTCGAAGACGACGATCCCGTGCGCACCGTTCATTGCCACGAAGCTCGCGAGCTCGTCGACCAGTTCGCGGACGTCAGCGTGACCGCCGGCGTGGAGGAGGTTGTAGCCGTCGAAGAGGTAGAGGCTCGGCTCGGGCATCGGACCATAGTACGGGGCCGTTCCGGCGCCTGGATGAATCCAGGCGCCCCCCTACCGTGGCGCCCGGCTTCAGCCAGGCGCCGGGCGCGCGGCTCGCTGCCGCCGCGCCTCGTACAGCAGCACCGCGGCTGCAACGCTGACGTTGAGTGACTCGACCCCTGCAGCGAGCGGAATCGAAACAGTGGCATCGCAGGTCTTGCGCACGAGCGGCCGCACGCCCCTCCCTTCGGCTCCGAACACAAGGGCCACACCCCCCGTCAGATCGGCCTGCCACATCGTCTGCGACGCATCTGCCGTCGCTGCGTACGACCACAGATCGTCGCGCTTGATCTCGGCCAGGTAGCGCGCAAGATTCGGCACGACGGCAAGCGGAAGATGCTCCACCATCCCTGCGGATGAACGGCAGACGGCCGGGGTGACCTGAACGGATCCGTGTGCCGGAACGATCACACCGGTCGCTCCCGCACCTGCGGCAGAACGGATCACGGCCCCGAGATTCCGCGGATCCGTGACCTGATCGAGGCAGGCAAGGACCGGCTTCTCCTCGGCCGCGAGCGCCCATGGATCCGCATAGGGATACGGGCCGGCCCAGGCGACGACGCCCTGATGATCGGGGCTCTCGGCAGCCTCGGTCAGCTCCCGTTCCTTGACAACGCGCGGACGAGGCCCCTCCGAAAGCCAATCGAGTGACTCGGCAGCCCGCTCGGAGACCCAGAGTTCGAGCACCTCACGGCGGCCACGAAGTGCCTCCCGCACTGCATTCCGCCCGAAGATCAGCTCACGCGTCACGAAGCCGGGACGAGCTCGAAGCCGCCGGGTACGTCACGTATCTCCCAGCCGGCACAGGCAATCTCGTCGCGCAGACGATCAGCCTCGGCGAAGTCTCGGGCAGCGCGCGCGTCGACGCGCGCGTGGGCGAGCGCCGTCACCTCGCCCGGAGCTTCCACGATGTCCCCCAGTTCGGCAAGACCGAAGACGGCAAGTCCGCGCCGCAGCTCGACGAGTGCTCCGTCGCGAGCGAAGCGGTGGAGGATCGCGAGCGCTGCGGGCGTGTTGAAGTCGTCGTCGAGAACCGCTGCGAAAGCAGCCCAGTCTCCCTCCGACCTGTTCTCGCTGCGGAGCGCGTTCCGCAGACTCTCGGCCTGCACGCTCGCAGCGGTCATCGCGTCGTGAGAGAACTCGAGCGGCTTGCGCCAGTGACCCGTCATCAGGAAGAGCAGCGCCGCCTCCCGCCCCCACTCCGCGATCACCTCTTGGATCGTCGCCACGTTCCCGACCGACTTGGACATCTTCTCACCGACGAAGCGGAGCAGGCCGTTGTGCATCCAGATCTTCGCGAACGGGCGTCCGACCGCGAGTGACTGCGCGCGCTCGTTCTCGTGGTGCGGGAAGACGAGATCGAGACCTCCTCCGTGGATCAGGAACTCGGGCCCGAGCGTCTTCTCGGCCATCGCCGAGCACTCGATGTGCCAGCCCGGCCTCCCGAGCCCCCAGGGCGACTCCCACGACGTGTCCTCCCCCTCCTTCGTCGCCTTCCAGAGCGCGAAGTCGCGATGATCCTCCTTGAGGGCGCTCGGCTCCTGCTCCTCGACCTCGTCCGGACGCTGTCCGGAGAGAGCACCGTACGTCTCGAAGCTCGACACCCGGAAGTAGACGTCTCCGCCGGACTCGTATGCGTTGCCGGCGGCGACGAGCTCCTCGATGAGCGACACTATCTCCGGAATTGTCTCCGTCGCGAGCGGCTGCGCGTCGGGCATCTCGAGCCCGAACGAAGCGGTGTCCTGCAGATACCACTCGGTTGCCGCGCGGGCCCGTTCCGCGCTCGCACCCGGCGCGACCTCGTAGATCCTGTCGTTCACATCGGTGATGTTGTGGACATAGGTGACGTCGTATCCGCGCTCACGGAGCCAGTTGCGGAGCCACGCGAAGATGACGAACGGTACGGCATTGCCGATATGAGCCCGCTGGTACACGGTGGGACCGCAGACGTACATTCCCACCTGCGCCGGGGCAGGCGGGAGCTCGACGAGCGCTTTCGTCTGGGTGTCGTAGAGGCGTACGGTCATCGCGGTGTTATAGCGGCGGCAGCCCGACGCAGCGCCTCGCTACGGGGCACGACGGCAACGACGGTCCAGAGCTCCGGCCCGCGCTCGGCACCTGTGAGCGCGAGTCGGAGCATCTTCAGATTCCCTCCGACCGCCTTCAGCTCGCGCACGGTTGCTCGCGCGCCGGCCTCGTCGAGCCGCTCAGCGCCGCCTTCGCGGAGCTCGACGAACCGCCCGATCGTTGGCCGCGCCTCGTCGCCGAGCGAGACCGCGGCGGGCTCGAGGATCTGCTGCGTTATCTCCCGCGCCTCGAGAAGTGTGCGCGCCCCGCGAAGCGCGCGCGCGAGGTCGACGGGTGCGCCTGCCGCAGCTGACAGCTCAGCGTCGCTCATCCCCGCGATCACGTCGATCGCAAGCCGGTGGATCCGCGGAATATCGAGATGAACGTCGTGTCGCGGGAGGCCGAGCTCGTCGAGGTACGCACGCAAGGCCGGCGCGGGAATGCCCTCGTCGCGGAGATCGCCCACCGACGAATGCTCTGCACGCTTGGAGAGCTTCTTGCCGTCGCCGCCGAGGAGAAGGCCGTGGTGGATCACCTCAGGCAGTTCGCCGCCGAGCGACCGTGCGATTCGCTGCTGTACCTCCTCGTTTGGCCGGTGATCCGAGCCCCGAATGATGTGTGTGATGCCGAGATCGAGATCGTCGACGACAGTCGCGAGCTGGTACGTGGCCGTGCCGTCGGGACGTGCGAGCGTCGTCCCGCCGAGTCGAATCGATCCATCCGGATCGCGCACGGCTCCCGCTTCGAGAGCTGCTGACGCCGCCTCGGCGTGTCGCTCGGCGCGGGAGCTCTGGCGGATCGGGCCCTCGTCCCACGTGACTCCGAGCCAGACGAGGTCGCCCAGGATCCCTTCCTCTCCACCAACGACCGTTCGCTCCGGATCCGTGTCGTCGATCCGGAGCACGAGGGCACCGCCACATTCGTCGGCGTATGCCCGGTTGGCAACGGCACTGAGCGCGTTGCCGAGGTGGAGCGACCCCGTCGGGCTCGGCGCAAAACGGACGCGAACGGACATTCGCTGACCGTAGCCGACCCGCGGGCAGAATGATCCGTGTGAGCGAGGCCACCCCACACGCCGTCACGCCGTTCGAAGCGTTCGGCGGTCATCCGTTCTTCGACCGGCTCGTCGCAGCGTTCTACCGCCGCGTCGAGACCGACCCCGTGATCCGGCCCATGTATCCGGGTGATGACCTCGATCCCGCGAAAGAGCGGCTCCAGCTCTTCCTGGAGCAGTACTGGGGTGGCCCGACGACGTACTCGGACGATCGCGGCCACCCCCGGCTCCGGATGAGGCACGCAGCGTTCCCGATCGACTACGCGGCGAGCGAGCGCTGGCTCGACCACATGCGCGCCGCCCTTGATGAGCAGGAACTCCCGCTCGAGCTCGATGCGCTCCTGCGGGAGTACTTCGAAGCCGCTGCGCCCGCGATGGTCAACGCGCCGTAGCGCCGTTCAGGCGTCGATCGTGACGTGCCCCGGCCGTGCCGCGACGCGATCGAGCCAGGCACTGATCGCCGGATAGCCGCCGAGGTCGAAACCGCCCTCGTGCGCGACGTGCGTGTACGCGTAGAGCGTGATGTCGGCGATCGAGTAGCGCTCGCCGACGAAGAACGCGCGGTTTTCGAGGTAGCGCTCCATGATGTCGAGCACTGCGTAGCCGTTCCTGACCTCACGCTCGATTCGCTCTGCGTGCTTCTCTGCCTCGCCGGAGTAGGCGAGCAGGAATCGCGCGACGGCGATCGCAGGCTCGTGCTGGTACTGCTCGAAGAACTGCCACTGCAACACTTGCGCTCGCTCGTAGCGATCGGTCGGGACATAGTCGCTCCCGTCGCCGAGGTACCAGAGGATCGCGTTCGACTCGGGCAGCCCGCGCCCGTCGTCGAGCACGAGCGTCGGCACGCGCAACGCAGGATTGAGGTCGCCGATCACCTCCGGCCGATCGGATCGGTCAACGACACTGAGCTCGTGCAGCTCGAGCCGCACGCCGAGCTGAGCCGCAAGAAGGCGCACCTTGTAGCAATTGCCGGAGACGGCCGAGTTGTAGAGAAGCATCCATCCAACTGTTGCACAAGCGTGAGCACCCCGAGTCAAGGGACACTGGTTGATTACCTGACGCAGGCGGCTGCGTAGGTGACGGACGCCGCACAACAGCGTCCGAGCGTGTCGACGAACGCCTGCTCGCCGGGCGAGAGCGGCCGACCCGCGAGACGTGCGATCGAGAACTGCCGCGTGATCGGCGGCCGGCCCGCCAGCCTGAAGTGCTCGAGCTCCCCCCGCTCGATCTCCTCGGCAACGGCGTAGCGAGAGAGGAACGCGAATCCTAGCCTGGCCCTTGCCGCGCGTTTCACTGCTTCGCTCGAACCGAGCTCCCAGACGCCGACCGGTGTCACGCCCGCGGACCGGAGCGCAGCGTCGGCGAGTGCTTGCGTGCTCGACTCCGGTTCGCGCGCGAGGAGCATGACCCCCTCGAGCGCCGACGGAGAGACGACACCGCATTCGACGGGCAGGAGCCCGGGCTGTGCGACACCCACGATCTCGTCGTCGACGAACGGTTCGAGCTCGATACGATCCCCGGCCTCCGTCGCTCCGACGATCGCGAGCTGGACGCGCCCCGCGAGAAGGCGCTCGAGAATCTCACCACTGGCCGCGATCTCGACGTGCACCCGGACGTTCGGAAAATCGGCGCGGAAGCACCCGAGCGTGTCGGGCAAGAGGTAGACACCGGGCGCAGTCGAAGCGCCGAGATGAATCGTTCCTGTCTGAAGCCCGGCAAGGGCGTCGAGTTCCTCCTCACCCGCTCCGAGCGCCGCGAGCGCCTGCGCAGCGCGACCCGCAAGAACACGCCCCGCCTCCGTGAGCTTGCTGCCACGACCGCTGCGCTCGACGAGTCGCTGCCCGGCGGCAAGCTCGAGGAGGCGCAGGTGCTCACTCACGCTCGACTGACCTATCCCGATAGCAACGGCTGCGGCCGAGAGCGACCCTTGCCGATCGATCTCGACCAACACCCGCATCCGCGTCGTGTCCCAGAGCGCGGCGAGCGGCGAGCTAGAGATATCGGTAGAAACGATAGTGGTCATCTCGACTTTCGGTAGCGCCGATACCTTAGCGGGCGTACCGTGCTGGCATGATCCTGCGTCCGTTTCTCGTCGAGAGCACATCGTGCGCGAGCTATCTGTTCGGCTGCACGTCACTCGACCAGCTCGCCGTCGTCGACCCACATATCGATCTCGTCGAGGCCTACGTGGAGGCGGCTGCTGCGATCGGGTCACCGATCGTCGCCGTCTTCGAGACGCACGTGCAAGCCGACCATGTCTCGGGACTCCCGGCGCTCGTCGAGCGGACGGGTGCCACTGCGTACTTGCCCGAGCATGCCGGGGTCGATTTCGCCCACCTGGAGCTTGCCGACGGAGACGTGGTGGAACTGGGAAACACGGTCGTGACGGCCGTCTCGACGCCGGGTCACGCGCCGGAGCACCTCGCCCTGACCGTCGCTGACAGGCGACGCGGCACGCTCGACCCCTGGCTCGTGTTCACGGGCGACTCGCTGCTCGTCGGGGATGTCGGGCGCCCGGATCTCCACGCGAAGGGCAACCCCGAGGCGCTCGCCCGCGAGCTCTACTCGTCCGTGAGAAAGCTGCTCCAGCTCGACGACGGAGTAATCGTGTACCCGAGCCACATCGGCGGCTCGGTCTGCGGACGCGGGCTTTCGAGCAATCCGTTCTCCTCGATCGGGTTCGAGAGACGCCACAACGAGTCGCTGCAGCACACGAGTGAGGATGACTTCGTTCAGGCGCTCCTCGTCGACTTGCCACCGGCTCCGCCTCAGCAGGCGGAGATCGTTGCGACAAACCGGAGCGGCACCATCCACCTGCCGGCGTGACCGGCGTCCAGCTCGGCCTCCGCGCGAACGCCGGTCAGTTCGCGCTGCTCGTCGGGATCAACGCGCTCGTCGGCGCTATGGTCGGCCTGGAACGCACGGTCTTGCCGCTGATCGGCGAGCAGGACTTCGGGCTCACGTCGAAGACGGCGATCCTCACCTTCATTGTGGCCTTCGGGCTGACAAAGGCATTCACAAACCTCGCTGCGGGAACGCTCGCCGACCGGGCCGGGAGGAAGCGACTGCTCGTGCTCGGCTGGCTGCTTGCGCTGCCCGTGCCACTTCTCATCGGCATCGCCCCCGGCTGGTGGCTCATCGTCGTGGCAAACCTCTTTCTCGGTGCCTGCCAGGGACTTGCTTGGTCGATGACCGTGGTGATGAAGATCGACCTCGTTGGCCCCAAGCGCCGTGGTCTCGCTCTCGGATTCAACGAGTCCGCCGGCTATCTCGGCGTTGCGACGGCCGCGTTTCTGACCGGCCTACTCGCGGCCTCATTTGCCCCACGCACCCTCGTGTGGGTCGGGGGCGCCGCAATCGCACTGGTCGGTCTCGTCGCCTCGACGATGTTCGTCCGGGACACGCACGCACACGTCACCGCGGAGCAGCATGCGCACGGCGGGCGCACACACAAGATCTCGCTCCGTCAGGCATTTCCACTCGTCACGTATCGCGACCCCATACTCCGTGCCTGCTCCCAGGCTGGGCTCGTCAACAACCTGAACGACGCCCTCGCGTGGGGTCTCGCTCCGCTCTATCTCGCTGCCGACGGAGCGAGCGCCTCGCAGATCGGTGCTGTTGCAGCCGTTTACCCCGCTGTCTGGGGCCTCGGCCAACTCGGCACGGGCTGGCTCTCGGATCACGTCGGCCGCAAGCCTCTGATCGCGCTCGGGATGCTCCTTCAGGGAGCAGCTCTTGCCCTTCTCGTCGCGGGTGGCGGAGCGTTCGTCCCGTCTCTCGTCGCGGCCATCCTGCTCGGCGCAGGAACCGCGATGGTGTACCCGACGCTGATCGCTGCCGTCTCGGATGCGGTCGAACCGCGAGACAGGGCTCAAGCGGTGGGCATCTACCGCTTCTGGCGCGACATGGGGTTCGTGGCAGGCGGACTCACGGCCGGGATCGTTGCCGACGTCGCGAGCGACGGCGGCGCGATTGTACTCGTTGCTGCACTCACGACCGCCAGCGGGATCTGGGTCGCAGTGACCCGCTGGCGGGTGCCCTCCACCGTCCGTTCCACTTGATTCCTCGTAGCCCATCGCAGATCATTCATTCGATGGGCACCAGAGTTTTCGGACGGCGCACGCTCGCCGAGCTTCTTGCCGAGGCCGAGGGGCGGATCTCACGTCTCTCTCCCTCGGAAGCGCAGACGGCAAGGGAGAACGGCGCGCTCCTGATCGATATCCGCTCTGACAGCAACCGCTTCCGGGATGGCATCGTGCCCGGTTCACTCCATATTCCTCGAACGGTTCTCGAATGGCGCACCGCTCCCGAAAGCGAGTTCCGAAATCCGTATGTCGACGATCTCGACCACCAGATCATCCTGCTCTGCGACCACGGCTGCTCATCGGTCCTCGCGGCCGCCGTACTGAAGGAGTTCGGCTATCTCTGGGTTGGAGACGTGATCGGCGGGTTCTCGGACTGGCGTGACGCAGGACTTCCGGTCGGTAGGGCTCGACGTCGACGAAGCCGCCCCGACAAGCCGGCGGGCATGGGGCCTCCGGATCCGTAGAGGGGCGATCGCCGGGAGGAGAGAACTCGCGTGTCGCGCCGTATCTCCAACCCAGCGTAACGTCCTGCCTGGCCGGGGCACTGCACGTCCGAGACGTGCAACGGGAGGAACCTGGAGTGGACATGGAACGCCTTGACGACATGCTGAAGCGATGACGGGCGTTCACCTCGGGAATCTGCTCGTCGTCGTCGCCCTGGCGTTTCTCGTGCCGCTCGCGCTCGGGTTCGTCCCTACCCTGAAACTGCCGGCCGTCGTCCTCGAGATCGTGGCCGGCATCGTCGTCGGGCCATCCGTGCTCGGCTGGGTCACGATCGACGAGCCGCTGTCCGTTCTGGCGCTGATCGGCCTCGCGTTTCTGCTCTTCCTCGCGGGCCTCGAGATCGACATTCACGAGCTGCGGGGCCGGCCGCTGCGCCTCGCCACACTCGGATTCATCATCTCCTTCGTCATCGCCCTCGGAGTCGGACTCGGCCTCCGCACCGCCGATCTCGCGGGCAACGGGCTCTTCGTGGCCATCGTGCTCACCGCAACATCCCTCGGGATCATCGTTCCCGTTCTCAAGGATGCGGGCGAGATCAGCTCGCCGTTCGGGCAGCTCGTGGTCGCAGCCGGGTCGATCGCCGATTTCGGCGCAATCATCCTGCTCTCGTTGCTCTTCAGCCGCGAGGGTGGCGGAGTCGGATCGCAGGCGATCCTCCTCGGTGGGTTCGTCGTGGTCGCCGGCGCGATCGGACTCGCAGTCGCTGGAGCCGAGAGACTCCCGGCGCTCTCGCAGGTGCTCTTCCGGCTTCAGGATACGACGGCCCAGATCCGAATCCGCGGCGCGTTCCTGCTCCTGATCGTCTTTGCGTTCGTTGCGGAGCGACTGGGGCTGGAGACGATCCTCGGCGCGTTCATGGCAGGAGCACTCCTCACGCTGCTCGATCGGGATCGCCAGATGACACATCCTGACTTCCGATCCAAGCTCGAGTCGGCCGGGTTCGGGATCTTCATTCCCATCTTCTTCGTCGTCAGTGGGGTGCGCTTCGACGTCGATGCGCTGACGTCGAGCATCGGAGCGCTTGCGCGCGTGCCGATCTTTCTCCTCGCGCTCCTCGCCGTTCGCGGTCTACCGGCGCTCCTCTACCGCAGCGAGCTCGGGAGCCGGCGCACTGCCGTCGCTGCGCTCCTCCAGGCAACGTCGCTGCCGTTCATCGTCGCGGCGACACAGATCGGGCTCGAGCTCGAAACGATCAGTGCAGAAACCGCCGCTGGGCTCGTGGGCGCGGGCATCCTCTCCGTTCTCCTCTTCCCGCTGGGGGCGCTGACCCTTCTGCGCGCCGGGTCAGCCGCTCGTCTAAAGCCCTAGCCGGGTTACGAGGAACCGTGATTGCGCCGCGCGTTCGGCGGCTTGCATCGCGCTCCCGCCCGCAGCAGCAGCGGCGCGCGATGCGTCACCGCTCGCGGTTCCGGCGTGACAGCCGATGACGTCGTCCGCCAGATCCTCCAGATACTCGGAGGCCGCAGCGGACAACAACGCATACTCCCTGACCCGCTTCTCGCAGTCCGCGCAGAAGGCGCGCATCGCATCCCGATCCCAGGCATCGACGCGCTTGGTCAGCCGCCCCCGCGGCGCAACGATCTTGTGGCCGGCTCGCGCTACCGTCCCGTCCAGCTCGATCTCCCATAATTCCGCATGCAGCCAGTACGGGAGGTCGATCGCTTCACATGCGTGGATCCCGGACGTGCAGGGATGGACGATCGCTTCGACCCAGGCTCCTGGGCAATCGGGGGAGGGAGTCGGCCACGTGATCCGGCTGAACGGCCCCATAGCTCCCGGTGCGAGAAACTTCCAGGCGATCATCCGCGCTTCCAATCCCGAAACGCCTCGAGCAACTCGGTCTTGGTCTCCTCCATCAGGTCGTCGACAGTGACGCGTCCGGCGAGCTCGATCGTCATTCGGATCTGGTCGAGATAGTTCGCACAGCCACTGCAGACGACGACGTGCTCCTCGAACCGCTCGCGCTCGGCGTCCGTGAGTCCGCCCTCGAGGTACTCGGTGACAATTTCGACGAGCTCTTCGCAGCTCAGGTGCTGGCTACTCACGTCTGCTCTCCATCCAGGTATCCCTCGAGGGCCGCCCGCACCTTCGACCGCGCTCGGTGAAGGATAACCCTCTGATTCGTCTCGCTCAGATCGAGAGCGTTACGGACTTCTTCGGAGCTCCAGCCTTCGATATCACGAAGCGTGATCACGGTGCGCTGCACGTCGGGTAGGGCAGCAATCGCCTTTTCGACGACACTGACCGTCTCGCCGCCCACGAGCTGCTCCTCCGGAAGCTCAGACCAGCGACTCGGCGCCGACGTCCAGTGACCCGCCCAGCGGCCGGCGTCGAGAAAGCGGTCGGGATCGACAGCGACGTCGCCGTCGCCCTCCCGACCCCCGACGGACGAGAAGGGCACGCTGCGCCCCTCTCGTTCTCCGCGCGTCTTTGCGATGTTCGTGAGGATCCGGAAGATCCACGTCTTCAGCGACGCTCGCCCCTCGAAGCGGCCAATGCCCGAGATGACTCCGAGCCACGCTTCCTGAACCACTTCCTCGGCGACGGCCCGTGATGAGACGTACATCCGCGCGACCCGGAGCATCGACGGGCTGTATTCGCTCACGAGATCGGAGAAGGTGCGTTCGTCACCGCGCTTCAGCGCCTCGACGATCGCGGCCTGACCCGGTGGTGGTGCATAGCTCATCTCTCGTGCATCCATCGACGCAGACG
>NZ_JBDSNT010000001.1:0-5177 GCF_039915195.1 Gaiella sp.
ATCAGGATCCGTGGGTCGGCGAGGAGCGCGCGGGCGATCGAGATCAACTGACGCTCGCCGGCAGAGAGGCCCGATCCTCCTTCCCGTACGACGTGATCGAGGCCGCCGTCGAACCGGGCGGTGATGCGGTCGACACCGATCGCATGGGCTGCCGCGGCGACCTCCTCGTCGGTCGCCTCGGGGCGCCCGAAGCGAATGTTGTCCGCGATCGTCCCGGAGAAGAGGAACGGGTCCTGGAGGACGACGCCGAGTTGGCGTCGCAGCGAGCGCAGCTGAATGTCCCGCAGGTCGATGCCGTCGATCTTCACCGACCCCTCGAGTGGGTCGTAGAATCGGGCGATGAGCTTCGCGGTCGTCGACTTGCCGCCACCCGACTCGCCGACGAGAGCAACGCATCCGCCCTCCGGCACGTCGATCGAGATCCCATGGATCACCGGCTCGTCGCCGTAGGCAAAGACGACATTGTCGAGCTGGAGATGCCCGGCGATGCGACCGATCTCGGGGGCGCCCTCACGATCTGTGATGTCCTGCTCGGCGTCGAGGACAGTGGAGATCTTCGTCATTGCCGCACTCGCCGCCTGAACCTGCCCGTAGAGCTCCGAGAGCTCCTGTAGCGGCTGGAAGATCAGCTGCAGCATCCCCATCGCCGCGATCAGGGTTCCGATCTCGAGCGACCCCGAGCCGATCATCTTGGCGCCCGCGAACAGCACTCCGACGGTAGCGATCGCACCCAGGAACTCGATCGCAGGGAAGAAGAAAGACGACAGCTTCTGGGCGTAGACGTTCGAGACACGATTGGCCTCGTTGAGCTCTGCGAACTCGGACTGGAACGCCCGCTCACGGCTGAAGGCCTGGACGACCGCCATCCCGGAGACGGACTCGGCGAGCTGAGCCGTCACGGCGGCGATTCGCGTGCGAACGTCCGCGAAGGCAACGTGCGAGGTCGTCTGGAACCACCGCGTGACAACGATTCCCGGAGGCAGGATGATCAGTGCGACGACGCCGAGCCTCCAGTCCAGAACGAACAGCCCGACAATCGCGGCTACGAGCGTCATCGAGTTGACGACGAGCGTGGTCAGGCCCTGGTTGAGGACGTCGGAGAGGGCGTCGACGTCGCTCGTCAGTCGGGCGATGATCCAGCCGGCCTTCTGCTTCGAGAAGTAGCGCAGTGAGAGCGACGTCAGGTGGTCGAACAGGTCTCGACGGAGATCGAGGACGATCTGCTGGCCGATCCCGGCGAGCATCAGCCACGTCGTCGTCCCGAGGATCCACGCTGTCGCACCGACGGCGATATAGAGGACAACGTCGGCCGTGAGCCGCGTCGGATCGTCGGCCTTGATGCAGTTGTCGATCGCGTCGCCGACAATCGCCCAGCCGGCGACCGGTGCGGCCGCTGAGACGGCTGCAAGCAGCATCACCCCGGTCAGTCGTCTTCGGCGCCCAACGGTGTAGCGCCCGAGGCGCGACAGACCCGTGCGCTCGTTATGCGGCAAGAGTCTCATCTCCGAAGAGCTCGGCGAAGGCTCCGCCGAGGCGAATCAGATCCTGCGGCAAGCCATTCTCGACGATGCGGCCGTCCTTGAGAACGACGGCTCTGTCGGCCACGAGGATCGTCGAGAGGCGCTGGCCGGAGATCAGAACCGTTCGGCCGGCGACCGCGGGTCGGAGCGTGGCCACGAGGTGGCGTTCGGTTTCGGTGTCGACGGCCGACATCGGGTCGTCGAGCACGATGACGCGCGATCGCGCAACGAGCGCGCGCGCGAGAGCAACCCGCTGACGCTGGCCTCCGGACAGGTTCACGCCACGCTCGCCAATCAGCGTGTCGTAACCGTCCGGCAGTCCGTCCACGAACGCCGCCACGCCTGCGGCCTCACAGGCTGCGAGTACGTCTGCCCAGTCGGCGTCTGGCCGCCCCGCGAGCAGATTGTCTCGCAGCGGCACTGAGAAGAGGACAGGCTTCTGCGTGACGAGGGCGACGGAGTTCCGGAGCTCGGCAAGGCCGAGATGACGGCTGTCGATCCCGCCGACGAGCACACGTCCGTCGGTGGGATCGTAGAAGCGCGGTAGCAGATTGAGGAGTGACGTCTTGCCTGCACCGGTCGCGCCGCACACCGCGACGATCTCCCCGGGCGCAACCTCCAGCTCGACACCCGAGAGAACCTCGCTCCCCCCGCCGTAGCTGAAGCGAACATTCTCCAGCCTGATCGTCAGCGGGCCATCCGGTAGGTGCGCGGGGTCCGCGGGCTCCGCAAGCGCCTTGATCGATCCGAGCCAGGCAAAGGATCGTGAGGCCGCCGCCGTTGCCCGCTGGCCGAGGTTGATGATCCAGCCGAGCGCCTCGAGCGGCCAGACGAGCTGCAGCAACAACGTGATGAACAGCGTGAACTCGCCGATTGTCAGCGTCCCTGCGATCGCGTCCTTGCCACCGAAGTACAGAACGGCTGCGATCGCGAGCGAAGGCAGGAAGATCAGGCCGGGGAGGAAGCGCGCCTCGATTCCCGCCTGTCGCATCGTCTCGACGCGCACGGCTTCGGCCCGATCACCGAATCTGCTTCGCACGTCGTTCTCGCGCCCGAAGGCTTGCACCATCTCGATGCCGATCACGGCCTCGTCGGTTGCCTCGGTCAGGTTTCCCTTCTTGGCCTGGACGACGCGGGAGATCGGGAAGACCTTGTGCGCGAAGACGTAGGTGAGAACGGCAATCGGAGGCATGGCAAGTGCCGCGATCAGTGTGAGTCGTGCGTTGACCGAGATGAGGACGATCGCTGCCCCGACGAGCATCATCACGCTCTGGATCGCCTGCACGACGCCCC
This sequence comes from Gaiella sp., assembly GCF_039915195.1. GTDB lineage: Bacteria > Actinomycetota > Thermoleophilia > Gaiellales > Gaiellaceae > Gaiella. The sequence goes on from NZ_JBDSNT010000001.1 coordinate 2,814, forward strand.
AGCCGATGAAGTACCGCACCGGGTAGATGTCGTTCGTCGCGCGCGAGATCACCTCGCCGGTTGCGTGTCGGTCGTAGAAGGCGCGCGGGAATCGGAGGTACGCGTCGTACATCATCCCGCGCAGACGCGCTTCGACGGCGATGCCGATCCGCGCGGTCGAGTAGCGCCGGACGAAGTTGACACCGAAGCGGAACGCTGCGATCACGAGGATCAGACCGAGGAAGGGGAGCAGGAGGCCGGAGTCGCCGCCGACGATCGCCTCGTCGATCGTGCGCTGGATCAGGATGGGGATCGCGAGCGAGAGACCCGTGAACGCGAGCGCGCACACGAGCCCGACGAGGACGAGCCGCCACTGCTCCCGCCACAACGGGTACAGGTGGCGCAGGGTCGGCCAGAGGGTCAGATCGGATGGGTTGACGTCTTGCACGCGCGGGTGGGCTCCTAGCCACGTGCCAAGTCGACACGCAATCGTTGAAACATGACCTGTCGCTACGGATCGAGCGGTGAGCGACACACCGCCCGGAGCGGGGCTCCGAGGCGGTCGGACGGCGCACTGTATCAGGCCCAGCGGCTGCGACATCGATCCGACAACACATTGGCCTTGACAGACATCATATTGATGTCATATACTGGTCACATGGACATCGAACGACACGTACAGGCAATCCAGGCGGATCTCGCGTCGGCCGCAGCGCTCGGCGACGAATCGGCGGCGGTTGCAGGAGAGCGACTGGCTGCGGCCGTCGCATCGTCGCTGCAGCTCCGGCTTCTCGACGTTCTGACCGAGGCGACGCTCTCGCTCAATGCACAGCTCTCGAGCGGGCATGTCGAGGTTCGTCTCGCCGGGCGCGAACCCGAGCTCGTGCTCGTCGAGGATCAGTCGAGCCGGGTCGCCGAGCCCCCGTCTCCGGGAGACGACCTCAGCGCCCGCATCACGTTGCGCCTGCCGGAGGCGCTCAAAGCACAGATCGAGGTGCTTGCGGCCAGCGAGGGCGTCTCGGCCAACGCGTGGATCGTCCGGGCGCTCTCTCGCTTGCTCGAGCCGCGTGTTGGCATGACCCGCACCGGCAACCGACTTCAGGGCTTCACTCACAGCTAGGAGAGGAGAAAGATCATGACAATCTTCCCATCACTATTCGGCAGCGTCGATCTCCCGAACATGGATGACGCGCGGCCGCCGCGCGACAAACCAGACGGAGTCCGCGTCGTTCGGCGCCCGCTGCCGAGGAGAGGCGCGCGGACGTGACGATCTTCGAGCCAACAGGCCCCGTCGCCGTGAAGGTGACGCTCGCGGGAGGCGAGGTCACCGTTCAGGCCAGCGAGCTGCCCGGGGTCGAAGTGGAACTCGCGCCGCTACGAGACAACGAGGTCACGAGAAGGGCGATCGCCGACGCGCGTGTCGAAATGATCGAATCCGGCGGGAGGTGCGAGGTCATCGTGAGCCTCGCTAAGGGGAGCGGGTTCACGATCGGCAGGGGTCCGGAGGTCGGCGTGCGCGTTCGCTGCCCACGTGGATCGGATCTCGGCGTTCGGTCGAGCTCCGCCGACCTCGAGGCCACGGGCGCGCTCGGCTCGGTCGAGGCCAAGACCGCTTCAGGTGATGTGTCGCTCGAGGCCGTGGACTCCGCGAACCTCTCAACGGCGAGTGGAGACGTTCGGGTTAGGGATGCCGACCAGGTGCTCAGCATTCGCACGGCCTCGGGGAATGTCTCGGTCGGTCGTTGCCGCGGAAGCCTCTCGATCAACCTCGTTTCGGGGGATCTCGTGGTTGCCGAAGCGGCGGCGGGATTCAACGTGGCCACCGTGTCGGGAGATGTGGAGATCCAGGCCGCCGCCGGCGGGCCGATGCAGATCGGTTCCGTGTCGGGCGACGTCCACGTCGCGATCAAGCCGGGCGTGAGTCTCTACGTCGACGCCAGTTCGTTGAGCGGCGACCTGAGCTCAGAGCTCGAGTTGGAGGTCGCACCGGCGGTCGGCTCGGAAGCACAGGTCAGGGAGCTCTCCATCCGCACCGTGAGCGGAGACGTTCAGATCGTACGGGCGGCCGTCGCCCACGCCTGACGTCACCCGTCGTCTGCGAGGTGCTCCGCGAGACAGGCCAGCGCGTAACACAGCCAGGCCAGGTCGGCGTCGTGCCTGAGCCGCTCGAGCGCCGAGGTGACCTCCGAGAGGCCCGTCGCTGAGCGCGCGAGCGTTGCGAGTCCTGCTGAGAGTTGCGCTCGTCGATCCGGGCCGTCCAGGTCCTCGGCGAGCGCGGTCACGGCCCTGCCGTAGAGCTCGAGAGGTCGGCGAGGATCGCCTCCGGCAGCAAGCAGTAGCTCGGAGCGCCTGAGCGCGGCAGCCACTTCGTGCTCGTCGAGCACG
>NZ_JBDSNT010000020.1:0-15450 GCF_039915195.1 Gaiella sp.
CGCGCCGGCGAGCGCATCACGATCGATTACGGCTTTTAGTGCACTGCGTCCTGATTTCCACCGGAACCCCCGTAGGGGCGAGGCGCATGCCTCGTCCGGGAGCGGCCCGAGCCACTGCGAACTCGGGGGCAAACAGGCGCAACGTTGTGAGAGAACGCGCTAGCGGGCGAGCCAGCCACTGTCCATGGCAACAGGCGAGCCGGTGAACGCGCGGCCGCCCGGCCCGAGGAGGAACGCGGCGACATCCGCCACCTCTTCCGGCTCGAGCAAGCGCTTGAGTGCTTGTGGCTCGAGTAGGACGTCTCGGAGTGCCTCCTCCTCGCTGATCCCGTGACTCTCTGCGAGGGCAGCGATCTGAAGCGCCACGAGCGGCGTTCGCACGAATCCGGGGCAGAGCGCGACTGCCCTGATACCGTCGGCCGCGCCCTCGAGCGCGAGCGACTTGACGAGCCCTACGGCTCCGTGCTTTGCAGCGACGTAGCCGGCCTTGAACGGCGAGGCGATCAGGCCGTGCACAGACGCGACGACGACGATGCGCCCCTCCCCGCTCTCGCGGAGGTGCGGCCAGGCGTAGCGGGCGAGCAGGAAAGGGCTCGTCAGCAGTACCGCGAGGAGCGCATCCCAGCGATCCTCGTCGAAGCTCTCGAATGGCGAAACGTGCTGGAAGCCTGCGTTCGCGACGACCACGTCGAGCCCACCGAAAGCGTCGACGGTTGCGGCGACAGCGGCACGGTTGCCCTCGCGCGTCGAGAGATCGACCGCCAACGGCTCGCCGGGACCGTGGGGGTCGGGAACGAGATCGGCGGCGAGCACCTGCCACCCGTCGGCAACGAGTCGCTCGGCGATCGCACGGCCGATGCCGCTCGCAGCTCCCGTGACGAGTGCGCGCCCCGACGTCATCCCGCGATCGAGGCCCCGTGTCGAAGACGCGCGAGAGCGATGTCGCGCCCGACGAGCTCGATGCTCTCGTAGAGCCCAGGGGAGATCCGCGAGCCCGTGACCGCAACACGGATCGGGAGATAGACCGTCTTCGGCTTGGCCTCGAGCCGATCGCAGAGCGCCTTCAGCTGCTCCTCGATCGTCGCCGCGTCCCACGGCTCGACAGTCTCGAGCTGAATCGCAGCTTCGGTGAGCACCGTCGCGTCGAGCAATGACGGTTCCGGTTCAACGTTCGCGAAGAGGAAACCCGCGAAGTCTGCAAATTCGCCGAGGCGGCCAATCTTCTCCTGCACGATCGGCGCCGCCTCGCGAATGCGCGTCGCGTCCCACTCGCTGCCCTGCTCGCGCAGGAAGGTGACGAGCGTCTCCGCATACGCGTCGGCGCCGAGATCGCGCAGGTACATCCCGTTCATCCAGTCGAGCTTCGCGTAATCGAATGTCGCGGGACTCGACCCGACCCGCTCGAGCGTGAATCGTTCGATCAGCTCGTCCCTCGACATGATCGTCGTCTCGCCGTCCGGCGCCCAGCCGAGGAGCGCAAGGAAGTTCATCAGCGCGGACGCGATGTATCCCGCCTCGCGGAACTCGCCCACCGAGACGGCGCCGTGCCGCTTCGAGAGCTTCTTGCCGTCCTCGCCGAAGACGTTCGGCGCGTGGGCGTACACGGGCAGCTCAGCGCCGAGCGCCTCGAGAACGACGATCTGCTTGGGCGTGTTCGAGACGTGGTCGTCGCCGCGGATGACGTGCGTGATCCCGTCGACCCAGTCGTCGACCGGTGAGGCGTAGTTGTAGACAGGTCGCCCGTCGGAGCGGAGGATGACCATGTCCTCGAGTTGTTCAGCCGGGAACTCGATCCGACCCTTGATCGCGTCGTCCCAGGCGACGACGCCCTCGTTCGGCATCCTGATTCTGATCGCACCGTCGTCCTCGTACGCCTTGTCCTCCGCCACGAGGCGCGCCGCCTCGGCGCGGCAACGATCCGCGCCGTCGAGCTGAAAGCGCGTCGCACCATCCCAGTCGATGCCGAGCCAGCGCAGCGACTCCTCGATCTGCGCGACCGAGTCGGCGACCTCGCGACTCGTATCGGTGTTCTCTATCCGTAGCAGGCACTCGCCACCCTGGCCGCGCGCAAAGAGCCAGTTGAAGAGGAATGTGCGCACTCCCCCGATGTGGAGGAAGCCGGTCGGGCTCGGTGCCATGCGGACACGAACGGTCATTAGGCGGGCATTGTAGGTGCGTCGGCATCAACGGCCGCCGGTGCCCTGATCGCCCAGACGGATGGGAGCGAGAGAATCAGCGCCCAGGTGATCAGCATCACCCCCAACGAGAGCCAGAGCGTCTCCGTGACGCCGATCGCATCGGCGAGCGGCCCGACGACGGCAAACCCGATCGGCATCAGCACGAACGAGAAGAGCACGTCATACGAACTGACTCGTGACCGCAGGTTCTCTGGGATCTCCCGCTGGAACAACGTGAACCACAACGTCAGATGCACCGCTATGGCCGCGCCGCCGAGGAAGGACGCGATCGAGAGTAGCCAGACGGACGGCGCTACCGCGAGCACGAGAGTCTGCCCGGCGAGGGGAACCGCGGCGATCGTGCAGGCCACGAGCGGGCGCTTCGGGCGAATCCGCATCGCGATCACGCTCCCGGTGATCGCCCCGACGCCGCCGATCGCGACGATCGTGCCCCACGGGCCTGCACCTCCGAGGTCGGCCTTCGCAACCACAGGCCCGAGGACGATCCACGCGGTGAAGCCCAGGTTGCCGATCCCGAAGAGAACGGTCGACGCCCACAGCCACGTTCGCGACGTGAACGCCGTCCAGCCTTCGCGCAGCTCATGAAGGAAGTTTTCCTGTGCAGCCCCCTCGGCCCTTGGCGGGATCCGGATGCGCTGCAGGATCACCGCGCAGATCAGGAAGCTCAGAGCATCGATCCCGAGCGCCACCCCGGGACTTCCGGCAACGACGAGAGCCCCACCGAGCGCCGGACCGAGGATGCGAGTCAGGTTCCTGCCAAGTCCCTGGAGGGCGTTCGCCTGCTGGAGCCGGTCGGGACTCACCGTCTGGGGCACGAGCCCTATCTCGGCGGGGATGACGAGGCCGGCGCCGACGCCGTACAACGCCTGAAAGGCGACGATGGCGGCGATCGAGCCGAAGCCACCGAGCACGGCTACGGCCGTCGCGGCCTGGGCAATACCCTGGATGGTCGAGGCACCGACCATCACGATGTTCCGGGGCAGACGGTCCGAGATCACCCCGCCGAGGACGAGAACGAGAGCCTCCGCCGCCTGCCGCACCGCGAACACAATCCCGAGATCCGTGGCAGAGCCGATGTCGAGGACCGCGAACGCAATCGCGATCCCAGCGAGCCCGTCGCCGACCGTCGTGATCGCGGTACCGGTGAACAGCAGCCGGAAGTCGCGCTCCCGTAGCGCACCCAGGTTCTCTCGGAGCGAAAGTGCCACCCGGGCACCCTAGTCCGCGCGTTGGGTTGCCGCCGCTAGCGTAGGAGCATGCTCTTCGGCGCCCACGTCTCCTCCGCCGGCGGCATCTGGCAGGCGATCGATCGGGCGGAGGCGATGGGGTGCGACGCGGTGCAAGTCTTCACCCAGAGCCCGCGGATGTGGCGGCCGACGGACCACACGCCCGAGGCGGTCGCTCGCTTCCGCGAGCGCCGTGAGGAGGCGGAGATCAAGAGCGTCGTCTGCCATGCGCTCTACCTCGTCAACCTCGCGAGCCCCGATCCCGAGATCTACGGCAAATCGATCGCCGCGATGCGAGCCTCGCTCGAGGTAGCGGACACGATCGGCGCCGAAGGCGTCATCTTCCATGTCGGCTCGCATCTCGGGGCCGGGTTCGAAGCGGGTCTCGAGCACGTCGTGCCCGCTCTGAGGGAGCTGCTCGAGCTGACGACGGACGATCTCTGGCTGCTGATGGAGAACTCGGCCGGCGCTGGAGGCACGATCGGGCGGTCGACCGACGAGCTTGCTGCGATCCACGACGCGCTCGACCACCACCCCCGGCTCGGACTGTGCCTCGATTCGTGCCACTTGTACGTCTCTGGCGTCGACGTCGCCGACAAGGTGATCCTTGACGCCGCCGTCGCGGAGATCGACGATCGGATCGGGCTCGACCGGCTCCGTTGCCTGCACGTCAACGACTCGAAGGCACCGCTCGGCTCGAACCTCGATCGGCACGAGACGACCGGCGCGGGATTGATCGGCGACGAGGGCCTGCGGACGTTCCTCGCACAGCCGGCGTTCCAGGAGCTGCCCGCGATTCTCGAAACGCCAGGCCCGGATGGGCATGGGCCCGATGTGGCCGAGGTTGCGCACCTGCGGACGCTCTTCGGTAGGTGAGCCCGAGCGACCGGCTGAAGCCGGCCACCAGCTTCAGCCGGCTGACCCTCTACGGGTCGATCTGCGCGAAGACCCGGAAGCTCGGGCTCGCCACCGGCATCTCGAAGAACTCGGGGTTCCGGCAGCCCACCTCGTCGCCGCGCTGCTCGTAACACGACGCGACCTCCGAGTGGCACATCGGCAGAGGTACCCGCCGTGCGACGACCGCGCCGAAGCCTTCGCTTCGCTTCTCGGCTGCGCGCAGGAGGTCGAGGTCGATCTCGACGTCGAACACCCGCTGCATGCACCCCATGTACGTGTGCCCGAACGCCTCGTACGCATAGACGAACGCGCACGCACGCTCGATGCACGCTCCCGGGTAGACCACCTTGTCGCAATGCACCTCGCAGCGCCGACAGGAGACCTCGTCCTGCGGTCGCAGCGGGAGGTCGATGGAGGTTTTCGGCAGGGCACTGTCGCTCATGTAGGCGGAACTTTGCAGGACATTTCCCCTCCCCGCAAGACTTGACAACCGAGCAGTTTTCAGGTTGTCGCGACGCCTCTCACGCAGTGCGGTCCTGGTCTCAGGCTCCCGAGCAGACGCTGCAGCACGGAGCAGCCGGCCCCGTAGGAGGCGCGAGCTCCTCGTCGGGGCCGGCGAACTCGCCTCCGAGAGTGGGACGCGCGAGCATCTGCCCGGCGACGCCCTTACCGTCGCGGATGACGAGCCAGATCCGCTGCGGGCGCAGAAGCGTCCTGATGTCTTCGAGCGGATCACCGTCCACGACCACGATGTCCGCCGCCGCGCCCACCGCGAAACGGCCACGTTCAGGGAGCCCGAGAGCAGCCGACCCTCCCGATGTCGCGGCGGCGAGTGCGCCCATCGAACCGAGCCCTCCCTCCGCCATCCGCACGAGCTCCCAGAGATTTGCTCCCGGAGGGCCCGAGTCGAAACCCATCGCGAGAGCCACACCTGCGTCCCGGGCGGCACCCAGCGTCTCGTATGCCTCCTCGAGCTGGCGTTTGGCCTGATCGACGAGTCGGGGTAGCCACTGCGGAGCGAAGCGCTCGGCGAGATCGTGGAACGTCGTCAGCGTTGGCACGAGAACCTGGCCGCGTTCGGCCATCAGCGCGAGTAACCGCGGCTCGCGATGCAGCGAGAAGCCATGCTCGACGGTATCGACGCCCTCCTCGATCGCTAGCCGGGCACCCTCGAGCCCCTCGGCATGCGCTGCGACACGCAGGCCGAGCCGATGCGCCTCATCGATCAGGGCTGCGATCTCCTCGCGTGTCAGTTGCGCGGGCTCCGGATCTTCGCGCTCGACAGACCGGGCCCCGGTCGACATGAACTTCACGTAGTCCGCGCCGCGGCGAAGTTGCTCTCGCACCGCCCGCCGCATCGCCCACGGCCCGTCGGCCTCCACGTACATCGTCCCGAACATCTTCCCGCCCGGTGACGTGGCCGCGATGATGCGGCCACACGTCCGCACGGTCGGGCCGCGCACGAGCCCGAGCTCGATCGCACGGCGGATGACGATCGCCTCGTCGTCGTACGAGCCGACGTCGCGGACTGTCGTGATCCCCGCCTCGAGGAGCGCCGCGCACGACTGTGCGAGGAGGAGGTACCCGAGCTCACGCGGCCGGGGGTCCTCACCGTGCAGTTGCGGCGGCGGCCCGAAGCCCGGCGAGCGCTCGAGATCCGAGATCAGATGCACATGCGCATCGATCAGGCCGGGAAGGACGACCCTCCCTCCAACGTCGATCGCGCCCTCGGGAGGATCTCCGCGGGCCTCCGACACGTCGGTCAACACTCCGTTTTCCCAGGCGAGCGTGCCGTGATCGATGACGGCGCCCGTTCCAGGGTTGATCACCCGTGCGTTCCAGACTCGTTGTGACGCCACGGCTCCACCTTCACTGCGCGCGGACATCCGGTCAAGCGGGAACCGCTGCTACACGATATGTGCGGGCGCACTCGCGGTTCCGGCCACTTGACCGGATAGGCCGCCGCTAGTGTGCTGTCCAATCGTGGTACGACGCATTCTCTTCGCCGGCCTGGCCATCGGACCCATCGTCGTTGCTCTTCACTTCCTCACGGACATAGGAGACACGGCGCTCTTCGTTCTGTCGGCGCTCGCGTTGATACCGCTCGCCTGGCTGATCGGCGAAGCGACCGAGCACGCTGCGGTGCACACGGGCCCCGGGATCGGGGGATTCCTCAACGCCACCTTCGGCAACGCGCCTGAGTTGATCATTGCCCTCATTGCCGTCAACGAGGGGCTGACACAGGTCGTCCGAGGATCGCTCGCGGGCTCGGTCGTGGGAAACCTTCTGCTCGTCCTGGGCTTTTCACTGTTTGCAGGGGGCCGTGGGGAGATCGAGCGGTGGTCGAGCTTTCTCTCCTTTGGCTTGATCGCCCTCGCGATCGGGGTGTTATTGATTCCGTCGATCCCGAGCTGGAGCGGCGATCCCGATGCTCAACGGATCGTCGATCTCTCGGTGCCGGTCGCGATCGTGCTCCTTCTCGTCTACGTCTCCGTGACCTTCTACATGCTGCGGCGACACCGGATCGTTCATATCTCGACCGACGAGGAGGTCAGCGCGTGGTCGTTCAAGGCCTCGCTGGCCGTCCTGGCGGCCGCCACCGTTGTCACCGCCTTCGTCGCCGAGACCCTCGTCGGTTCCCTGGAGGAGTTCGCGCACAAGGCCGGGCTCTCCGACTTCTTCGTTGCCGCGGTGATCGTGGCGATCGTCGGTAACGCCGCGGAGCACGGCGGAGCCGTGCTCGTCGCCTACAGGGGCAAGCTCAAGCTTGCCGCCGAGATCGCCCTCTCGTCTTCCGCCCAGGTCGCTGTCTTCCTGATTCCGGCGGTGACACTGCTCTCATGGCTGATCGACCCGCTTGCCCTCGGCTTTCGCAAGGTCGAGATCGGCGCTCTGGTTCTCTCCCTCGCCGTCGTGATGGCGACGATCTGGACCGGTCGGTCGTCACGCCTCCGGGGCGGGATACTGATCGCCGCGTACGTCGGTGTTGCCGCGATGTTCTTCGTCGCGGGCGACGTTTAGGGTTTACCGAAGGTCGCCGGCGACCGCGTCAGCGGATACGTCGCGAAGTAGAGCTTCGTGATCGACCCGCTTTCCTCACGGACGGCCCGCAGCACCTCGCCGCGCTCGCGGCCTTCGACGACGCGCCAGCGGTCGGCGCCGGCAGGATCGAAGAATGAGATCGTGCGCCCCGGCGCACCACCGCGGAGCTCTGCCTGGAAGCGGCCTCCGCGAAACGACAGGATCATCTCTTCGCCCTCGGCCCACCATGAGCCGAGCATCCCGTCGAGCTCGGCCGGCGGGTCGGCAGCAGGCGACCAGAGCGCGGGTGTTCGTGGCACCCCCTCGAGGGTCGCGACGAGCAGGTCGAGCGAGAGCGCAATCGGATCGGCATTCGCGCTCGTGTTCATGAGCACGGCAGCACCCGTGCGCTCGCCGCGATCGACAACGAGCCCGGCAAGGAACCCCGGCATCGCCCCTCCATGGCCGACGAAGATCCTCTCGCCCCGACGAAACAGTTCGAGCCCGAGGCCCCATCCGAGGCTCCAGTTCCGTTCATCGGCCATCGCACGCGCGCGAGACATCAGGTCGAGGGTCGCCTTCGGCAGCACTTCGTCGTCGCCGTCTGCGAGGAACGTTCCCCATCGCGCGAGGTCGCCGGGCGTCGACCAGAGCCACCCGGCCGCCGCGGTCGTGTCGGTCACCTCCGGATCCGGCTCGTCGTGCACCGTGTCGGTATACGGATCCACGTAGTAGGGGCTCGCCTTCGGCTCGGCAGGACGCAGGCTCGTTCGCGTCAGATCGAGGGGATCGAGGACGCGCCGCTGGAGCAGCTCCTCGTAAGGCGCGCCACCGGCACGCATGACGATCTCGCCGAGTAGCGCGAAGACGAGGTTCGAGTAGTGCCACTGCTCTCCGGGCCGGAGAACGAGCTCGGCGTCCTCGAGGCCAGCGATCAGCTCCTCGCGCGACGGCGGCTCCATCGATTCCCAGATCTCGCCAGGCGGCTCGCGTTGGAGCCCGGTGAGATGGCTGAGTGCCGTCCGGATCGTCGGGCCCACGGGCGCCTCGGGAAGGTACGTGCGGAGCGGCGCGTCGAGTTCGAGCCGGCCTGCGTCGACGAGCTGCATCACGAGGACAGCAGTGAACGTCTTCGTGATCGAGCCGATGCGGTAGACATCGTTCGCTGTCGCGACACGCGAGGTAGCGACGTCGGCGACGCCGAGGACGCTTTCCCAGAGAACCTCGCCGTCACGGAAGACGCACGCCGAGACCGAGGGCATTCGCTCCGCTGCCTGGGCCGTCGCGAGAAGCAGGTCGAGCTCGGAAAGGAGCCGCTGTTCAGGCATGAACATGTTGTCGGAGCGCCTCGAAAGCGAGATCGATGGCACGGTCGATGTCCGCGTCGTCGAGGTCGAGATGCGTCACGGCCCGGATGTGCGTGTCACCGAGCGTCGGCGATAGCGCCACTCCCGCCTCCCGAAGTGTGGCGATCGTCTCGCTCTGGGAGAGGCCAAGGCGGGAGGTGTCGAGCTGGACGAAGTTCGTCTCGACGCGGTCGAGCTCGACCGGGAGGCCAGCAGCGTGCCACGCCTCCGCAAGTCTGCGTGCGCGCTCGTGATCGACCGCCAGGCGCTCGACGTGGTGGTCGAGGGCGTAGAGCGCGGCCGCAGCGATGATCCCCGCCTGCCGCATCGCGCCGCCGAAAAGGAACTTCTGACGCCAGGCTGCGGCAATCAGATCGTTCGGCCCCGCCAGAATTGCGCCAAGTGGACACCCGAGCCCCTTCGAGAGGCAGAGCGTCACGGTGTCGACCCGTGAACCGATGACGGCGGCGGGCACCCGGAGAGCGACTGCGGCATTCATCAGCCGCGCGCCGTCCATGTGCACACCGAGGCCGCCTGCATGGGCCGCGCCGACCACCGCGTCGAGGTCGTCGAGCGGCCACACGCGACCTCCCGCGATGTTGTGCGTGTTCTCGAGGACGAGCACCGCGGGCTGCTGATCGACAACGTCCTGTGCGCTTCCGGCAGCCGCGGCGACCTGAGCAGCCGTGAGCCTGCCCGCGGCTCCCGGAAGCCCGACAGTCAGCAAGCCGGCGTGCACGGCAGCACCGCCGAACTCGTACGTGAGGATGTGGGAGTGCTCGTGCGCAATGAGCACGTCGCCCGGGCGGCTATGCAGCTTGAGCGCGATCTGGTTGGCCATCGTCGCCGTGGGAAGGAACAGCGCCCGCTCCTGACCGAGGAGGACGGCGGCCCGCTCCTGCAACTCGTTGACCGAAGGATCCTCGCGCATCTGCTCGTCTCCGACCGCTGCAGCGGCGATCGCTGCGCGCATCCCTGCTGTCGGTCGGGTGACGGTGTCGGAGCGAAGATCGATCACGGCTGCCCATTCTGCACACCCCGACGGTGCGCCGCGGAGGCACGGCTACCCTCCGTGGATGGACCTGGCCCTGCTCGAGACTCACCTTTCCGATTCGGGCCAGCCCGCGTACCGTGCCCGGCAGGTCTGGGAGTGGGCAGCGCGCGGCGCGACGGGCTACGACGCGATGAGCAACGTGCCGGCCGTGCTGCGCGAAGGCCTGAGTGCCAACGTCCCGTTCTCGACGCTCACCGTCAGCGAGGAGCAGCAGGCGAAGGACGGAACGGTCAAGACACTCTTTCGCACCCACGACGGGCACCCGGTGGAGGCGGTGCTGATGCGCTACCGCGATGGTCGGCGCTCCATCTGCGTCTCCTCCCAGTCGGGCTGCCCGTTGACTTGCACGTTCTGCGCGACCGGAGCGATGCAGTTCGGGCGCAACCTGACGACGTCGGAGATCCTCGACCAGGCGCTCCACTTCCGGCGCCTCGAGGAGATCGACCACGGCAGGGCGCCAAAGCCGCGTGACACGACTCACCCGTCACGCGGCGGCGCATCGCCGCTGACGAATTGCGTGTTCATGGGAATGGGAGAGCCACTGATGAACTTCGACAACGTGATCGCCGCCGCCCGGCGGCTGCCGGATGTCGGAGTGACACCGCGACGCACGACGATCTCGACGGTCGGCTGGCTCCCAGGACTGACGCGGTTCATCGACGACGTCGACGAGCCGATTCGCATCGCGCTCTCGCTCCACGCCGCGAATCCCGCGCTCCGGTCACAGCTGATGCCGGTGAACGACCGCTATCCGCTTGCGGACGTTCTCGCCGAGCTGCACCGCTACTACGAGCTACGACGGCGCAAGGTCTACATCGAGTACGTGATGCTCGAAGGCGTCAACGACACACCTCGCCACGCAGCCGAGCTCGCCGCGATCCTCGACGAGAAGACGTTCAAGGTGAACCTGATCCCGTACAACCCGACCGGGATGTACGGCGGCTCGTCACGCGATGCGATCGCAGCGTTCAAGCACGTGCTCGACCGGGCGCGGATCCCCGCAACCGTGCGGCTCACGCGAGGCCGCGACATCGCTGCGGCCTGCGGACAGCTGGCTGCCCCACCGCGAGCCGCCCCCGTATAGACCCGTGAACGTTCGACCCTAGTGCCAGGCGAGATACATCAGTGCCAGGCGAGATGCATCAGTGCCAGGCGAGATACATCCCATCGGTCTAGCATTCACGCGCCGTTGGGTGTAAGCTCCCTCGTTCACTCCCGATCCCGTAACCCCCGGGCCGGTGAGTGAGCGCGAGCCGCGAACGCCGTCGGCCTGCAAGGAACGAGCACGCAGCTCGATCCTTTCGCGCCCGCTACGTGAGGCGGGCGGCGGTCGCCGCTCCCCCTCCTTGGCGCGCCCGTCGTCCGCCCACCTCTACCTTCGCGGTTGCGTATGGGCAGCTCGCCGCAACGCGCTAGCGATCAGGGATCGGTCTGCGGCTGCGACGCTGATGCACGCGGCTCGAGCGGGCTCGGCGTCGTCCGCAAGACGATGGCCATCCACTTCGGGAGCCACCAGTTCCAGCGACCGAGCAGCTGCATCGACGACGGAACGAGGAGCAGCCTGATCAACGTCGCGTCGATGATCACGCCCGCTGCGAGGCCGATGCCAAACAGCTTGATGTCGATGCCTGGACCCGTGGAAAGCGCGAAGAAGGCGAACATGAGGACACCGGCGCCGCTCGTGACGAGCTTGCCCGTGCGGGCGAGGCCGAGCGAGACAGCCGCGCTCGTGTCGCCGGTCTCGTCGTAGGACTCGCGGATCCGCGTGATCATGAAGACCTCGTAGTCCATCGAGATGCCGTACAGGAAGGCGAAGATCATCAACGGAACCCAGGCGAGGATGACGCCCGTTGCCTGGACACCCCAGATCGCCTCGCTCCCGTGGCCCTGCTGGAAGATGAAAACGACGACCCCGTAGGCGCAGGCGAGCGAGATCAAGTTCAGGATCACCGCCTTCAGCGGCAGGACGACCGAGCGGAACGCGCGCGCGAGGAGGATGAAGGTGAGCATGACGACGACGAGCAAGACCCAGGGGAAGCTCCCGTAGACGGCGTGCACGAAGTCGCGTTCCTCCGGGGCGGCTCCACCGAGCGTTACGTCTACTCCAGCGCCGGACGCAGCGGCGGCGGCCGGGAGCACCTTGTCCTGGAGGTTGGAAATGACATCGCGGTTCGCGATCGACGAGCTGTCGCCCTTCGGAAACGCGTCGATCAGCACTGCGTCGTCCGTGCGCCAGGAGCCACCCGTCGGCGCCGTGACCGATTCGATTCCCTCGGTGCCGGCGACGGCGGCTGCGATCGAGTCCACCTTGGTCGGGTCTGCCGTACCCTCGACGAGAACCGCGAACGGCTTGAAGACGCCCGCTGTAATCCCGGCATCCGTCAGCGCCTGCCGGCCCGCTGCTGCGTCACCCGCTGCCGGCTGTTGCGCTTGCTCGGCATCACCGGGGTTGATCTGCGAGGCGGGGATGAACAACACCATCACCACAGCGATGCCTGCGAGGAAGATGACGAGAGGCCTCCTGGCGACGATCCCCGCCCAGCGCACCCAGAACCCTGCCTCGGCGTTGTCGCGCGTGAGCAGGCGCTTCGGCATCACCCGGTAGCGGTTGATCTTCGGGCCGAGCATGCGCAGGAGCGCCGGTGTCAGCGTGATCGACGAGAGCACGCAGACAAGCGGGATGAGCAGGCCACCGATCCCGATCGAGCGAATGAAGGGGAGCGGGATGAGGAGCATGCTGACGAGCCCGATCGCGACGGTCGTGCCGGAGACGATCACCGACCGGCCGGCGTGCTCCATCGTCTCGACGAGCGCATCATCGACGGAAAGCCCCCGGTCCAGCTCTTCACGGAATCTGAAGATCATCAACAGCGAGTAGTCGATCGAGATCCCGAGCCCAACGAGCGCGACAAGGAACTGCACGACGAGCGAGACGTCGGTGACATACGTCAACGCGAGAACGCAGAGGAACGTGGTCAGGATGGACGTGACCGCCACGGCAAGAGGCATCAGCACGGCCGGCAACGTTCCGAAGACGAAGAGCAGGATGACGAGCGCGCCGATGCCGCCGAGAAGCACTTCGATGAGCACGCTTGGGCCTCCGGCCTCACCCTGGGATTGGATGATCGCGTCCACGCCGGTGACGCTCGCCGTCACGCCCTCCGGAGCGCTCGCCGCGACCGCCTCCCGCGTCTGTTCCACGGGCAAGAGCGTCGTGAACGTCGGCTCGCCGGTGGCGTAGATGTGAGCGAACATCGTCTTTCCGTCCTCCGAGACGAACGCGTCGTCCTTCGCCTCGAACCACGAGTTCGTGCGGGAGCCCTCGTTGACTCCGGCACCCGCAGCGATCGCTGCCTCGATGCCGGTCTGCTCGCGGATGTCGCCGTTCACGACGCTGAAGACGAGCACCATCGGGTACTGGCGGCCCGTGCCGAACCGGTCGAGCGTGCGTTGGTTCGCCTCGTACGCGCTATAGCCGGGGATCGAGAACTGCTGGAACCAGCGATCAGCGAGCTTGCCGGCCGCAATCGCCCCCGCAACGGTCAGGAGCAACCACAGGACGACAATTGGCCAGCGGCCGCGGATCGTCAGTCGTGCGAGCGCCTCCACCGTGCGACCCTACCGATTGGAACTGACGTTACGCGCCGGTCGGCACTCGTTCTGCGAACGCGTGCTTGACGATCGGCTCCTTCGCCGCCTTCACCTCGTCCAGTCGGCGAACGGGCCGTGAGTGCGGCGCGCCTTTCAGCAGCTCCGGGTTCTCCGCTGCCTCGCGCGCGATCGTCTTCATAACGGAGATGAACGCATCGAGTCGCTCCTTCGGCTCGGTCTCCGTTGGCTCGATCATCAGCGCCTCGGGAACGACGAGCGGGAAGTAGATCGTCGGCGGATGGACGCCGTAGTCCATCAGCCGCTTCGCGATGTCGAGTGCGGTAACCCCGTATTCCTTCTTCAGCGCGCGGGCCGAGAGCACGAACTCGTGCATGCAGAGGCGGTCGTAGGCGACCTCGTAGTCGTCCTTGAGCTCGGCGAGGAGGTAGTTCGCGTTCAGCACCGCCGTTTCGGACATCGCCTGGAGGTCGGGGCCATACGCGCGCATGTAGGCGTACGAGCGCACGAAGACGCCGAACGGTCCTGCAAATCCGCGCACGCGGCCGATCGACTTCGGGCGATCGCGGTCGAGACGGAAGACATCGCCGTCACGCACGACCTGCGGTGAAGGCAAGAACGGCTCGAGGTCGGCGCGCACCGCGACCGGCCCACCTCCTGGGCCGCCACCGCCGTGAGGCTGCGAGAACGTCTTGTGGAGGTTGTAGTGGACGATGTCGAAGCCCATGTCACCGGGGCGGGAGCGGCCCACCACGGCATTGAGGTTCGCTCCGTCGTAGTAGAGGAGCGCGCCGTTCTCGTGGAAGATGTCCGCCACTTCCGCAATGCCCTCGTCGAAGAGGCCCACGGTGGACGGGTTCGTCAGCATCAACCCTGCAGTCCGCTCGTTCACCTTTGCGCGCAGGTCGTCCAGGTCGAGATTGCCGCGCTCGGTCGTCGCGACCTTCTCGAGCTTGTACCCGGCCATCGTCACGCTCGCCGGATTCGTGCCGTGCGCCGTATCGGCCGTGATGATCGTGTCGCGCTGCTCGCCCTCGCCGCGGTCGGCGAAGTAGGCACGCATCAGCATCAGCCCGGTGAGCTCCCCCTGCGAGCCTGCAGCCGGCTGCAGCGTCACGGCCGGAAGGCCTGCCACCTCGGAGAGAATCTCCTGCAGCTCCCACATCAACTCGAGCGCGCCCTGTGCGCCGTCATCCTCCTGGTGGGGATGCAGGTTCGCGAACCCCGGCAATGCGACAACGCGCTCGTTGACGCGCGGGTTGTACTTCATCGTGCAGGAGCCGAGTGGGTAGAAGCCCGTATCGATTCCGAAGTTCCGGTCGGCGAGGCTCGTGAAGTGGCGCACGATCTCGTTCTCCGCCAGCTCGGGCAGCCTGGGTGGGCTCGTCCGTGCGAGCGCAGCCGGCACCTCGGGTACGGGTAGGTCGTAGCTCGGTACTCGCCCTGCCCGGCGGCCCGCCTGGCTCTTCTCGTAGATCAGCTCCATTCGAATCCACCCCTCGTCGCCTCGCAAAGATCCCCGTAGGGGACTGGCGAATGCCTGTCCCGGGAGCGGCTCCGGCCGCAATCAGCAACAGGGGCTGATAGACGGATGCCCGGGAGAGACCGCACTAGCCACACACCTCCTCGAGCACGGCCGCGAGGCGGTCGACGTCGGCCGGTGTTCGCTTTTCGGTCAGCGCGACGAGGATCACGTCGTCCATGGCCTCGTAGTCGCGTCCGAGGCAGTAGCCGGGATGCACGCCCAGGGCCCGTGCCTCGCGAATGACATCTCGTGCGGGCCGCGGCGTGCGGAATGCGACCTCCTTGAAGAACGGCTGCTCGAACGCAACGGGGAGCGCGATCCGCTCCTTCGCATACGCGGCGAGCGACATGCACGTCTCGCCGAGCTCACGGAGCCCCTGCGGCCCGAGCCACGCGAGCGTGACAAGGCCGCCGAGCGCGAGCAGCGTCTGGTTCGTCGTCATGTTCGACGTCGCCTTCTCGCGGCGAATGTGCTGCTCGCGCGTCTGCAGCGTCAGCACGAAGCCGCGGTCGCCGTCGAGGTCGGTCGTCTGCCCGACGATCCGGCCGGGCATGCGCCGGATGAAGTCGGTGCG
>NZ_JBDSNT010000037.1:0-26508 GCF_039915195.1 Gaiella sp.
CGCCCACCCTCCGCTTCGGCCAACCGGCTCGTGGGCGAGTCTCGCGAAGCGAGCAGAAAACATGGCCCCCTACTCGGGCGTCACATAGGCGGCCGTCAGCCCGCCGTCGACGAGGAACGACGTCCCGTTCACGTAGGACGACTCGTCGCTCGCGAGGAACAGCGCGCCGTTCACGACCTCGCGTGGCTTCGCGAGGCGCCCCATCGGCCAGTGGATCCGCCGACGCTCGAGGGCTGCAGCGTCGCCTCCAAAGATCCGCAGCAGGAGCGGCGTCTCGACCGGCCCCGGGCAGAGCGAGTTGACGCGAATCCCCTGCCGGGCGAACTGCACTGCGAGCTCGCGACTCATCGAGAGAACCGCGCCCTTGGAGGCACTGTAGGAGATCTTCGAGGTCGCGGCTCCAAGGATGGCCACGAACGAGGCGACATTGATCACGGAGCCACCTCCGCGCTCGAGCAGGTACGGGATCCCGTGCTTGCAGCAGAAGTAGACGCCCTTGGTGTTCACGTCCTGGACTCGGTCCCAGGCATCCTCCTCGGTGGCGAGGATCGAGTCGTCATCTGAGGGCGAGATGCCGGCGTTGTTGTACAGGACGTCGATGCCGCCGAAGCGCTCGGCCGCAGCGACGTACATGGCCTTGACGTCGTCCTCGCTCGCGACGTTCGCACGCACGGCGAATGCCGCTCCCTCCGGGCACAGTGCGACGGTTTCCTCTGCAAGAGCGAGATCGACGTCGGCGACGCACACCTTCGCGCCCTCCCCGGTGAAAACGATCGCTCCCTCGCGCCCCATGCCGCCACCGGCGCCGGTGATCACACAGACCTTCCCCTCGAGCCGTCCCGCCATCGTTCAGCCTCCGTCGTCAATCGAGCACATCTACCGGTCGCTGGGATTCAACACGATCTCGGCCCGCGACGGGGCGGTGGTCGCGTGCCACCACTCCCCCCGTTCGAGGGAGCTGGGCACCCCGCCGGGAGCCGATGGGAGGAGAGGATATGAAGCGTGCACTCCTCCTCCTCGGCGTCGTCGCTGCTTTCGGCGTCTCCTTCGCAAGCCCCGCGATGGCAGCCGATGCTGCCCCCGCCGCCACCGAGCGGCTGAAGGATCTCGACCAGCAGGTCCTCGCGGCGCTCAACAAGACGCGCTCTGCTCGCGGTCTGCGGCCCCTCGTCATCTCCGACGACCTGCAGGACGCAGCCGTCGCGCACTCCCGCGCGATGCTCGAGAAGGGGTTCTTCGCCCACGATTCTCCGGGCGGTGCACCGTTCGCTGCGCGCGTCCGTGGCTTCTACCGGTCTGCCGGTTACGACAGCTGGACGGTAGGAGAGAACCTCATCTACAACACGGATGAGATCACGGCGGAGATCGCCATGGCTGCGTGGATGGCCTCACCAGGGCACCGCAAGAACATCCTCACGCCAGGGTGGCGGGAGGTCGGAATCGGTTCACTCCGCGCGCCCTCCGCCGGTGGACCGTTTGTCGGCGAGCCGACATGGGTGATCACCCTGGACTTCGGCGCGCGTTCTGGCCAGTCCGGGAAGCAGAAGGCAGCGCCAAAGCCGACGGTGCGGACGACCTCGAACAGCTCACCCAAGGGCGGCAAGGAGAGGAGCTCCGGTGGGAAACTCGTGGCCAAATCCGATCTCGCTGCGAAAAGGAAAGCCGCGAAGCTCGCGAAGAAGCTGAGTGTCCCCAAAGCGAAGCGGATCGATCGTGTGCTCCCGCATCCCATGCGTAACCCGGAGAACGAGAGCGATGATCCAGCCGCAGTGGCCGACGAGAACCTTCCGGAGATCGATGTCCCGGCGGATGAGCCGGAAGACGACGTCTCCGGGATGAACGATTCCCCGCTCGAGCCGTAGCTCGCGCATAGCGTCTGTCGCGCAGCACGCCTCCTCTCGCAAGACTCCTCCTCGCACACGACGAGAACTCCTTGGCTCGACGCCGAGATGGACGGTGAGCGTCGATGCCGCTTCGAGGGGCGGCACCGAGCTCACACGAGTGGTCGTTTGCTCAGGCGGCTGCGAGCGAGTGATAGGGCATCGCCTGCGGATCGATCTGCAGGCTGAAGCCCTTGTCCCACTCGATCACAACGCCGTCGAGCGTGATCGCGCTCACGACGCCGCGGTCACCGGCACGAAGGCCGGACTCCAGGTCGTCACAGTCGAGCTCGATCTCTGTTCCGACTCTCACACCGGCTCGCAAGCGGGCGGAGAGATGACGTGCTCCGAGGCTATCCATGGTCTCACTGTGGTACGGCCTGGACGGTTACGCATCCCCCAAACGAGGCAGGAAGACAACCCGAATCGTCGAAACGCAAGATGCGCCGGTGGCTACGCACCGAATTCGACGGCTTAGGGCATGGCCGCCGGCGCGCTACCCTGGTGGAGGCGACGACTGTGCAAGAGGATCCACGAACCGACCGCGACTGGGAGCACTGGCCGGGTCGCAAGACCGCTGACGACGGGATCCGAAAGCGTCTCCGCGCGTTGTTCTCTGCGACCGACGACGATGCATTCGAGGCGCGAATCGAGGCGAAGGGACGCGAGATCGAGGAGCACACAGACCAGCTCCAGGAGACGATCAGCGGTCTCGAGCGTCGCGAGGCTCGAACCGGTCAACTCCGGGCCGCTGTCGAGGAGATGCTTCGTCAGGGATCGGCCGAACTCGACGAGCGCCATGCAGCCCTGACGCAGCTCTCGCTCGATCTCGCGGCACGCGACGAGAAGATCCGCGCAGACGAGCGAGACATCGCGGTCCGAAAGCAGGAGCTCGGAGCGGTCGAGCTCCGGCGTGCAGCCGTGGAGCGGCGAGAAGCACTGGCATCCGAGCGAGCAAGTGCCCTCGAGCAACTCGCGGGTGACCTCGCCGACCGTGAGCACCGACTCGCCCTGGACAGTGAGCGTGCAGGCGGTGACCTCGTCTCACTCGCCACCGCGGCGAGCGACGCCGCGAGCGCGGCATTCGACGGGAATGTGCTGATCCTCGGCGACGACGGCTACCGCATGGTCGACCGGCCCGGCCCCACCGTGTCCGTGAACGCCGTCCTGGAGGTCGACGGCTCCACGTATGTCGTCACGCGTGTCGGTCGATCGAAGCTCCCGGGAGACCGACGTCTGTGGGCATATCTAGAGGCGAGTCCCTCCCGATGAGCCACGGTACGACGACGCAGGCCCAACGCTGGCAACGGCCGTTCCGGGAAGCGTTCCCGTCTATCTGGGAGAGCGCCGAAGCCCGGGTCGACTATGCGAGCGGCATGCGGAACACCGGCAGCAGCCGGCGGCCGACGGGCGTAGCTCCCAGGGCCTCGATGCGCCGCGCAGCCTGACTGACGAGGAATCCGGCGACCGCCGTCTCGTCGTCGTCGTAGCGTCGAAGCCGCATGTCGTAGATCTCGACGAGGCCCCATGCATCGCCGTGCACGACGACCGGCACGAGCAGCGCCGAGTTCATCTGCAGCTCCCGGAGCACGAAGGCCTCGGCGCCGTCGAGATCATCGTCGAGAAATGAGATCGACTTCGGGACAAGGGTCTCGAGGACTGCCTGTGTGACGGGGAAATCCGCGATCACGTAGGCAATGTCGGCACCGAGATCGACGTCTCTGAGGGTGTGCTTGGTCGTATCGGTAAGTCGAGGCCCATCGATGCGCGAGATGTTCGTCGCTGTCGCGCCGACGACGTAGGCGATCGCCTTGCTCAGACGCTCGAGGACATCCTCGACGCTCGACTCGCTCCAGATTGCCGCGGTTGCCTCGATGACGTCGAGGAGCGTGGAGCCGTCCGGACCGCTACCCGGGCGATGGCGCTGCGGATCGTCGCTCCGTTCGACGGTCGAAGCAGCTCCGTCCACGATCTCGCGGAAGGCGACGACGAGGTTCTTGCCTCCGGCCTTCGCGCGGTAGAGCGCCTGATCGGCGGCACGGAGCAGCTGACTCGCTCCGGCGCCGTCGTACGGGTACGTCGCGACACCTGCGCTCAGCCGAAGTGGGAAGCCCGCATCAGCAAGCCCTTCGGCGAGCTCGCGACGAAGTCGGGCGACCTCCGCGAGTGCTTCCTCGACACCTGAACCCGGGAGCATGACGACGAACTCGTCCCCCCCAAGCCGGCCCGCCGCACCACCCTCGGGGCAGGCGCTGCGGATGACGAGTCCCACCTCACGAAGGAGCGCATCACCGAACTCATGACCGGCACGGTCGTTGACGTCCTTGAAGTCGTCGCAATCGAGCACGACGAGACTCAGCGGACGTCGCCCTTCCTGCGCGTCGGAGAGATCGCGTTCGAGCCGCTCCTCGAGCCCCCTGCGGTTGAGCAGGCCGGTCAACGTGTCCGTGTGCGCACTCTGGCGTTCTCGGTCGAGAGCGAGCGCTGCATCGAGCGACGCTGCCGCGTGGGCTGCAAGCAACGCGGCCGTCTCCGCCTGAGCCCGGTCGAACTTCGTCGCGAACCGGCTTGCGCCGGCTAGGAGACCGATATCTTGTCCATTCGCCCGAAGTGGTATCAGGACGACGGAGCGAATCCGGGCCTCGACGAGTTCGGGTAGCCCCAGTTCGCCGGCATCGAGCAGCTCGAACGCTGCCGACGGCCCGACGTGGTCACGAAGCCTCAGCATCAATTCCTCGGAAAGCGGATCGGGCCCGCCAGGCGCGCTCCATTCCGCCGAACCGCTGCGACGCTGGCCTTCGCTCAGCACGAGGAGGCGGCTCGACTCGATCGGGAGGATGCGGCCGAGGGTTCGCACCGCGACCTCGGCAATACCGATCGGTTCCCGCAACGCGCTCATCCAGACGAAGAGGCGAGCGAGCGACGACAGGTCGATCGACCCGTTCGTGCGCAGCTCCTCGATCGAGCCCGTGATCGCTACTGCCAGCTCGATGACCGCGGCGTCACTGCCGGCCGGAAGGCCGAACGACGTCTCGATGTTGATCAGCCCAATGAGTCCTTCAGATGTGGACAGCGGCACTGCGAGCTCCGATGTGACTCCGTCGCGGACGGCAACGTAATCCGGATCGGACTCCACGTCGACGACGAGTTGCACCTCTGACGTCATCACTGCGCGCCCGACGACTCCTGCGTCGAGAGGGAGCCCCGCGGGAATCATGGAGTAGCCGCGAACGCCGACCGGCCAGAGCCGCCCGTGCTCGATGACGAGTGCGGAAGCCCCGGCCCCTTCAAGCCCGTCGTGGATCACGCTGAGGGCCGCGTCGACGGCAGCCATCGCAGACGACGCTTCCTGCGCAACCGCAGCGGCTCGCCGAAAGACCGATTCGACCCTTTCGAGGTCGAACACCGACGGATCGGGAAACGGATGAGCAGAGCCGCCCATTCCGTCAGAATCGGCATTTCAGAGGTTGAGCTTGATGCCCTTTGTTCTCTCGACGAAGCGCGTCAGGGACTCTGCGCGAGGTCGGCCTGGGCAGACTCGAGCAGTTTCAGGGCCCTCCGGAGCGACACGGCCGGGTCGGAACGATCCTCGATCGCCGCGATCGCCTTGTCGATCGCCACGACCGCCTCCGTCTCCGAAGCGGCGATCTCCTGCAACGCAGAGTCACACGGTGGATGCTTCTCGACGTACCCGGCAAGCGCCGCCCTGCCGCGGCGTAGATCGAGGAGCAAGGTCGCTGGATCGCCTCCACCGCCGGTCGCGTTCGCGATCGTGGCTTGGGCTACGTAGAGCTCCTCGTCCTGACCGCGGAATGCGGCGTCGTCACACGGAACCTCCGACACCGACTCGGTGTCCTTGCCCCCTTCGCAGCCGGTGACGAGAGCTGTGGCGGCGAGCGCCATGACGACGACAGCGACGCCGAGGCGGCTACCCAAGCCACGCATCCAGGATCGCATCGCCGAAGAACAACGCAATCAGGGCACCACCAGCGAGAAACGGCGCAAACGGGATCGCGGCCTTCCGTCCTTCCTTCCCCTTCGTGGCAATAATCACAACTGCGGGAACGAGCGTGAGAAGCGAGCCCGCGAAGAGGGCGACGATCACAGGGTAGCCGAGCCACGCTCCGAGGAAGGCGGCGAGCTTGACATCCCCCATACCGAGCCCCGCCGGGTACACGAGCGCGGCGACGAGGTAGAACCCGCCAGCAGCGACGGAGGCAATACCCCACTCGGCCGACGGATCGAGCGCTGTCTGCACGACGAGCGCGACGACGAGGGCCGGGAGAATGATCCGGTTCGGCACGATTCTCCGCTCCAGATCGGTGACCGCTACTGCGACGAGAACCGCACACCCGAACGCGTTGACGACCGCCTCAGCCGAGAGTCCGAACACTGCGAAGCAGGCGACGACCAACGCGACGAGCGCGAGACCGGCGGTAAGGCGAAGCCGAGATGGAGCGTGCGACATCACTACGAACATCGATTCCCCTCGGTGACGCGAGATCCTGCGCGCCGTCGACGGAAGAGTGCACTCGTCCGAGGGATGCGCATCGCCCGATCGGGTGACGGACGCCGGTCACACGTACTCATATGGTGAGCCAACTGCGGACCGCCCCGTCACCGGTTAGGTGAGCGGCGGAGAAAGAAGTTGCGGATTCATGAACTCCTCGAGAAGGACGAACGGCGTGCGGGCGTTGGGCGCAATGGCTGCGGGAGCGGCTGCGGCGCTGGCGGTCGTGGGTGGGGCGACGGCGGCACTCGAGTCGAGCTGGGTCGCGATCGTCGTCGTCACGAGCGTCGCGGCGACAGTCGCGTCTCTCTTCGTGCTCAGACTCGCGACTCGGGCCGACGCGGCGGAATCACTCGCGCTCCGGGACGGGCTCACCGGCCTTCCAAACCGGGCGCTCCTCGATGACCGCATCGACAGAGCCCTCGAACGTGCCCGTCGCACTGCCGACGCCTTCGCCCTGATGGTCGTCGACCTCGATGGGTTCAAGGAGGTCAACGACATCCGGGGTCACGAGGCAGGCGACCAGGTGCTTCAGACCCTCGCGCGACGACTCGAATCTGTCGTTCGTGCCAGCGACACCGTTGCGCGGGTCGGGGGCGACGAGTTCGTTGTCCTTTCCAGCGACACGCGCACCGAGGAGGAGGCTGCCGCGCTCGTCGGTCGGCTCCGCCAGTCGTTGCGACGGCCGTACCAGGTCAGTGGCAGCGTGGTCGAGATCGATGCTTCGATCGGCTGGGCACTCTTCCCGACCGACGGAGCCACGCCCACAGAGTTGCTCGGACGCGCAGACGTGCAGATGTTCGCCACGAAACGAGATGCCGGAGAGACGTCGGCCGCATCGCGGCGCGTCTCGCTCGATGCGGGAATCGTCCGCGAGTTCGAACTCGCGCTCGAGCGAAGTGAGGTCGTCGTCCACTATCAACCTGTTCTCGATCTCGGGAGCGGCGCCGTCAGCGGGGTCGAGGCGCTCGTTCGCCGAAACCACCCTGACCGCGGGCTGCTCTCGCCCGTGGAGTTCGTCCCACACGTCGAGCGGACGCCGTTGATCAGGACCCTGACGCTCCATGTGCTTGCAGAAGCACTCCGCGAGTCCCATGCGTGGAGCGCGTACGCCGGCGAGATCGGCATCTCCATCAACGTTCCGTACCGAACGATCGACGACGGCGTGCTAGCGGACGGGATCCTCGGCCTCCTCGCCGGGTCGGACGTTCGACCCGAGCGTCTGACGCTCGAGGTCGTTCCTGCCGGGCCGGGAGCCGGCGCGGAGCTCGACAGGAAGGTGCTCGATCGCCTCGTCTCGGCCGGGATCAAGATCTCGTTGGATGACTTCGGTCGCGCATCGTCACTCGCTGCGCTCCGGACGCTGCCGCTCACCGAGGTGAAGATCGACGGCACGTTCGTGAGAGGGATCGGCCAGGGTGGTGCCGACGACGCGATCGTTCACAACCTCCTCCGCCTTGCAACCGATCTCGGTCTCGAGACGGTCGCAGAAGGGATCGAGAGCAAGACCGCCTGGGACGCCCTGGCGACAATGGGCTGCGATCGAGCTCAGGGGTACTACGCACAGTCGGCCCTTCCGGCGCCAGAGCTCGGACGCTGGCTCACCCACAGCTGGCCCGCAGTCTCGCTCGCCCTGTAGCGGCGTTTGTCGACGAGGTCAGATCGAACGGCCTGCTACCGCGTCGCTCCCGGCTTCCACAGCGGCTCGTCCGCTCCCGCGAGTGCGTTCGCGGCGCGGGCGAGAATGAAGAGCAGGTCGGAGAGCCGGTTGAGGTAGACCGTCACGAGAGGGTTGACGCCGTGCTCGAGGCCGGAGGCGATCGCCTCGCGCTCGGCTCGCCTGCACGTAGTGCGCGCCACGTGAAGACCGGCTGCAACCGCCGTTCCGCCGGGCAGAACGAAGCTCTTGAGCTCCGGCAGGGACTCGTTGAACGAGTCGCACAGCGCCTCCAGACGGTCGACCATCTCCTGTGTCACGCGCAACCTGCCCTCGACGGAGAGCGGAACGCACAGATCGGCACCGACGTCGAACAGCTCGTTCTGAACGAGCTCGAGGGATTCACGGATCGTGGGCGGGCAGTCGCCAGCGAGGACGACACCGAGGAGCGAGTTGAGCTCGTCGGTCGTGCCGTACGCACCGATCCGGGCATCGAGCTTCGAGACCCTCGATCCGTCACCGAGCGAGGTCTCACCGGCATCGCCGCCGCGCGTATAGATCCGCGTCAGGCGCACGGGTTCATCGGCGGCACGAGACATGGATCCAGCCTAGCCGGACGTCGAGGCTGGGCTCGCCGGCGCTCCGACGTCCTGCTGCGCAAGGATGTGCCGGGCGATCACGATGCGCTGGATCTCGCTCGTCCCTTCGTAGATCTCCGTGATCTTGGCGTCCCGGTAGTAGCGCTCGACCGGGAACTCCTTCGTGTACCCGTAGCCGCCGAGCACCTGGATAGCCTCGCCGGTCTGCCGTCGAGCGACTGCCGACGCGAAGAGCTTCGCCTGGGCGCCCGCAAGCGTGTGTGGAAGCCCCTGCTGCTTGAGCCAGGCCGCGCGATACGTCAGGAGTCTTGCGGCGTCGATCTCGGTCGCCATGTCGGCGAGCTTGAACTGGATCGCCTGGAAATCGGCGATCCGGGAGCCGAACTGCTCCCGCTCCCGGGCGTAGTTCAGAGCAACGTCGTACGCGGCCTGCGCGATCCCCACCGCCTGGGCTGCAATCCCGATCCTCCCGCCGTCCAACGTCGCCATCGCCACCGCAAATCCACGACCCTCCTCGTGCAGCAGCCTGTCCCGGCCGACGAGCACCCCCGCGATCCGCAGGTCAGCAGTCGACGAGGAATTCAGCCCGAGCTTCTCCTCCTCCCTGGTGACCTCGATATCGGAGCCGTCGACGACGAACGCACTCACCCCGCGCGGGCCGCCGATGGTCGCGTCGGTGCGGGCGAAGACGAGGAACGTCCCTGCGTGGCTGCCGTTCGTGATCCACTGCTTCTCGCCGGTGATCGTCCAGCCGCCACCATCGGGCGTTGCCGCAGTTCGAAGTGAGCCCGCGTCCGACCCCGACCCCGACTCGGTGAGCGCGAACGCACCTAGAACGCGTCCGGCAGCAAGCTCCGGCACGAACCGTTCCTTCTGAGCGGGTGTACCGAACGCGATGAGCGGAAGCGTCACGGCGCTCGTGTGGACGGCGACCGTCACGCCCACGCCGGCATCCGCCCGCGAGAGCTCCTCGAGCACGAGGATGTACGAGAGGAAGTCCGCTCCTGCGCCGCCGAGTTCCTCCGGCACGCAGACGCCCATCAGTCCGAGGTCGCCGAGCCTGGAGAAGACCGCGCGGGGGAACGTGTGCTCCCGGTCCCAGCCGGCAGCCTGAGGCGCGATCTCACCGTCGGCGAAGGCCCGAGCAAGCGCCTGAACTTCGCGCTGCTCGGTCGTGAGCGAGAACTCCATCGGCCGCGAGTATAGTTTGGGCGTGGGGTGATGGTCCGCGCTTCACAGCGCCGACCGACCTACACGCCTCGTAGCCGCCTATAACGCGGCCCAAGTCGACGCCGTGCCGTCCGTCGGACACCGCCGGGGGATATGAGTCGTCGCACTCGGCGCGGACTGAGCTCTACGCAGAGCACGGCCGATGCAGCTGGCCCGCGCGTGCCGTACACGACGCCGCGCGGGTCGAACGTGGGAGCGGAGCGCCAACCCTCCTCGCCGAGCTCGTACGCTTCCTGCTCCTCGACGAAGTACCCGGCTCGGGTGAAAAGCTGCGTCCAACCGCCGATGTCGTCCTGCCTGAACCAGCCGTGATCCCCGGGCTCACCGAGGGGTACGGTCACGAGGAGGCTGCCGTCCGGCCGGAGGACACGGCGAAGCTCCCGGAGCGCCGCTCGGCGGCCATTTTCGTCCGGCGAGGCCGGTGAGCCGTAGAGCTCGTTGTCCGCCCCGATGTGCTCGAGTGTCGAGACGAGCAGGATCTGGTCGAATGAGCCGTCGGGGAACGGGAGTTCTCGTGCGTCGGCGGAGACAGTCTCGAACCCCGGCACCTCTGCCTCGGCGAGATCGACGCCGACGAGCTCCTCTGGCGCAGCCTCGACGAGCCCGGCGAGGTAGGCGGGCTCGGCAAACGCGTATCCGACCTCGAGTACGCACCCCGAGCGAAGCCGAGAAAGAACCCACGGAACCTCGATAAGCCGCTCGTCGGTACCGGGCGAGGCCAGCAGGTGCCGCGGCCGCTCCCCTCTCGTCCGGGCACCCCGGGCAAACGCGATCACGTCGTCCAACTGGCGGACCCGGTCGAACTCCGGCGCCGTGACGAGATCGCGAAGCAGGGCGGCGCGGGAGAGCGTCCCGTCAGCGAAGCGGGAGAGAGCGATTTCTCGCGCGTCGGTATCCGGAGGACGACGGAGAACGAGCTCAAATGCTGCTTCGACGAAGCGTTCGTCGGACGACTCCCCGATCTCGAGGTGCGCTCGAAGCCGAGGATCGATAGCGCTCATGCGTAGTCGTAGAAGCCGCGGCCGCTCTTACGACCGAGCCGTCCGGCGGCGACGTATTGCCGCAGCATCGGGCACGGTGCGTACTTGGGGTTGCCGAGCCCCGTGTGTAGCACGTCCATGATCGCGACGCACGTGTCGAGCCCGATCAGATCGGCGAGCGCGAGCGGGCCGAGGGGGTGGGCGAACCCGAGCTTCGCAATGGTGTCGATCGCCTCGGCCTCGGCCACGCCTTCCATCAGCGCATAAACGGCCTCGTTGATGAACGGCATCAGGATCCGGTTCGAGACGAAACCGGGAAAGTCGTGCGCCTCGGCGGGCACCTTGCCGAGATCGCGGGCGAGTTGGACGATCTGCGCCGCAGTCTCGTCAGATGTCTGGAGGCCACGGATCACCTCGACGAGTTGCAGCATCGGCACCGGGTTGAAGAAGTGCATGCCGATCACGCGCTCTGGCCGCCGCGTGACCGCAGCAAGTGACGTGATCGGGATCGACGACGTGTTGGACGCGAGGATGGCGCCCTCCGGGAAAACCCCGTCGGCGGCGCGGAAGACGTCCTCCTTCGCCGCCGCGTCCTCGACGATCGCCTCGATCATCAGGTCAGCGGCGACCAGGTCGGCGCTCTTGCTCACGCGGGAGAGCACGTCCGCCGCCGGCGCTCCCCCCTTTGCCTCGAGCTTCTCGAGGCTCTTGCGCATACCCGCGAGCCCTCGTTCGACCGCACCGGGAAACGGATCGTGGAGCAGGACATCGCGGCCGGACGCCGCCACCACCTGCGCGATCCCGGCACCCATCTGGCCGGCACCGACGACGAGAACACGCTCGAAGCTCATCGCCGGAGACTAGCTTGTGGGTCGCGCCGCTTCACCCGCCGGATCGAGTACGCGAGCACCGCGCCGAGAATGAGGACGCCGATCACGAGGCGGATCGGATTGCCCTTCTGCTGATCGATCTCGGCAAGAACGGCGCCGGGATCTGTGATGCCGCAGCGGGTCGTGAACCAGCCCCCACCGACCTGATTCATGAGAATCCCCGCGGCGACGTCCTCGGCCACGACCTGACCGCCGTTCGAGCGCTTGACCGGGATGCGGACGTCGACCGTGCGACCCAGGTCGCCCTTCACCTCCTGGTCGACCTTGAACCGGTAGAGCCGCTGCGGGATCCCCTCGCCTGCGACCGGCGTGAAACCCGTCGAACGCCCGACGAACACCACTTCCGCGGCGGCAATGCGCTGGTCGATCGGAGTCGCAGGGCACGTGAAGGCCTGCGCAGACCCGGTGACGATAAGTGCTCCGAGGAGCCCGGTGAGCGCTACCCGGATCAGACGTCGACCAACAGGGCGTCACCCTGACCGCCGCCCGAGCAGATCGCTGCGAGCCCGATCCCGCCGCCGGAGCGGCGCAGCTCATGGACGAGCGTCGTGATGATCCTGCCGCCCGAGGCACCGATCGGATGCCCGAGTGCGACCGCACCGCCGTTCACGTTGACGATCCCCTCGTCGACACCGAGCATGCGGGTCGAGTGGCTCGCGACCGAGGAGAAGGCCTCGTTGATCTCGACGCGGGCGACATCCGCCGCTCTCCGCCCTGTCTGCTCGAGCGCCAGGGCTCCCGCGTTCGCCGGTGTCCTCGCGAGGTAGGCGAAATCGTCTGCCACCGCTGCCTGGCCGACGATCGTGGCGAGCACGTCGAGCCCGTGCGATCTCGCGAAGTCCTCGGAGCACACGACAACGCACGATGCACCGTCGTTCACGCCCGGAGCGTTGCCCGCTGTCGTCGTCCCCTCCGGGTCGAAGATCGGGCTGAGCGTGGCCAGCGTCTCGACCGTCGTCTCGCGCCTGATCGCCTCGTCGAGGTGGACGTCGCCCACGGACACGATCTCCTCGGCGAAGTACCCGGCGTCCTGCGCAGCGGCGGCACGCGCCTGCGAGCGGGCAGCCCAGGCGTCCTGCGCCTCACGGGTGATCCCGAGCTCCCGGGAGACGCGCGACGCCTGCACGACCATGTGGTCGCCGTCGAAGGTCGACGTCAGCCCGTCGAAGACCATGTGGTCGATCACGACGCCGTTACCGAGCCGGTAGCCGAATCGCGCATTCGGCAGGAGGTACGGGGCCTGCGACATGGACTCCATTCCGCCCGTCACGACAACATCGTGCTGGCCGGCGCGAACCATGAGGTCGGCGAGCGCGATCGCCCGGAGCGACGATGCACAGACCTTGTTGATCGTGTCGGCCGGCACCTCGATCGGGATCCCCGCACCGATCGCAGCCTGACGCGCCGGCGCCTGCCCGACTCCCGCCTGAAGCGCCTGTCCTATCACGACATAGCCGACCTCGACCGGATCGATGCCGGAGCGCTCGAGGCCCGCTCTGATCGCGATCGCCCCGAGCTCCGTCGCGCGGTGCTTGGCGAGCGAGCCGCCAAGCCTGCCAAACGGCGTCCTGACAGCAGACACGATCACGGAGCGACTCATCACGCCCAGGGTACCGCGTCGGATACCCGAGGCTGCCGCTCTAACGAAGGAAGGACGACTCGGCAGCCAACGACCGGGCGTACGCTTCGAGCAGGCGCGATGTTGCGTCGACGTCCGACAGCTGTGCGATCTCGCCGGCGGTGTGCATGTAACGGAGCGGGATGCCGACGATCTGCGTTGCGACGCCTCCGCCGGCGGAGAAGATGTCGTCTGCATCACTGTAGGTCGAGGACCCGGACTCGATCGTCACGTCGATCCCGGCTGCAGCAGCGACGGCGAGCAGGCCTTCTCCGACAACGGGGCTGACCACGGGGCCTCGAAAGACCGTTGGGCCTCCCCCAAGCCGCACGTCGCCCCACGGCGCCGTTCCCGGTGCGTCGCCCGCGTAGGTGACGTCGACGGCGATTGCAACGTCGGGGGAGAGTCGCTCCGCGACAACCTTGGCGCCTCCGTGAGTTTCGCTCTCCTCCTGCACCGACACGACGACCGCGACGTCCCACTCGGGCGGCTCGGCGGCGATGCGGCTCAGCGCATCGAGGCAGGCGAAGACTCCGACTCGATTATCGAGCGCACCCGAGAGTACGCGGCCATTCGGCAGCTCTTCCGCCGGGCCAACGAGGACGACGCCGTCGCCCGGCCGCACGAGCTCGAGCGCCTCGTCACCATCCGCAGCACCGATGTCTATCCGCAGGGTATCCCAGAGGACCTCGCCTTCGTGGGGAGAGACGACGACGCCGCGAACCTCG
This sequence comes from Gaiella sp., assembly GCF_039915195.1. Taxonomy (GTDB): domain Bacteria; phylum Actinomycetota; class Thermoleophilia; order Gaiellales; family Gaiellaceae; genus Gaiella. The sequence continues at coordinate 14,093 of NZ_JBDSNT010000037.1, forward strand.
CCCCCCGACGTCATGACTCGCACTCGCTGGCCGAATGCATCCTGTGGACGCCAGCTGGCGAGCTTCGCCACCGTGAGCAAGCCGTCGTCCTTCGCGCCCCGGATCACCATCCCGATCTGGTCGGAGTGCGCGAACAACGCCAGCAATCGAGCCGACCCCGACCCGCGGACGCGCGCCACGGTTGACCCGAGAACGTCCGTTGTGATCTCGGCACCGATCGCCCCGGCCTCGCGACGGACGATCGCCTGCACGGCGTCCTCCGAGCCCGACAGGCCGTGCGCGACGAGCAGCTCCTCGAGAAGCGACGGGATCGGCATGACTCAAGGCTACTTGGAAGCGTGAGCGCGAGTCCCTACACTCCTCGAATGCAACGCGTCTCGGACATCATGGCGGGAGACCTGCTCACCGTCGAAGGGAACGTCCCTCTCGAGGACGCGGTGCGCAGCATGAACGACCGCCGCGTGGGGGCCGTCCTCGTGCTCGAAGGGGATCGGCTCGTCGGGGTCTTCACGGAGCGCGACGTGCTGCGCGCAGTCGCTGCCGGTCTCACCTCGGATTCAGTCGTCGGCGAATGGATGACCCGTGGCCCCGAGACGATCGAGCCCGACGACACGGCCGAGCATGCTGCCGTACTCATGATCCACGGTGGCTTTCGCCACCTCCCCGTCGTCGATGCGGGAAAGGTCGTCGGGATTCTCTCCATCCGCGACCTCATGCGCTCCGTCCTCGACGACGCAGCGCCGCGAGGGGTGTAAGACAGGAAGGCATGTTGGCGGCTTGCCGCCGACCGCACACTGCCGGTAGAGTCGAGGCATGACGTCGACCCGAGACCTCGGCTGGTGGCGCCACGGGCGATGCGGGAGCGTGCGCTGACGCGCGACGACAACCCGACTCGCCGACCAGGGCCTCTGCGGAGGCCTTTTTCGTACCCTGAATCCCTCGAACCGGAGACCCGAGAGCGACGATGAAAGCGACGATCAACACCGACCTGCTGACACCGCTTGCCGCCTATCTGCGCCTGCGTGACGCAGGCAGCGCGAGCTTCATTCTGGAATCGGTCGAGCGCGGCCGCCTCGGGCGCAATTCGTGGATGGGTGCAGGCTCGCGCATCGTCGAGTTCGACGAAGCCTCAGAGCTCGGGCTTCCGATCGTGGGCTATCTCGCCTACGACCACGCGGCGCGGCTCGAGCCCTCCGTCGCGCTGCCGGCAGAAGGGAGGGCCTTCCCCGAGAGCCGCCTGATCGTGTGCGAGACCCTCGTTCGTTTCGATCACGGTGCCTGCGTCGCCGAGGTGCTCGCGGGGGACGCCGAGGAGATCGCCGGCCGCCTCGAGGGTGGCATCGCGTGGCGACGCGAGCCGCGCGGAACGGCCGGCCCGATCCGCCGCTCGCCGGAGCGCGCGCGCTACATCGAAATGGTCAACAGCGTGAAGGAGCACATCGTCGAGGGCGACGTCTTCCAGTGCGTTCCATCGCAGCGGGCGGAGCGGCCCACGTCCGCCTCACCACTCGACATCTACCGCGCCCTCAGACGCGTGAACCCGTCCCCGTACCTCTTCCTGCTCGAGCTCGACGGGATCGCTCTCGTCGGCTCCTCGCCCGAAAGGCTCGTCGCCTGCGAGGACGGCCACGCCAGCCTCTGCCCCATAGCCGGCACGACCGAGCCCACCGAGGGAGACGTCGAGCGGCTCCTCTCGTCGGAGAAGGATCGCGCGGAGCACGTCATGCTCGTCGATCTCGGGCGCAACGACCTCTCGCGGGTGTGCAAGGCGGGCACGGTGCACGTCTCGCGTGACATGGAGGTCGAGCGGTTCTCACACGTCTCCCACCTCGTTTCGGAGGTCGTCGGGGAACTGCGTGATGGTGTGACACCGTTCGAGGTGCTCCGTGCGTGCTTCCCCGCGGGAACCGTCAGCGGGGCTCCGAAGGTGCGCGCGATGCAGCTGATCTCGGATCTCGAGGGCTTCCGCCGCGGCCCCTACGGTGGCGCCGTGCTGTACTCCCTCCCGGATGGGACAATGGACGCCTGCATTGCGTTGCGCACGATGGTCATCTCGGACGGCGTCGCGTACCTCCAGGCGGGTGCCGGCGTCGTTGCAGACTCCGACCCCGAGTCCGAGCACGAGGAGTGCCTGAAGAAGCTCGCCGCGCTCGAGGCGGCAATCGATCTCGCTGAAGTGGAGTTCCCGACATGAGACTCTTGATGATCGACAACTACGACTCGTTCACCTACAACCTCGTCCACCTTTTCGAGGAACTCGGGGCCGAGGTCGTGACGGTGCGGAACGACGCGGTCACCGTCGAACAGGCTCGCGGCGGGGGGTACGACCGCCTTGTCGTCTCCCCCGGTCCCGGCCGCCCGGACACGGCGGGTGTCTCGATCGAGCTGATTCGCGCGCTCGGCCCGACGATGCCGACGCTCGGCGTGTGCCTCGGGCACCAGGCGATCGTCGAGGCATTCGGTGGAACGGTTGGTCACGCGAAGGCGCTGCTCCACGGAAAGGCGAGCGCGATCGAGCACGATGGGCTAGGCGTGTACGCGGGCCTTCCTCCCGAGGTGGAGGTCGGGCGCTACCACTCGCTCGCAGCGCTCGAGGTTCCGGTCGAACTGACCATCACGTCGCACACCGCGGACGGCGAGGTGATGGGCGTGCGCCACGTCGACCTGCCGATCGAGGGAGTCCAGTTCCACCCCGAGAGCGTGCTCACTCCGCTCGGGCCTGCAATGGCGAAGAACTTCCTGGAGCAAACGTGATCGTCGGCCCGGCGATCCAGCTCCTGCTCGACGGGCACCATCTCTCGCGTGCCGATGCGCGCGAGCTGATGGGCTCTGTCATGGACGGCGAGGAAACTCCCGCTCAGATCGCCGGGTTCCTCGTCGCCCTGCGAACGAAAGGCGAGACCGCCGACGAGATCGCGGGCTTCGCCGAGGCAATGCGGGAGCACGTCGTTCCGGTCCGGCCAACCCGCTCACCGGTCGTCGACATCGTCGGTACCGGAGGCGACGGCGCCGGCACGTTCAACATCTCGACAGCAGCCGCGATCGTGGCTGCAGCAGCCGGCGCCGCCGTCGCGAAGCACGGCAACCGTGCCGCGAGCTCGGCGGCCGGTTCCGCGGACGTGCTCGAGGAGCTCGGCATCGTGCTCGAGCAGTCACCCGAGCGGATCGCGCACTCGATCGACGAGCTCGGCTTCGGCTTCATGTTCGCGCGTGCCCACCATCCGGCGATGCGGCATGTCGCCTCGGTGAGGCAGGAGCTCGGGATCCGCACCGTCTTCAACGTTCTCGGGCCGCTCGCGAACCCGGCAGGAGCGCGCGACGGAGTGTTCGGCGTCTACTCCGCGGGCCTCGCGGCGACCTATGCCGAGGCGCTCGCCGAGCTCGGGTCACGGCGCGCGTTCGTCGTCCACGGCGAGGGCGGGCTCGATGAGCTCTCTCCCTCCGGGACGAGCCTGGTCGTCGAGGTCGCCGACGGCGACGTTCGTGAATGGGAGCTCGACCCGCGCGACCTCGGGATCGAGCCCACGGATCCCGCAGAGCTGAAGGGTGGCACGGCTGCGGAAAACGCCGCCACGATTCGCTCCGTGCTCGCGGGTGAGCGAGGTGGACGCCGCAACGCCGTCCTTCTCAACGCGGCCGCTGCGCTCGTCGCCGCCGGCCTCGTTGACGATCTCGGCGAGGGGCTTGGGCTCGGCGGCGAGGCGATCGACTCGGGAGCGGCTGCGAGCCGCCTCGATGCGCTCATCAGGTTCTCGAACGCAGAGCCAGCCTGATGGGGCGGTTCAACGACGCGCTCGCGCAGCCCGGCCTCGGTGCGATCGCCGAGATCAAGCGCCGTTCGCCGTCGGCAGGCGACCTGCGCCCGGATGCCGACCCGGCCGTGATCGCGCCCGCCTACGCGGCTGCTGGCGCAGCGGCCATCTCGGTGCTCGTCGACGAACGCTTTGGTGGCACGTGGGACGATCTGCGAGCAGCACACGCCGCGACCACCGCCCCACTCCTCGCGAAGGGGTTCTTCTCGACCGACGAGCATCTCGAGACAGCGCGCGACGCGGGCGCCGACGCGGTGCTGCTGCTGCTCCGCGATCTCGACGATGCCCAGGTCGCCCACCTGATGCAGGTCGCTGCGAGGCTCGGTCTCGACACGCTCGTGGAAGCACATGATGCCGAGGAGCTCGATCGGGGTATCGCGCTCGGGGCACCCGTACTCGGTGTCAACGCCCGCGATCTCTCCACCTTCGCCATCGACCGTCGGACTCAGCTCGAGCTCGTGGCACGGATTCCCGCCGATCGGATCGCGATCGCCGAAAGTGGCATCGCAACCCGCGCGCAGGGCGCGGCAGCCGAGCTAGCGGGAGCTGCCGCGGTGCTCGTCGGCTCGACGCTGATGCGGGCCGCAGATCCGGGAGCGAAGCTGCGCGAGCTGCTCTCGCGCCCCCTCGTCAAGGTATGTGGGCTCACGCGCGAGGAGGACGTCGCAGCCGCCGTCGGGGCCGGAGCCGATCTTGCCGGCTTCGTCCTCGCGCCCGAGAGCCCCCGAGCAGCGACCGAAGTGCTCCCGGTGCCCGAGGGGATGCTCTCCGTCGCCGTGTGGGTCGGAGAGGCCGGCAACTCCGTCGCCGACCTCGATCAGGTGCACACGGTCGAGGACGGCAAGGTCAGGGGGCGTGAAGCTGCGTTGCTGCGCGAAGGCGTCGAGGTAGCGCGCCTGCTCGATCTTCCCTGGGAGGGCACCGATCCCGATCACTGGGCACGCGCAGCGGAGGTAGAGGGACGCGTCGTGCTCGCCGGCGGTCTCGGCCCCGAAAACGTTCGAGAGGCGATCGCTGCTGTACGACCCTGGGCCGTCGATGCGGCGTCGTCGCTCGAGTCGTCACCGGGGATCAAGGACCATGACAAGGTGAGGCAATACGTGGAGGCAGCCCGCTCATGACAACGACGGAGACCTACGGCCCCTACGGAGGCCGATACGTGCCCGAGACGCTGATTCCCGCTCTCGACGAGCTGACCGAGGCATGGGCGGAGGCGCTCGCCGATCCGGCGTACCTCGCCGAGGTCGAGCACCTCGGACGCACCTATACGGGCCGACCGTCACCGATCACGCTCGCGCCCCGGTTCGCACCGGGCAAGAGGCTCTACCTCAAGCGTGAGGACCTCAACCACACAGGCGCCCACAAGATCAACAATGCTCTCGGTCAGGTCGTTCTCGCGAAGCGACTCGGCAAGTCGCGAATCATCGCCGAGACGGGCGCCGGGCAGCACGGCGTCGCAACAGCGACGGCCTGCGCGCGGTTCGGGCTCGAGTGTGTCGTCTTCATGGGCTCCGAAGACATGCGGCGGCAGGCACCGAATGTCGAGCGCATGCACCTGATGGGCGCCACGGTCGTTCCGGTCGAGTTCGGTACGAAGACGCTGAAGGAGGCCACGAGCGAGGCGATCCGCGACTGGATCACGAACGTGGAGACGACGCACTACGTGATCGGCTCGTGCGTCGGCCCCGCTCCCTATCCCGAGATCGTGCGCGAACTGCAGGCGGTGATCGGACGCGAGGCGAGAGAGCAGCTGCTCGAGGTCGAAGGGGCGCTTCCCGACGTCGTTGTCGCGTGCGTTGGCGGCGGGTCGAACGCGATCGGCATGTTCGCGGGATTCATGGACGACGCCGGGGTGCGCCTGATCGGCGTCGAGGCTGCGGAGGCAGCGTCGCTCGGCGGTGGCCGCACGGGTGTCCTCCATGGCTCGCGGTCATCGATCCTTGCCGACTCCGACGGGCAGATCGCCGACGCCCACTCGATCTCCGCTGGTCTCGACTATCCGGGTGTCGGCCCCGAGCATGCCTATCTGCGCGACATAGGACGCGCCGAGTACATCCCCTGCACGGACGAACAGGCGCTCGACGCGTTCCAGCGGCTCTCGCGCACCGAGGGGATCATCCCGGCTCTCGAGTCCTCCCACGCGCTTGCCGTCATCGACGACATCGACGCTGAGTACATCGCCGTCTGCCTCTCGGGCCGAGGCGACAAGGATCTCGCCGAGGTACTGGCGGCGTTGGGACGGACATCGTGAGCAAGACGCTCGTCATCTACCTGATGGCCGGCGCAGAGACGCCCGCCCTGGCCGAGGCCGCGGTTGCGGGTGGCGCGGACATCATCGAGATCGGCTTCCCCTTCTCCGACCCTCTCGCGGACGGGCCTGTGATCCGCGCCGCGGCCGAGAAGGCACTCGCTGCAGGAATGCGTACGGCCGCGTGCCTGGAGTGCGTTGCCGCCACGCGTGCTCTCGTCGGCGCCACGCCTCTGATTCCGATGACCTACGCTTCGCTGCTCGAGGCGTACGGCTGGGAGCGCTTCGAGGCCGACGCGCGGGCCGCCGGTGCGACGAGCTTCATCATCGCCGATACCGCCGCGGGCTCACGCCCCGAGTTGCGACGAGTTCAGCTCGTCGCCCCCACGTCCACTGATGAACGGATCGCGATCGCCGCTGCCGAGACCGACGGGTGGCTGTACCTCGTCACGCTCACCGGCACGACGGGCGCCCGCACCGAGCTCTCGGGCGCCCTCGCCGGGCTCGCCACCCGAACGCGGGCTCTCACAGACGTACCGCTGTTCGCCGGCTTCGGCATCTCGACGCCCGAGCAGGCCCGCGCAGCGGCCGACCTCACCGATGGCATCGTTGTCGGCTCACGCGCGGTGCAGGTGGCCGAGGACGGGCCAGAGGCGCTAGGGGCCTACGTCGCCTCACTGCGCGCCGCGCTCGACGCCTGACCGCCGGACTCCGAGCCGCGCTCAGCCTTTTGGCGCGACCCGCTCGCCGCAGCGCTCGCAGCGCTGGAAGCGCTCCGTCAGGAAGAACCAGCGGGCCTTCGGCACCGTGTGACCGAACAGCCTGCACCGCCAGCTCATGGTAGGGGGCCTTCGTGGAGGACGGGTGCCGGGTTCGCGAGATTCACGAGGAGATCTTACGCGTCCCGCCTGCTGCGGCGACAGTCACAATGGTGCCGTGGAATCTCTCCGTGGACAGCTCCTCATCGCCGGTCCCGGCCTGCTCGACCCGAACTTCCGGCGCAGCGTGATCCTCGTCGGCGAACACGGCGAGGAGGGAGCGATGGGCGTGATCCTCAACCGGCCTTCGCCGGTGTCCGTCGCAGACGCCGTCCCACCCCTCGCGGACCTCGTCGACGAGGGGGAGCTCGTGCACGTCGGTGGGCCGGTGCAACCCCAGGCGATCGTCGTCCTCGGGGACTTCGGCGACCGAACCGAGGCCGCCTCGCTCGTACTCGGCTCGATCGGGTTCCTCCCGGGCGAGATCGAAACGGCCGCGGACATCGCGAGCCTGAGCCGCGCCCGAGTCTTCGCCGGGTACGCGGGCTGGGGACCGAACCAGCTCGAGGAGGAGATAGAGGAGGGATCCTGGATCCTGGAGTCGGCGATCCCGGAGGACGTCTTCACGGCCGAGCCCGAGCACCTCTGGAGTGTCGTACTGCGCCGCAAGGGCGGCGCGTTCGCGGTGCTCGCCCTGATGCCACCAGACCCGAGCAGCAACTGAGCTGAGCTGAGCGCATGTTCGGGGCGATTTGCCCCACAGCTCTAGAGCTGTCGAAGCCTGCCGCCGCGACGGCGACAGGCTTCGACCGGCCGAGCTACGCGGCCCGCGTGACCTCGAGGGGCGGGGTTGCGGTGAACGCGTGACCGGAGCGGAAGCGGCCGTGTGGATCGACCGCGGCCTTGACCGTCTCGAGCCTCGCGAACGACTCCGCACCAACCGCGTCGCCTATCGCAACGCGCTTCTCGGCGAAGTTGAGGTACGGCTTCTCCCGCGTCCAGGGTGCGAGTGCCTCCTTCAACGCGTCGATCCTCAGCTCGATCTCCTCGGCGACCTCGGGGCCTAGCGGGACGCCTGCCGCGAAGAACGCGAACGAACCGTCCAGCGAGCCGAGGACGCCGGCACCCGGCTTCCGCTCCCGCAACGCCCCGCCGAGTTGGCGGAGCTCCACGATGATGAGCGGCGATTCGGTGCCTGGGCCAGCGATCTCGACCAGGGCCTCGATCGCCTCGGAGTCGAGCGCATCGACCATGACTCCATCGCCCTTCGTGGGCATCGGCGGCTCTGGATCCATATGCAGCCGGATCAACGAGTCGAGCGGTGCCGCCCCGAACGTGTCGATCTCCGGGCCGAGAGCGCGCAGCGGCGCGAGGATCTCCTGCGCCTCTGCCTCTGTCCCGAGAACCGCGCCGTCGATGACGACGAGTTGTCGACCGCGGATCGACTCGGGAATCTCGGGCAACGGCGGGATCTGGAGCATCCGACCCGATGCGCTGACCGAGTTCGGCGCCGTCTCCGCCCACTCGGCGTACCGCGTGAGCACCTCTGCGGACCGCTCCCAGGGCCAGATCATCATCCCCGCGACGAGGTCGTCGACCTCGAAGAGCGCGATCTCGAGAGCGACCACGACGCCGAGACCGCCGCCGCCACCGCGCAACGCCCAGAAGAGGTCGGTGTTCTGTGTCCGGTCGGCCCGGATCACGGCACCGTCCGCGGTGACGAGCTCGACGGCGAGCACGCTCTCGGCCGAGAGGCCGTGCATGCGTGCCAGCCAGCCGATGCCGCCGCCGAGTGAGTAGCCGACGACGCCGACGTTCGGAGACGAACCGTGGAGCGCAGTCAGGCCCTGCCCGGTGGCGGGGACAACGACGTCCTCCCAGAGGGCCCCGGCCTCGAGCCGTGCACGCTTGTTGGCGGCGTCGATCTCGACTCCGCGCATCTCGCGCATGTTGACGAGCATCGCCCCGTCGAGCGGTGCGTGAACGATCGCGCCGTGGCCCGTGCCCTGTACGACGATGCGCAGATCGCGTTCGCCGGCGTAGCGGACAGCGTTGACGACGTCCGCGGTGGAGGTCGGCAGTGCTACAACCGCGGGGCGAAGATCGGCGGCGAGGTTCCAGGCCCGGCGAGCGTCGTCGTAGCGATAGTCATTGGGAAAGACGAGCTGATGGTGGTTCGGTGCGGTCATGGCAGCCTCCTAACGAAGGGAACAATCCGATGACCTGACGCTAGAACGCTCGCCCGCGTGTCATGGTTCGGAGAACCACACCTCGAATGGTCGGCGGACACGTCAGTTCGAGAGTGACGAAAGGCTTCAAACCGTCGTCCGGCTACCCGTCGCGGCCGAGCGACACGCGAGCCGTGATCCCGAACCGTCGGGCCAGGCACGCCGGACAGCACGGATGGAGAGATCCGAACTCGTCGGCGTAGTACACCCAGCCCCGCGCCTCGGCCGCTTCCTCCTCGACCATCGGCTCGTCACACCACACGCACTCCTCCTCGAGGCGTACGAGGCGGAGTAGGTGCGCACACGCTCGGCAGTAAACCCCGCCCCCTGCAAGGAACTGCGCATCGCTCACCCACCCGTTCTCGAGCATCCCGCAATCCTCGGCGTCGTGCCCGCAGCAGTCGCAGCTCTCCGGCACGACATCCCCCGCTTTCATCCCCATACGACACACCCTACGAAAGGTGAGCGGAATCACCAGATGGGGGAGTGAAATTCACCCGAACGGGGGACAGTGGCCTTGCCGCCTGTAGAGCCCGAAGACCGATAGTCTCCCGGCCATGCTCATCCCCGTGATTCTCATCGTCATCGTCGTGATCCCCTTGCTCTTCATGGCGTACCGTGCAGCCACGCGCTCGAAGGCCGCGGGCGAGCATCCCGCCACCGAGGACGCCGCGACGATCGCGCGGACGGGGCAGGAGTTCGCCGACGCCGAGGCGTACCATGCGAAATGGCGCGAGGAAGAGAAGCGACACCAGCCCGACACGCTGCTCTAGGACGGGCAGCGGTGGAGACCGTCCGCATCGACAAGTGGCTCTGGGCGGCGCGATTCTTCAAGACGCGCAGTGCTGCGACCGACGCCGTTCTCGGCGGGCGCGTCCATCTGAACGACGCGCGCGTGAAGCCTGCGAAGGAGGTCCGGGCCGGCGACACGATCGACCTCCGGATCGGTCAGCTCGAGTGGACGCTCGTCGTACGGGACGTTGCCGACAAGCGCGGCTCCGCGACGGTGGCGAAAACGCTCTACGGCGAGACGCCTGATTCCCTCGCCGCCCGCGAACGGCGATCGGCAGAACTGAAGTTGTCCCGCCCACTCGGCGCCGATCTCGGAGCGCGGCCAACGAAGCAGGATCGGCGCCGGATCGAAGAGCTCCGCCGCACAGATCGCGGTCGCGGTCGCGGACGGGATCGCTGACGACGCCGTTTGCAGGGCCGCGGGCGGGATGGATGCCGGCCGAATCGGCGACATCCTCTCCCGCCCGCGTTGGGCTACGCCAGCTCGAGTTCACCAGTCCCCGAGCATTGCAGCCGCACTTCTCCCACGCCGTGCTCGCCAATCGAGTCTCCTCGGGCCCGCCCCCCGAGGCGGGCACCGACTAGACCAACCAACGAGAAGCGAAGCACACGCGGGAGTGCCCATGACGTCACGATTCCCACTCGACTGAGATACCAAACGTTCGTGTCCACGTCGTAGCCGAGGGTGCTCGGTGTATCGCCTCCGGCGCGGAAGATCCCCCGCCATAGATCCCCCGCCATCTGTCGTCGCCCGCGACCTTTTGCGGGTCGGTTTGCCTGCGCCCCGACCGGGGAAGAAGTTGGTGGACCACGTACCCCCAAGACAAGGGAGGAAGAAGAATGAAAACCATCGAGGAATCGATCGACATCGACGTCCCCGTTGCGACGGCATACAACCAGTGGACGCAGTTCGAGTCCTTCCCGGACTTCATGGACGGAGTCGAACGGGTTGAGCAGAAGACCGACACCCAGCTCCACTGGGTCGCAGAGATAGCCGGCTCCGTTCGGGAATGGGATGCCGAGATCACCGAGCAGCATCCCGACCATCGTGTGGCGTGGAAGGCACTCGATCAGGACGGCCCGAATGGCGTCGTCACGTTCCACAAGCTCGATGAGAGCCGCACGCGGGTGATGGTGCAGATGGACTACGAGCCCGAGGGTCTGAAGGAATCCGCCGGCAGCATGATGGGCGCCGACGGCCGCAAGGTCAAGGGGGATCTCGAGTCGTTCAAGACGATGATCGAGGCGACGGGCCATGAAGCCGGCGGGTGGCGCGGGAACATCGAGAACTAGCTGGAGAACGACGGAGTCGCGCGGGTGGGCCGAGCTCAACGCCCGCCCGCGCGACCCGCCAAGACGTTCGACGGAGACGTGACTCCGACCCTGTGGAGCCGAGGTTTCGGAATGTTTGCAGGTTCGTCGGCGAGGGTACATGTGACGAGCGGCTGGCAAGGGCGAGCCGAATGTCCACCCAATGGAGGTTCCACAATGTCGGACCACCTCACACTGGAAGTGATCGACGCCGATGGCGCCGAAATGGAGGCGTACGACAACCTCCCTCGCTCAACCAGGATGAGCTTGTTACAGCGCGGCCTCGTGGCCGGCGGCACGATTGCCGTCGGCGGTGTCGTGATCGGTGGCCTACCGAAGCTCGTGACGGCCGCACCCTCACCGTCACAGGATGTCGACATCCTCAACTTCGCACTCACGCTCGAGTATCTCGAGGCGGAGTTCTACATTCAGGCAGTTGCCGGCGGTGCACTTTCAGGCGAGCTGCTGAAGTTCGCCAAGGTCGTCAAGGCACACGAAGTCGCACACGTGGCGTTCCTGAAGGGCGCGCTCGGGGCCAAGGCGATCGCCAAGCCGACGTTCGATTTCAAGGGCACCACGGACGACCCGGCGAAGTTCCAGGCGACCTCGATCGTGCTCGAAGATACGGGCGTGGCTGCCTACAACGGGCAAGGAACCAGGGTGACGAGGAAGCTTCTCGCTGCTGCGGCGTCTGTCGTATCGGTCGAGGCGCGTCACGCCGCCTGGATCCGGGACATCGCTCGCAAGAACCCGGCACCGGTCGCGTTCGACCCCGCCAAGTCCCAGGCGCAGATCCTGTCCGCCGTCACTGCAACCGGCTTCACCACGGGGTGACCATGAACATTCACGAAAACACATCCACACCTGCATTTGCTCTCGCAGAGGTCGATCGCGATGGTGCGATCGCCGAGGCGATGGATACGCTCGAGCGGTTCGCCGATTCGAGAGCCGGCTTCCTCCGCAAAACAGCACTCGCAGTAGGAGGCGTTGTCGGGGGTGGTGCTGCCCTCGGAGCACTTGCCGCACCGGCAGGAGCTGCAACCGCAGGCGACGTCGCGATCCTCAACTATGCGCTCACCCTCGAGTACCTCGAGGCTGCGTTCTATACCGAGGCGGTCCGGATGGGCGCCCTCTCGGGAGATGTCCGCAAGTTCGCGGGCATCGTCGGATCTCACGAGCGGGCACACGTCGCCGCGTTGAAGAAGGCGCTGGGTTCGGCCGCTGTGAAGACGCCCTGGTTCGACTTCAAGGGCACGACCGAGAACGA
>NZ_JBDSNT010000039.1:0-25040 GCF_039915195.1 Gaiella sp.
GACAACGACACCGGCGAGGAGAGCGATCCAGCTCGCCTTCGTGGCCGTGCTCGTCAGCGGAACGCGCGGCTTCGGCGCCCTGAAGGGCGAAGGACGGGGCTCGTCGGTCGATCGTTCGGTCGCCACGTCGCCGCCCACGGGGCTCGGCTCGGAGCTAAGGGCGCGGCCGCGGAGATCTTTACCGCGTCCTGCTGCTCGCAGGCGTGGCAATCTTCCTCTACCTTGCGGGCGCGGTGGTCGAGTCGATCACCCGCGGGGTCGTGGAGGACTACTCGGACAGGGACGGAGAAGAGAGCCATCGGGCAGTTGCGTGATCACATCATCATCCGCGGTTTCGGCCGCGTCGGTCGGAGCGTGACAACCGAGTTCGCCCTGATCGGTGCCGGTTCGGCCCATCGGGTCGAACGTCTCGAGGCGATGTTCGCTCCGCGGGAGCCGCCCAGTGGCTGATCCCGTCGACAAGCTTTCCCGTTCGCTCGGCAAGGCGATCGGCGCCCCCGTCGTTCTCGAGCGCCCGGGAGATCCCACGCATGGCGACTACGCAACGACCGTCGCGTTGCAGCTCGCCGGTCAGCTCCGTCGACCGCCCCGCGAGATCGCGGAGGAGCTCGCGCTCGCGGCGCGCGCGCTCGACGACGTGGCCTCCGCATCCGTGGCAGGGCCGGGGTTCGTCAACCTCGAGCTGGCTGACACGTGGTTCACCGACACGCTCGCTGGCGTGCTCGCGGACAGCGATCGTTTTGGTGGTGATTCGGCAACGACGCGCGAGCGCGTGCAGGTCGAGATGGTCTCGGCGAATCCCACAGGCCCGATCACGGTCGCATCCGCGCGAAACGGTGCCTACGGCGACTGCGTCGCGCGGCTGCTCTCCTTCGCGGGGCACGCGGTCGAGCGCGAGTACTACTACAACGACGCAGGCGGGCAGATGGAGAAGTTCCGCGAGTCCGTCGATGCCGTACGCAGGGGTGAGGAGCCGCCCGAGGACGGCTATCACGGGGACTACATCGCAGGGCTCGCGAAGACGCCTGGCGATCCCGTGCCGCGGATGCTCGAGAGCATGGAGGCGAGCCTCGAACGCTTCCGGATCCACTTCGACACGTACGAGCGCCAGAGCGTTGTCGAGACCGAGATCCCGGAGGCGATCGCGCTCCTCGACACGTTCGAGGAGGACGGTGCGCTCTGGGCACGCACGTCTGCTCACGGAGACGAGAAGGACCGCGTTCTCGTGCGCACCGACGGCGCACCCACGTACTTCGCCGCGGACGCGGCATATGTGCGGCGGAAGTACGCCAAGGGCTTCGATCGCCTTGTCTACGTCCTCGGTGCCGACCACCACGGGTACGTCGGCCGACTCCAGGCGCTCGCCGACATGCTCGGGCACCCGAGGGAGTCGCTCGAGGTTCTGATCTACCAGCTCGTCCACCTCACGAAGGCCGGCGAGGCGACAAAGATGTCCAAGCGTCGTGGTGATGTCGTCTTCCTCGACGAGTTCGTCGAGGAGATCGGGGTCGATGCGGCCCGCTGGTACCTCGTCTCACGCGGCCACGACCAGACGATCGAGATCGACATCGACCTCGCAGCCGAGAAGACCGCAAAGAACCCCGTCTTCTACGTTCAGTACGCCCACGCCCGGATCGCCGGCATTCTCCGCAACGCCCCGGAGGGCTCCGGGGCGTGGACGTCAGCGAGCTCGGCGGTCGGGCCGCTCGCGCCGGAGGAGCGCGATCTCGTGAAGCGGATCGCCGAGTTCCCCGGGATCGCAGCCGAGGCTGCGGTGCGACGAGCACCACATGCGATCCCGACGTACGCAATCCGCCTTGCCGACGACTTCCACCGCTTCTACCACCATCACAAGGTTCTCGGGTCACCCGAGCAGGAGTTTCGCCTCGCGCTCTGCGCAGCGGCGAAGTCCGTCGTTGCCCGCTGCCTCGACCTTGTCGGGGTCGAAGCGCCGGACAGCATGTGACTCACGACGGGGCGGTCTAGGAGGCCGTGCGCTGGAACCTTGCCCTCGCAGCCCTCGCCGTCTCCTGGGGGCTCGTCGCGGTCATCGCCGGCGCGATCTCGGTCGATCCGATCCCGCTCGCGTTCTTCCGGCTCGTGATCGCTGCGCTCACGCTTGCCCTCGTTGCGCTCGCGACGGGTCACGCCCGGCTCCTGCGGCCGGGAAGGCATCTCCCGGCGCTCGTTGCGCTCGGCTGCGTGCAGGCCGTGCACTGGTGCCTGTTCTTCGAGACGGTGCGGCGAGGGTCGGTCGCACTCGCGGTGATCACGTTCGCGTCCTCGCCGGTGTTCCTGGCCGTGCTGGCACCTGCGTTCCTGCCGGAAAAGCTGTCGCGCGTCGCGGTCGCTGCGCTCGTTCCAGGTCTCGCGGGGATCGCTCTCGTCGCGTTCTCGGGAGGTGATGGAGGATCTTTCGGCTGGGTCGCCGTCGCCTGCGGAATGGGGTCGGCTCTCACCTTCGCGATCCTTCTGATTCTCTCGAAGGGGCTCCTCCACGCAGGGGCCGGACCGCTCACCGTCGCGTTCTGGGACTGCCTCGGCGGTGGCCTCCTGCTCGCACCAGCACTCTTCTTCGTGGCCCTGTCCGTGCCGGGGAGCGGGGAGGACTGGGCGGCCCTGATCCTGCTCGGGGCGGTGCTGACGGGCTTCGCCACGCTGGCGTACGCTGCGCTGCTACGGCACGTGACGGCACAGACGGCGGGCGTGCTCACCTTCCTCGAGCCCGTATCCGCGGTGATCCTCGCCTGGTGGCTTCTCGACCAGCCCGTGTCGCTACAGGCGCTCATCGGTGGCGCCCTCGTCCTCTGTGCCGGAGTCCTTGTTGTTGTGCGGACGCCCACCGACAGAGGTTTCAGCGAGGCCGTCGCGGGGATAGGATCTACGAAGAGATGAGCGCGCCACCCGATCCAACCGTCCCCGACCGGAATCTCGCGCTCGAACTGGTGCGCGTGACGGAGGCGGCGGCCATGGGCGCCGCGGGGTGGATCGGTCGAGGTGACAAGAACGCAGCCGACGCGGCCGCCGTCGACCTGATGCGCCGGATGATCAATACGGTCTCGATGCAGGGCGTCGTCGTGATCGGTGAGGGCGAGAAGGACGAGGCACCGATGCTGTTCAACAACGAGCGCGTAGGTGCAGGGTTCGGGCCTGAGGTCGACGTGGCGGTCGACCCGCTCGAGG
Source organism: Gaiella sp. (assembly GCF_039915195.1). GTDB lineage: Bacteria > Actinomycetota > Thermoleophilia > Gaiellales > Gaiellaceae > Gaiella. Next base: position 3,184 of record NZ_JBDSNT010000039.1, read on the forward strand.
GCACGCGATTGACAGCACTTGGCATCCCGGGCGCGATCACGGTGATCGCAGTGGCGGAGCGTGGCTCGATGCTCTCGCCGGGTGCGGCCCTGTACATGGAGAAGATCGCGGTCGGAGCCGAGGCCGCAGATGCGATCGATCTGAACCTGTCGCCCACGGAAAACGTGCGCGCGGTGGCCGCGGCGAAGCGCATGAAGGTGAGCGACCTCACCGTCGTCGTGCTCGAGCGCGAGCGTCACGACGGTCTCATCGCGGAGCTACGCGCGTCTGGAGCCCGCGTCAACCTGATCCGCGACGGCGACGTGGCTCCCTCGATCGCTGCGTGCCGACCGTGGACGGGAATCGACATGCTGATGGGAATCGGGGGGACGCCGGAGGGAGTCATCTCGGCGGCGGCGATCAAATGCCTCGGTGGAGCGATCCAGGGGCGCCTGTGGCCGCGGAACGACGGCGAACGCACGGCGCTCCTCGATGCCGGCTTCGATCTCGACCGCGTGCTTCATGCAGACGATCTCGTTTCGGGCGATGACATCTTCGTGGCCGCCACCGGCGTCACCGGCGGGTCGCTTCTCACCGGCGTGCGCGCCAGCGCGAACGGCGTCGAGACGGAGTCGCTCGTGATGCGCTCGCGATCAGGCACCGTGCGGCGAATCGCCGCGTTCCATCCGAGCGACAAGCTTGCGGGTCTACGAACGGAGGGCTGATGGCAGCATCGGAGTTGAACGCCATTGCACGGTCGATCGTCGCCAACGATAGGGGTATTCTCGCCGCCGACGAGTCCACGGGAACGATCACGAAGCGCTTCGACTCGATCGACGTCGAGTCGACCGAGCCGAACCGGCGCGCGTACCGCGATCTCCTCTTCACGGCGGAAGGCATGGAGGAGTACATCGGCGGAGTCATTCTCTTCGACGAGACGATCCGTCAGCAGGCCGACGACGGAACACCGTTTCCGACGTTGCTCGCGGCCAAGGGGGTCGTGCCCGGGATCAAGGTCGACACGGGAGCGCATCCGCTCGCAGGGGCGCCCGGCGAGACGATCACCGAGGGACTCGACGGCCTGCGCAAGCGACTCGGCGAGTACTACGAGCTCGGGGCGCGATTTGCCAAGTGGCGGGCGACGCTCTCGGTCGGGGAGCGCCTGCCGAGCCGGTACTGCGTTCGGGTGAACGCCCAGGCGCTCGCGCGCTACGCCGCGCTGTGCCAGGAGGCCGGGATCGTGCCGATCGTCGAGCCCGAGGTGCTGATGGACACGGATCACTCGATCGACGACTGCTACCACGCGACCGCGCGGACGTTGCAGGCCGTTTTCTCCGAACTGGGTGCGCAGCGCGTCGATCTCGAGGGAATCCTGCTCAAGCCGAACATGATCCTTCCGGGGAAGGGCAATGCCGATCAGGCGAGCCCGGAGCGGATTGCAGCTGCCACCCTCCACTGCTTCCGCAGGCATGTTCCGGCCTCGGTGCCCGGGATCGTGTTTCTCTCCGGTGGGCAATCGGAGATCGAGGCGACAGTCAACCTCGATACGATAAATCGCCTCGACGGTCGACCGTGGCCGCTCTCGTTCTCGTACGGTCGGGCGCTGCAGGCTTCGGCACTCAAGGCCTGGATGGGCGCTGCGACGGGCGTCGAGGCTGCACAGACGGTGTTCGTCCATCGGGCGCGTTGCAATGCCGCGGCCGCGGGTGGCCGCTACGACGCGGCTCTCGAGACGGCTTGACGCCTCTCGTGGGTGGGAGCGTTCGTCGCGCTCATTCGAACGTCATGTAGGTTCTGCGCATGGCCGTCGGCCCCGTCGAGATCTTCGTTATCGCCTTTGACGACCCGGACTTCCAGGGGGAGATTCGGGCCGAGTTGGAGCGGCTGAAGGACGGCGATATCATCCGCCTCGTCGACCTCCTCGCGGTGCGCAAGACCGAGGACGGCGTGATAGAGGCGATCCAGCGCAGCGATCTCGAGGCGGACGAGGCTCTCGCATTTGGCGCGGCCGTTGGAGCCCTGATCGGGTTCGGCGCGGCAGGGGAGGACGGGATGGAGCTCGGGGCCGTCTGGGGATTGCGGGAGATGGCGGACGGGCACGTGTTCGACGACGCGGACAAGTGGCGCGTTGCGGATGCGATCGAACCGGGCCAGGGCGCGATCGTCGCACTCGTCGAGCATCGGTGGGCGATCCCTGTCCGCGAGGCAGTACGTCGGTCGGGCGGACGCGCCGTTGCGGCACGCTGGGTCACCGACGCCGACCTGATCAAGCTCGGCAAGGGTTCCACGAGCGTCGCGCTCGAGCTAGACAACCTCTAAAGCTTGCCGCTCGCGGTGCCGATGGCTTCGCCGTGGTCACTGCGGCAACCACTACACCGACGATCCGTGTGCGCGTCGAGCGCTCGGCTCCTGACGCCGTCTTGGAGTGGCGTTTCGATGAGCTCGAGCGGGCGGGCGTCGATGCGATCGAGGCCGTCAGGCTTGCGATCGATGTCACGTTCGATATCGGGCGACTGCGCGATCTGGTTGCCCGCGGGTGCGATGCTGCACTCGCCGTCACGATCCTCCGCTGATCTGTCACGTTTCACATCGAACCGAGACGAGAACCGCTGACATCGAAACCGGAGGAACGCATGCCGCTCAACGAATTCCAGCAGGAGCTCTGCTCGACCAGTCGGTGGGACTTCACGGATCTGCGGGCGCTGTTCATCAACTGCACGCTCAAGCCCTCGCCTTCCGTGTCGAACACGCAGGGCCTGATGGACATCTCGATTGCGATCCTGGAGGCGAACGGGGTGAAAGTGGATCAGATCCGTGCAGCCGACCACGACATCGTCCCCGGCGTCTATCCCGATATGACCGAGCACGGCGCCCCGAGTGACGCATGGCCGGCGCTGTACGGGCGCGTCGAGGCGGCCGATATTCTCGTGCTCGGCACCCCGATCTGGCTCGGCGAGAAATCGTCGATCTGCACGCGCGTGATCGAACGGCTGTACGGGAACTCGAGCCAACTCAACGAGCAGGGCCAGTACGCCTACTACGGGCGCGTGGGAGGGTGTTTGGTGACGGGGAACGAGGACGGCGTCAAGCATTGCGCCATGAACGTCCTCTACTCCCTACAGCACCTCGGGTACGTGATTCCGCCGCAGGCCGATGCGGGGTGGATCGGGGAAGCAGGCCCGGGACCGTCGTATCTCGACCCTGGCTCGGGCGGCCCCGAGAACGACTTCACGAACCGGAACACGACCTTCATGACGTGGAACCTCATGCACGCCGCGCGCCTCCTCAAGGACGCAGGCGGATTCCCCGCGCACGGGAACCAGCGGTCACTGTGGGATGCGGGGTGCCGCTTCGACTTCCCGAACCCCGAGTACCGCTAGCGCACTGGAACGAGTCGGAGGGCCGGTCTCCCGGCCCCCCGGGGGTTGTGCAACTGGCGCTGGCTTCAGGGGACGGTGATCTCGGAGAGCCGGGAGAAAAGGGTGGCGAGAACACCGACGAGCGCACCGAGACCGACCAGAAAAGCGCCGACGGACGCGACGGGGGAACTGGGCTGCAGGACCAACCACCTCCGGAGCGTGAACGACGGCTGGTCGTGATTCCCTGTCAGAGGGCGGTCTCCTCCTCCCCGCGCGACCCGGGTCGAGACGAAAAGCGGGCGACGAGGCTCGAACTCGTGACCTTCGGCTTGGGAAGCCAACGCTCTACCAACTGAGCTACGCCCGCAAGGCGCACAGAGTAACCGCTTCCCACAGAGATCATCGCGCCGACGCGACATTGGTAGGTCAGATTGATCCATCGAAGGTGTCGTGGCTCAGCGGGTGGGCTGCCCCCGGAGGTGATGCTGAGGGTCCGCACCTTCGGGAGTCGGAGGTTGGCTACGCCCGATCGTCGTGTCGCCGACCGCGACACAGGCTCCGAGTCGCCGCTGCACGAATGGGCCACGGGTCGACGGCGCCGGTTAACGGGTGCGACCTCCTTTCGGTCGTGACCGACGCGGAGATACGCGCTGTCGCACCGCCTGGCGCCGCCAGTCCGGTTGATGTTCAGGTCAGTCCCGTTGTCCGCTTGCTAATGCGGAGGGGACCGAGGATAGTGGGCCGATCGGGTGCGCCTCGCCCCGTTCACCATCCACTAAGGAGGCTCACGGTATGGGTACTCGGATCAACACAGCGCTCTCGCTCACTGCACTGGTAGTCGCTGTGGGAGGCGCGACGCCGGTCGGACAAGCCGCCTGGAACGCCGTGGTTCCGCGTAACAGCGTCGGAACAGCCGAGCTGAAGAGGAATGCCGTGACGGCCGCGAGGCTTGCTCCCAATGCCGTTCGTACCGCTCACATCCTCAACGAAACACTCCTTCTGGAAGACTTCAAGGCCGACCAGATTCCGAAGGGGCCGAAGGGCGACGACGGGTTGCCTGGCGTGTCGGGCCTGCAGGTGGTCACTGCCACGGCCTTCATCGCTGCGGGGACTCAGGAGGGGGTGCACGTGAGCTGCCCGGCTGGAAAGAAGGCCCTTGGCGGCGGATTCGCAGGGCTGTCCGGAATGCTGAAGGTCGTCGCTAGTTCCCCCGACAGCGATCTCATGGGGTGGTTGCTGATCGTCAAGAACGACGGGACATTCGCCAACAATGTTGGCGTGAGTGTGATCTGCGCCAAAGTTGCGTAGCGGCACGGACCCCGGTACCTGCAGGTCACCTTGCCGGGTGCAACTTCCAGAAGCGTTGTTTGGCGTCGGAACTGGAGCGGGCCTCGACTCGAAAGCGGCCGCCGCGAGCGTCCTGCTTACACAGGCACCGTCGGAAGAGCCCTAGCAACCTGGCAATCCAGCTTCACGGTTCCCTCACACGCGAGTCGTACACTCGGGCGGATGCGTCGCCTCGCTGTCGCCTTCGCACTCGCCGCTCTCGTGCTCGCTCCACTGGGCGCTCAGGCTACGCCCAGCGCAGAGGCCGACGTCTTTGCGGGCCTCGGCACGTGGGTTGATATCTATGACAGCCCTGCGTACAGAAGCCCCGGGCCGACGGCGGCTCGCATTGCAGCACGCGGCGTTCGCACGGTCTACGTCGAGACTGCCAACGATCGCAGCACGGTCGACGTCGTCAACGCAAAGCAGCTCGGCCGGTTCGTCGACGAGCTGCACAACCGGGGCCTGCGTGTCGTCGCGTGGTACCTGCCGGGATTCGTCCAGCCCGCAGTCGACCTGCGCCGGACACGCGCGATGCTCGCGTTCCGCACGCCGAAAGGTGGATCCTTCGATGGGGTCTCGCTGGACATCGAGTCGTTGCGACTGACGAGCGCCGGCCTCCGTACGAAGCGGCTGCTCTCGCTGAGCCGGATCCTCCGGGCCGAGGCGGGCGAGACGCCGATCGCTGCGATCACGTATCCATCTCGCGGCTTCGAGCGGCACCCAACGTGGTGGCCCGGCTTCCCGTTCAAGGAGCTCACGAGCCTCGTCGACGCATGGATCCCGATGACCTACTCCGGTGGCGGGTTCCGCGGATACGACGCGACGTATGGGTACGTAGCACGGTCTCTACGACTCCTGCGAACCGCGGTCGGCCCGGCCATTCCGATCCATGCTGCCGGCGGCGTTGCAAACCGCATGAACGCCGAGGAGCTGAAGGCCTTCGTCGACGCCGTCACGGACGAGGGCACCGTCACGGGATGGAGCCTCTACGACTTCCAGACGACCGGGCCCAAGGCGTGGGCAGCGCTTGCACCTCTCGGCACGGGCTAGGAGGGTTCGAGCCCGGCGGCCTGGGGAATCGAGAGCAAACTCCCCTCTGCGCGAGCCTGTTGGAACACAGGGCCGTCTGCCCGTAGGACTACGGTTTCGATAGCCGCGGAATTCTGCTCCCACTGACCGACGCGTCCAGTGTTCACCTCCGCCTCGACGGCCCCCCAGAGGAGGCCCGCTCTCGATGGATCGCCCGATACGGCTGCGACGGCCGCGAGCTCAGCAGCGCTGAAGACGATGGTACGACGGTCACCGAGGCTGAGGCCCAGCTCGAGTGCCGTGAGGGCGTGAGTCTCGGCGGCATCGAAATCCCCCCCGTCTCGCTCGAGATCCGCCGCGCCGAGAAGCTGACCGGCCTCCCACCACGTCCAGCCGACCTCACGTGCGATCGCGGCACTCTCGAGGGCCATCTCGAGCGCGCCTGCCTTGTCACCGTTTCGCCGTGCCTTCCCTGCGAGGAACCCGATGGCCTGGCACTCACCGACCCGATTCCCGAGCTGCCGTGAGTCAGTGAGTGACGCTTCGAACAACGGCCAGGCGGCGTCGGCGTCACCTCGGAACAAGATACTTACGGCAACTCGGAACCGCACGTGGGATGCTTCGACCTCGTTTCCCGTTGTCGTGAAGAGCGCGAGGCTCGTGTCGTAGCAGGGTGCAGCCCGTTCGTGCTCGCCGTCGATGTCGAGCGCACCGCCGAGCGCGCGCCACGCGCGGCCTCGGAGCTCCGGATCGGTCGCAGGTGTTGCTGCCAGTAGGGCCTCGAGCCAAGCTGCTCCCTCGACGGGATCCCGAACGACCCACAGTGCTTCGAGCCATGTCGCAAGCCGAAGCCCACGCTCGGGATCACGCTTCACGGCCCACTCCAGCACGGCCCGGACGTTGTCCATCTCGGGGGCGACTACATCGAGGTTCCACGGACGCGGGAGGTTGATCATGGCCCGAGTGCCGGCGCGATCGGCAAGTTCGATCAACTGGTCTGCCTGTGCCCGGCGCAACGAGTCTTCTTCGCCGGAGGTGTGAAGGAGCTCGGTTGCGAACTCGCGGATCGTCTCAAGCATCCAGAAGCGTTCCTCACCGTCGGCGTCCGAACGCCGCCGGACGAGGCTCTTGTCGAGGAGTGAGGCGAGCGTGTCGAGGTCTGCCTCGCAGACCGCTTCGGCTACGTCGAGCGTGCAGCCGCCGCGGAAGACGGCGAGCCGTGCGAACAGCTGCTGCTCCTCTTCGGTGAGTAGGTCGTAGCTCCAGCCGATCGTGGCCCGCAGCGTGGCGTGGCGCTCGTCGACGTCGCGCCCGCCCTTGAGCAGGTCGAGACGCTGCGCGATGCGCTCGAGGAGCTGTTCGGGGCCGAGCAGCTTGACGCGGGCTGCGGCGAGCTCGATCGCGAGCGGCAGGCCGTCGAGGCGCTTAATCAGCTCGTGCACAGCAGGTGAGTCGGCGATATCGGAGCGAACCGCTTGCGCTCGTTCGAGGAACAGCGAGACGGCATCCTGCTCTCGCATCGGCGTCAGGTCATACTCGGACTCGCCCGCGATCCTGACCGGCTCGCGACTGGTCGTGATCAGACGAAGTGCAGGAGCTGCAGCCAACAGCTCGGCGAGCGGCCGCGCGGCCTGGGGGAGGAGTTGCTCGAGATTGTCGAGGACGACGTGGGTTCGCCGGACACCGACGCGCGTCGCGATCGCGGTGGGACTGTCACCGGAGGCTCCCAGAGCCGCGGCGATCAGGGGCACGACAAGAGCGGGATCGCGGACGGGGGCAAGTGGCACGAAGACCGTGCCCCCGTCGGCTTCCTCCGCGAGGAATCGGGCGAGCTCGATCGAGAAGCGCGTCTTGCCGGTTCCGCCGGGGCCGATGATCGTGAGCGCGCGAGGAATTCGATCGAGCCAGAGCGTGGCAGCCTCGAACAGCTCCCGCTCGCGACCGAGGAACGCGGTTGCGGGCGTGGGGAGGTCAACGGCGCCCGGAGTTCGCAACGGTGGAAACTCGACGGTGCCGACCTGGAACAGCTGAACGGGGGCGTCGAAGTCCTTGAGCCGGTGGCGACCTAGATCCAGCTGCGGCTGATCCTCGACGAGAGCCGCCGTCGTAGAGGAGATCACGATCTGACCTCCGTGAGCCAAGGCGCCGACGCGCGCGCCGCGATGGACGTCAATCCCGACATAGCCTTCGGCCGTGACCGTGGGGGACCCGGTGTGCAGCCCCATCCGCACTGTGATCGGCCCAGAGGTGAGAACCTCCTGGCCGTCGAGGGCCGCGGCGACCGCAGCTGGAGCAGTCGCAAAGGCAACGAAGAACGCGTCACCCTGCGTATCGACCTCCACGCCCCCGTGAGCCGCAAACACGGCGCGCAGTGCACGGCGATGCTCTGTCAGCGCAGCGGCATAGGGGTCCGTTCCGAGCTCCCTCAGCAGACGCGTCGAGCCCTCGATGTCGGTGAACAGGAACGTCACGGTTCCTGCAGGCAAGTCGCTTCGCACCAGCCGAGTATGGACGAAGGAGGTACCGTCGCGCCCATGCGCGTCGGCGTCCGCCTGATCCAGTACCTCGGCTCGCCGGCCGAAGTCGTCGACCTCGCCATCCACGCCGAGGCGTGTGGGCTCGACGAGGTGTGGGTGCCGCACGACCCGTTCATGACGAGCGCCTGGGCGGTGACGTCCGCGATCGCGGCACGCACCGAGCGGGTAACGATCGGGAGCATCGGAACGAACCCGTACACGACCGACCCCTCCGAGATCGCGGCCTACCTCGCGACGCTCGACCTACTCTCGCACGGTCGTGCCGCCCTCGGGCTCGGCCTGCACACCGACGAGATGGTGCGCTGGCTCGGCTACGACCCCGGAGATCTAACTCAACGCCTTCGTTCGTCGGTCGCAACCGTGCAGGCGCTGCTCAGAGGCGAGGTGGCGACCGAGCACAACGGGCCGTACGCCTGGGCCGATGACTGCAGGCTTCGCTTCGACCCGCTCCGCCCCGATCCGCCGATCTACGTCGCCGGGTTCGGCGCCGAGCTCCTGCGACTCGGAGGAGCGATCGGTGACGGTGTGATGCCGATGGCGACACCGCCCGAGTCGGTTACAGCTCTGACGGCCGATATTCAGGCCGGCGCTGCGAGCGCGGGTCGCGCCAGCGGCGACGTCGACGTGATCGCCTGTGCGTGGCTGTCGATCGGTGCTCCCGATGGGCCCGCAGCGCATCGCCTCCGGCAGATGGTTGCAACCTTCGGCCCCTATCTCGAGGAGCGAGCGCTCGCCACCCTTGGACTCGAGTGCGCCGACTTCTCCGAGATTCGCAGGCTCGTCGATGCGGGTCGCCTCGACGCCGCAGTAGCCCTGGTCACGCCGGAGATGCTCCGGCTCGCGCTCGTCGGAACGGCCGAGGAGGCGGGGGAGAGGATCCTCGCGCTGCGCGACGCCGGGGTGACGAACGTGAGCCTCGGCGGTGCGCTCGGCGACGACCCGCGTGAGGCGATCCGTCTCGTCGGCGAGGTGATCGCGCCGATGTGCCGACCCCACTAGAGAACGTCGAGGAGGCGATCGATCCGGGCCACCGGTCTGAAACCGAGGCGCGCGAGAATCGGCTGTGACATCTGACCGGCGTGGGTGACGAGCACCGGCGTGCCGCGTTCGACGGCCTCGCGCGCTCGCGCGGCGACGAGCGCGCGGTACGCACCTCGCCCACGCCCTGACGGAAGCGTCGCCCCACCGAACAGCAGGAGCCCGAGCGGCGTGTACGAGGCGTACGCCGCCGCGACGGGCATGCCGTCCACGAACGCGAGGAAGGTCGAGCCGATCACGCCCTCGGCCGCGAAGTCGGTCTCGGCCTGCGCGAGCTCGACGGCATCGGCACTGCCGCCAAACGCCTCGTGCTGGATCCGACGGGCCATCACGAGCTCGTCGATCGTGGCCACCGGTCGCGCAGAGACGCCGGGAGCTGACGGTAACTTCGTTCCCGGCTCGAGCACCATGCCGATCGCAACGGGCTCGCTCTCGTCGGGCACGATTCCGAGCGCCGTGAGGCGGCTCACGAGATCCGGCGGCGTACACGACTCCCCGAGCTCCCATTCGGCTCCCGCTCGCCCGAGCTCGCGGAGTATCGCGCGGATCTCCGCAACTGCCCCGCTGACCTCCTCGGCGCCGAGGCGGACGCGCTGCACCGTCGCGCTGTGGACGCTCGCTCCCGCGGCAAGGTAGATCGCAAAGCGCTCGGCCCGGTCGGTGACGAGCTCGCGCCCGGCGGCGAGCGGCTGATACACGTTCGGGTTCTCGGCGAGCTCCCGAATCGACGGGTCCACTTCCACTCGACCTCTTGTAGCACTATGCTCCTCGTGGCTGCGGCGCCGATCCCCGGGAGGGCGCGTGCCGTACGAGTTCATCGAGAGCCCACACAGGACGATCGCGGCGAGCCGCGAGATCTCGATCGTCGTGATCCACACGATGGAGATCGGCGAGCGTGACGGCGCCGCCAAGGCATGCGCCGCCTGGTTCGCGAGCCCTGTCTCCGAGGTCTCTGCGCACTACTGCGTGGATGCGGACACGACGATCCAGTGCGTGCGCGAGGCCGACATCGCGTGGCATGCGCGCGGCGGCAACGCGAACTCGATCGGGATCGAGCTCGCGGGATACGCCGGCCAGCTCGCGCGTGAATGGAACGACGCGTACAGCCAGGCTGTTCTCGAGCGAGCGGCGGCGGTGACGGCCGAGGTGTGCGCTCGGTACCGGATCCCTGTCCGTCGCTTGCGGGCCGACGGGCTCGTAGCGGAACGCCGAGGGGTCACAGGCCACTCCGACGTCAGCGTGGCCTTCCACAAGAGCGACCACTGGGATCCCGGGCCGGCGTTCCCGTGGAAGGGCTTTCTACGACGCGCGCGCGCCGGCAACAGCGTCGAGCGCGCCCGCTAGTCCTGATGCGACCTCGTCGAGCTCCTCACGCGTGATCACGAGGGGCGGCGAAATCTGGAGGCCGCCCCCGACGAGCGTACGTGTCAGCACGCCGAAGTTACGAGCCTCGAGCGTGACCCGGTCGGTCAGGCCGGGATCGTCGGCGAGGAGCGCAGGGTCGATCTGAACGGCGGCAACGGCGCCGAAACCACCGCGGATCTCGCTCACGAGCTCGTGAGCGAGGAGTGGAGCAAGCGCTTCCGGTATCTCCGTCTCGAGCGCGAGCGCACGACCCACGAGATCCTCGCGCTCGATGACGTCGAGGTTCGCATGCGCTGCGGCGGCTGCGGTCGCGTGTCCCGAATAGGTGTAGCCATGGCGCCAGACACCTGCCCCTGCCGTGCCCCAGAACGGCTCCTGGATTCTGCTGCCGACGATGACGCCGCCGAGCGGCACGTAGCCCGAGGTGATGCCCTTCGCGAACGTGACCGCGTCCGGGTCGAGACCAAGACGCCGGCAGGCAAACCAGTCACCGACCCTGCCGTAGCCGCAGATCACCTCGTCGGCGACGAAGAGGATCCCGTGGTCGCGGCAGATCTGTCGCACGGCCGCGAGATACCCGTCGGGCGGGAGGAGGACACCTCCGGCACCGATGATCGGCTCACAGAAGAAGGCGGCGATGTGCTCCGCGCCGAGCTCGGCGATCGTAGCCTCGAGCGCGTTGGCCGAGTCCCAGGCGACCCGCGCGGTGCCACCAGCGAGCGGGCCGACGCCGACCTTGAAGGCCTCCGTCCCGACGATGCTCGTGCCGAAGCCCGCGAGCCCGTGGTAGGCCCGCTCGCGCGAGATGATCGTCGTTCTCTGCGGGTGGCCGAGGAGGCTCCAGTACCGCCGCACGAGCTTGACGACGGTCTCGATCGACTCTCCGCCGCCACTCGTGAGGAAGACTGCGGCGTCCTTCATCGGGGCGATCGAAGAGATGCGCTCGGCGAGGTCGGTCGTGGGGCGGCTGGAGACGTCGCCGTAATGCGAGTAGGCGTGAAGCTTTCGCATCTGCGCGGCCGCCGCGTCGGCGATCTCGGCGCGGCCGTAGCCGACGTTCGCGTACCAGAGGCCGCCGGTCGAGTCGATGTAGCGGTTGCCGGCCGCGTCCCAGAGCTGGCAGCCCTCGCCCCGGTCGAGGATCAGCTCGCCCGAGCTCTGCACTGCGTGCATGTCGGCTACCGGGTGCCAGAAGCGGGTCATGGAGGCATCGTAGGGGACGGGCGCATGCCTGTCCCGCATTGTCTCGCTTGCCCGCTGCGCGTGCTCACGGAGGGCCTGTGACCGACCCGCGGTCGAGGTCCAACCGCGCCCGCGGACATGCACCCCAGTAGCCGCGGTTCGTCCTCCGCGCGTCGGCGACCGCATCGAGAAAATCCTTGGCGAAGCGACCTCGGTCGCCGCGAAAGAAGTACGGTGAGGCAGCACCCTGACGCACGAGAGCGACGTTGACGTTCGTGTTGCCCACGAAGACGTACCGCAGCTGACGGCCGTACCGATCCGTGGCATCGAGCCCGGGATCACGCTCGAGCTGCACGCGCGCACCAGGCGGAGTCAGCCTGCGCAGGGCTGCCAGGGCAGCCTTTCCGTAGCAATCGCCTCGGAGCTCCGGTGCGTCGATCTGGACGAGGCGGATCTTCCGTCCGGCCGTCGTGCGAAGCGTGTCGCCGTCGTTCACGCGCGAGACCGTCGCCGTCTCTGCGACACCGGCAGTTGTGATCGGGGGTGTCGAGGTCGGCTCGGAGGTCGAGCAGCCGGTCAGTGTGACGAGGGCGACGGCGGCAAGGATGACGCGGAACCCGGGCGACCGACCGAAGCCGGCCACCACGCCCGTCGCAGCCCTAGTCGACCGGAACCCAGACGAGCCGGACATCGGTGACGCGCACGTCGGTCGCCTCGAGCCTGATCGCTACGGGTTCGACCTCCTCCGCGACTGCTCTCCACTTCTCGTCGATCGCTGTCACCTCGTCGATGATCTCCTGCTCCAGCGCGGCGAGATCGTCGGTCGTCTGCTGCACCTTTGCCTCGGCTGTGTCCTTCCGCGCTGAAGAGCTCGCCGTCTGGCCCCTCTTCGAGGCAACGGAGCCCACGGCGTTCGTGATCGATCGCGCGCTGCGCTTGCCGCCGAAGAGCGCGCCGAGCACCGCGCCGGCTCCGGTGATCAACTCGTTCGCCTGTCGAGACTTCGTCTGCGTATCGAGCTCCGCGACCCTTCGCTGCGCGAGAGCAAGCGCGTTCTCGAGCCGCTCCTTCCTGGCCTCGAGGCGCTTCGTCAGCTTTACCGTCTCCTCGTCGGCGTTGACCTGCCCGGCCTCGTCGCAGCGCTCGTGGAACGCCTCCTCGGTCTCGCCGGGGCGCGATGTGAGCTTGAGGGCGCGGTTCCGGGAGATCTCGAGGGCGCGATTCGCGACGAGGCGGGCTTGCACGTCCCTCGCAGCGGCTCTGAAGAATGTCGCTTCACCGATGGGCGCCTCGGGCAGCACGTACGCTGCGCCCGCCGGGGCGTCAGGCCGGAAGTCTCGGTCGTCGAAGTCGACCACCGTCTCGGCGTCGAGATCGAATCCTGTGTCGAGCGGCCCGTAGAGTGCCTCGAACTCCTGCGTCTCGTCGATGCCAGCCGCGGTGTCGTCGTAGCGGAGCGAGACGCGTGCTGCAACGAATGCATGCAGGCTCGCCGCACTGGTTGCTGCGCCCACCTGGGCGGCCCAGGGCGCGCCCGGATCGACGTACGACACGGTGACGCCGTCGGCGGCGGCCGGCGCGAGCGACGACTCGTCAGCAGCGAGTGGAGCAGCGGGTGCTGCTGCTGCGTTTCCGGGAACGGCGACGGGGCGCGGAGCACCGCTCATCAACTGCTCCACTTCCTCCTTGGTCAGGGGGCCTCGAAGGAACGACATCGCCCAGCGGGTGCCGAAGATGCGGGGCGGGCCACCCTTCGCCGAGACGAGCATGAACTGCCGCTTCTGCAGGGCGCCGATAGACACGTCGAGCGCATCGATGTCGGCGCCGCCGGCAGCCGAGCGAAGGCCTTCGAGCACGCGCGCCTTGTCGTTCTCGGTCTGCAGGCGACCGACGAGCCAGGTGCCGGCATTCGCCATGGCCTTGTAGTCGAGGTCGACCGGGTTCTGCGTCGAGAGGACGAGTCCGAGCCCGAAGGCGCGACCCTGCTTGAAGATCGTCAGGATCGGCTTCTTCGCCGGAGGCGTGGCCGTCGGCGGCACGTATCCCGCCACCTCGTCCATGTAGGCGAGCGCGCGAAGGTCGGAGGTTCCGGACTGGCCCCGCATCCACGTGACGAGCTTCGAGAAGACGAGCGTAGTCACGAACATCCGCTCCTCGTCAGAGAGATGGGCGAGGTAGAGAATCGCCGCCCGCGGCTTGCCGTCAGGGGTGAACAGCAGCGACTGCGGGTCGAGAGGCGCGCCCTCGCCCCAGGCAGCAAACGCGGGTGAGGCGATCAGGGCGTTCAGCTTCAGCGCAAGCGACGTGCGATCGGCCGGGGGGAAGAAAGCGTCGATCTCGAAGACTCCCAGCTTGCGAAGCGGTGGAGACTGAATCTCGCCGATCAGGGTGCCGAGATCGAGATCCCGACCGGCACGCCAGGCGTTCTCGATCAGGTTCGAGAGGAGCACGTGCTCTCTGCTCGACAGCGGATCGGCGCTGACGCCGACGAGTCCGAGCAAGCTCGTCACGGTGCCCTCGATCTCGTCGCGCAGCGTCTCGGCCTCCGTGTCCCACGCGAGCTGCGGGGAGCGGAGCGAGCCGATGACGTTCAGGGGCACTCCCGCGGACGAGCCGGGGGTGTACACCGTCACATCGGCCGCGTCCCTGAGCTGCTGGATCCGCTCCGGCCCGATGCCCTGCGCTGCGAGGCCTTCTCGCCAGGTCGCCGCGGTCGTTTCGGCGAGCTGAGCGATCGTGATGCCTTCTGCCTGGGCCTCCGAGGCGCTCACCCAAGGCTCGAAGCTCGCCGGAGCCTGGTCGGGAAAGGTGAGAGCGAGATTCGCCATGTCGCCCTTCGGGTCGATGATCAGCGCGGGGATGCCGGCAAGCAGCGCCTCCTCCAGGAGGACGACGGCAAGGCCTGTCTTCCCCGATCCCGTCATCCCGACGATCACACCGTGGGTCGTGAGGTCGCTCGAGCCGAGGACGAGGTCGTCCGTGCCGGGTTTCCCGGTAGCCGGATCGATGCTCTTCCCGAGCCTGAATGCTCCACGATCTGCCATCGCTTCGAGTCTACGGCAACCGCTGGCGTAGACTCCTGCAATGCTCTCGAGAATCCGTATTGCGCCAGGTGACGCACCCCGGATCGCGAAGCGGGACGCGTCCGACGATCTCGGCCTCGGCGAGAAGCACGATGCTCTGGCCCATCTCGACACACTGCGAGCGAGACTCGAAAAGCTCCAGCAGCGGCTCTACGCCGATGCGCGCCACAGCGCTCTCCTCGTCCTGCAGGGCCTCGACGCGTCGGGCAAGGACGGCGTCATCCGGACCGTCTTCGACGGGCTCAACCCCCAGGGGTGCCGCGTCACGTCGTTCAAGGCACCGACCTCGACCGAGCTCGCGCATGACTATCTCTGGCGCCTCCATGCCGTGCTCCCCGCACGCGGAGAGATCGGCATCTTCAACCGCTCGCACTACGAGGACGTAGTCGCGGTGCGGATGCTCGAGCTCGCGCCCGAGCACGTGTGGAAGCGGCGTCCCGGGCACATCGTCGAGTGGGAGAGGATGCTCGTCGACGAGGGGACGACGATCGTCAAGGTCTTCCTGAACGTCTCGAAGGACGAGCAGCGGCTGAGGCTGCAGGAGAGGATCGACGATCCCGAGAAGCGCTGGAAGTTTCGCAAGCGCGACCTCGACGTTCGCGCCCGGTACGACGACTACATCGAGGCCTACGAGGACGTGATCGAAGAGACATCGAGTGAGCACGCGCCGTGGCACGTCGTGCCGGCCGACCGGAACTGGGTCAAGGCGACGGCTGTAGCCGAGCTTCTCGTCGGCGCTCTCGAGCGCATCGATCCTCAGCTGCCGGAAGCCGAGGACGGCTTGGAGGGCCTCGTGGTCGAGTGACGGACAGCCCTCCGTCACTCGACGCCGAGGAGGTACCTCGTGAACTAGCCGAGGATCCCGAGAACGAGGTCGGATGGGCAGTCGCGCCGTAGTAGCTCGACCGCCTCGCGGATGTCGACGCCGGTGGCTTTCGCAATTGCGAGCGCATCGGCGGTCGGAATGCCCCACTCCGCGAGGGCCTCGAATCGGGCGTGGACGAACTGGTTCCGGAGCTCCTCGTGGGAAGCCTGTCCGGTGGGGGCCTCGAGCTGGTCCGCCGTCATCGTTCCTCAGTCCAGGATCGGAATCACGAGGTGGGGCGGACAGCCACGCTGCATGAGGCTGATTGCATCGAGCAACTCGATCTCGAGGCGACTCGCGATCACGAGCGCATTACCGGGTGGACAGCCGTGCCAGGTGAGGCTTTCGAAGCGGGCCCGCAGGAGCTCTTCCGCCTCGGCGACCTCGAGGATCTCGAACTGTGCCGCAGTCATTTGTGCTCTCCCTTTTCGCCGTTTGGGTGCTATCGGAGTCTTCCCGCATCGTGGGGAGGGGAATATCACCCAGGGGAGGGGACGTTCATACCTCGTTCGAGTGAACTCGGCGACTACAGGCAGATGGCCATTGCGGTCTCGGGCGGACATCCGCGCGCGAGGAGACCGGCGGCCTGATGAAGGTCGACCTCGATGTGGCTCGCGAGGATCAGCGCACGGCCTGCGTCGTAGCCGGCTTCGACGAGAGCCTCGAAACGCCAGCGGAGCACCGCCTCTACGACAGGGGTCTCGAGTTCCTCGAACTGTGCTGCCGTCACGACGTCCTCCTTGGAAAGGGATGCCTTACCGAACGAAACACGTATCGGCAAGTGCGCGCCCCAACCTGAGGTCGGATAATGACTCCCGGGCAGAAGGATTTCCCGGGCAGAAGGATCTCGGCCGTCCGGCCCGGATGTGGCGGGTCTAGAGCCAGCGCTTGATGCGGAAGAAGCCGAACATGCCGATGATCGTCACGAGCATCAGTCCGATCACGACCCAGAAGGCGGTCGTCGAGTTCTCTCCGGGGAAGACGACGTTCATGCCGAAGATGCCCGAGATCAGCGTCAGCGGCAGCACGATGACGCTGAAGATCGTGAGGACGCGGAGGACGTCGTTCTGCCGGTGCGAGATCACGGATTCGTTCGTCGACTCGAGGCCGTCCACGACCTCCTTGTAGTTGTCGAGCTGATCCCAGATTCGCTCTGCGGAGTCAACGATGTCGTCGAAGTAGAGATCGAGCTCCTCGGGGAGGAACTTGTCGACGCGGCGCTCGAGTGCGCGCAGGGTGGAGCGGCCGGGCTTGATCACCTTGCGATACGAGATGATCTCCTGTTTGACGTTCGAGATGTCGCGGACGACGTCCTCGGCGTGCCCTTCGAACATGTCGTCCTCGATCGAGTCGAGCTTGTGCCCGATCTTGTCGAGGATCGGGAAGCAGTAGTCGAAGAGATCGTCGAGCACCTCGTAGAGGAGGCGTCCCGTCCCCTTGGCGAAGAGCCCTTCGCGGAGCTCCTCGTCGTTCTCGCAGCGCGCAAAGAGGCGCGTCACGGGTAGAAGCTCGCGGTTCGGGATCGTCACGAGGTAGTCGGGCCCGATGAAGACGTCGAGCTCGGCGGCGTTCAGGCGCTGGATCGTCTTGTCGTAGACGGGGAAGTGGAGGACGATGAAGAGATAGCCGTCGTCCTCGTAGTCGTCGACCTTCGGGCGCTGGCGCTTCGAGACGATGTCCTCGACATCGAGCGGATGCCAGCCGAAGCGCTCGGACAGCATGTTGGCGATCTCGAGGTCGGGGCCGACGACGTTGACCCAGGTGAGGCCGCTAGCGTCGAGCTGGCGGACCGGTGTGGCGCGTGCAACGACCTCCGCTGTACCGCGGCCGCGGGTCCTGCGTTTGATCCGGGGCAGGCTCGGCATCGGGTCTGAGGGGATCTTCGATCGCGAACACCATGTTCGTGATCATAGCCGTCATGCCTGCAAATCGGGGATTCGGGCCCGTCTGGAGCGCGTGGCTCGATCAGGTGATTGGATCGGCTTCGGCGAACGCTGCTCGGGCGACAAGGGTCTCTCGCCAGCGAATGAGATTCGGGTACGGCGTCAGGTCGAGGCCGGTCTTCGTCGTCCGGAAGAGAATCGGCGCTGCGGCGACATCGGCGATCGTGAAGCGGCCGAGCGCGAAGCCGGAAGGATCGACGAGGGTCTCGAGAAGCGCGAGCGTCGGAGCGATCGCCTCGACGACGGCCGGCAACTCTTCCGGGCGGGCCGGGCCTCCGAGCATGCCCTTCCCGGGTACGAACCCGAGTGCCGGTGACTCGTGTCTGAAGAAGGCGGGCCGGAACGTTAAGGCCCAGCGGTCGAGGAACTCGTCGACCGCTGCGCGGTGGGGAGGATCATCGGGGTAGAGATCGTCCCGCTGCTCACGGTCGGCGAGGTAGCGCAGGATCGCGTGTGATTCAGAGAGAACCACGCTGCCATCCTCGAGGGTCGGGATACCTCCGATTGGATTGACCGCCAGGTACCAGTCGGGCCGGGGGAGGTCGAACGGAACAGTCGTCCGCTCGTACGCGACGCCAAGTTCGGCGAGCATGAAGCGCACCTTGAGCGCATTCGAGGAGACCGGGTGGTCGTAGAGGACGAGGCTCACGATTCGATCGTACGTCACCGCCGGTACACTCGCCTCTCGAGCGCCCGTAGCTCAGGGGATAGAGCGCGCGCCTCCGGAGCGCGAGGTCGAAGGTTCGAATCCTTCCGGGCGCATGGTTCGATCCCGACGTGCGAGCGGTCTCTAGTTCGACTCGTCAGGCGGGTCCAATTCGAGACGCTGCAAGCGCCAGTCGATCGACGATGCCATCTTCTCGAGGCGGTTCATCAGTTTCTCGGCGTCGGTCTGCGACGCCGCCTCCGCCTCCTCGACGCGCTGCAGCAGCGAGCCGATATCTCCTGACGCCGGTACTGACGCTCTGGCCGCCTGCTGCGCGGGCGCGTTCTGCTGTGCCTCGGCGAGGCCCTGCACGAGTGCCGTGAGCTCCTGGATTCGTTCCTGCGCGCCGTGGCTCGGAGCGAGATCGGCGAACGCGCGGTCGTGCTCGCCGAGATGTTGGGCGACACGCTCGAGCGCGACGCGAAAGCCGCTGAGCTCCGCGGCGAACTCCGATCCTGCCTGGACCGGCACTCCGGGAGCGACCGGGACGTTCTCGAGCGCTCCGATACGCTCCGCGAGGGCCGAGACGGCCTCCCGCAGCTCCGCTGATCGAGCTTCGGCGGGCGGCCTCGGTGTGGTCAAGTCGTGCCGGATCCGATCCATTGCGACGGCGAGAACGTTCACGGTGTCGAGGTCGTCACGCCGCGCGCTCTCCAGCTTGTCGAGCCGTGCCGCAAGATCTCCGTCCTCCGAAGGAGCATGCGACCGATCCTCGAGTAGGGACGCGACCTCGGCTCGGAGAGCCGCGACGTCGCTCGTCAGCTCGGCCACGCGTTCGTCGACGAGCGGCGCGTCGCGCTCGCTCAGCGCCAACTCGATCGAGCTCGTGAGCCCATCTGGCGTCACGACTCCCTGGGCGAGGCGTTCCTCGAGGGAGTCGACCTTCTCGGTGAGGTCGTCGCTTCGGAGGGTCGCGAGGGCGTCTGTCAGGCGCGCAGGCGTGACGACTCCTTCGGCGAGGCGTGTCTCGAGCGCAGCGAGTTTTGCGCCCAACTCGCCACTCTCGCCCTGTCGCTCCGCCAACATCTCGACCTGGGCTGCGAGCATGTCGATCCGCTCGGCAATTGGCTCGTCGAGCCGCCCTGCTGCAGCACCGTTCGCAATCTCGACTCTGACGGTCTCGAGTGATCGGCTGAGATCGTCGAGGCGTCCGTCGAGGGCAGCCTCGTCGTGGCGGGCGATGGCAGCCGTGACGTGCTCCACAGCCAGAGCGGTCTCTCCGAGACGCGCGTCGAGTCCGGCTACCCGGCCTACCACGTCGTCGACTCGTGGATCCTCGTCCTTCCGCTCGGCCAGTCGAGCGGCTAGTTCGTCGACACGGCTCGTCAGTTCCGCCCGCGCTTCGCTGGACTGCTCGAGCCCGACCGCGAGACGATCGAGGCGCTCCGTCGTCTCGGGTACCCCGGAGGGTCGGTCGCGGAGCTCCGCCACGACGATCCGGAGTTCCTCCAGTAGCCGTGCCTGGCTCTCGAGGTCGGCCCGAAAAGGATCAACGGCCGACTCCCCCTCGAAGCGATCGAGGCGCTCTGCAAGGCTACTGAACGACCTCGACTGCGATTCCAGGTCGCGTACGGCACTCTGGAGCTCGTCAAGGTTCGCCGTGCTTCGCAGGGCGTCGAGTTGCTCGGCAACGTGCTCGACGCGACGGGTGACCTCGTCGAGCCCGCGTTGTGGGTCTGCGAGAGCGCCGAGCCGCCTCGCGAGCTCGTTTACCTGCTCCTCGAGCTCTGCCGTCCCTGCGGCACCCTCGGTCAATCCGGAGACGGCAGCGCGCAGTTCCTCGATGTCTTCGAGTGCGGGCCCGTCACCGTGCGGCACGTCGCGCGCGGCGATCTCGGCGACGGCCCGCTCGACGCGCGCCAGATCGTTGACGAGTTCGGCCGTCCCTGTCTGCAATGCAGAGAACGCCTCCTCGACGCCTGTCGTGACCCCCTCGAGGCTTTCGGCAAGCGTGGCGACCGCCGCTTCGATGTGTTGCGTTCGTGCAAGAGTTCCCTCGATTCTCCGGGACAGCTCGTCCACGCGCTCGTCGATGCCCTCGAGCGGCGTGTTCGACTGCACCTTGCGTGCGAGGTCGGCGACGGCCTCCTGCAGGCGAGCCGCGTACTGCGCCTCATCCTGTGCGGAGGGCAACGGTGCCAGAGAAGGCGCAGCGCGGGGCGTCGAGGTGATCGACGCCGACGGATCCGACCACTGCTCTGCGAGGGCGCTCGCGAGCTCGAGCCTGGTGATTGCGCCGCGGCTGACGAGAACCTGTCCGAGCGGCTGCTGGGTTCGCTCCTGCTCGAGCTCCGCGTCGGCGAGTTCGTCGGCCGTGACGAAACCCTGAGCGAGGAGGATGTCACCGATGCGGCGCTTGTCAGCCGTCTCGCTGAGGGGGAGCGCGCTCACGATTGACACACCCGCTCGGAGACCCGCAGAGAGTGGCACGAAAGGGGACGTGGCGCGGCGGCTAGGCCCACAGGGGTTGTATCGGCGGGGGAGAGCCTCGGCTACCTCACTCGTCTCAGGGAGAGGAAGTCGAGCCGGACTGTCGGGAAGCACGCGCCTCACGCACGCCGGCTACGTCCTCGGGATCCCCACGAAGTAGTCTTGACGCGTGGAGCTACGCGCCGAAATCGTGAGGTTGTCTCTGGCCGAGACGTTCGTCATCGCGCGGGATTCGTGCGACTGGGAGGACGTTGTTCAGGTCGAGCTTCACTACGGCGACTACGTCGGGCGCGGTGAAGGGGCGCCGATCGAGCGGTACGACGAGACACCCAACTCGGCCCTCGCGTTCATCGAGGAGCACGGCGCGCTGATCGGAGACGATCCGTTCGCGCTCGAGGAGATCGGGTCAAGGTTGGCAGGCGTGCCCGGAGAGCAGGCGGCCAAGGCCGCGCTGGACGGCGCGCTTCACGACCTCCAGGGCAAGCTCCTCGGTGTACCCGTCTGGAAGCTTCTCGGGCTGCCAAGGGTCGGGCCGCCAACCTCCTGGACGATCTGGCTCGGCGACCCGGACGACATGGCACGACGAACAGAGAAGGTGGCAGACCGGTTCAAGCGCCTCAAGCTGAAGCTCGGCGGCGGCGACGGTCTCGACGTGGAACGGGTGCGCGCCGTACGCTCGCGAACCGACGTCCCGTTGCAGGTCGATGTCAACGAGTGGTGGTCGCTGGCCGAAGCGCTCGAGGCGATCCCACAGCTTGCGGAACTCGGCGTCGCGTACGTCGAACAGCCGCTGCCGGCCGGTGACCCGACGGGGGAGGAGTTGAAGGAGCGATCTCCGATACCGATCTACGTCGACGAGGATTGCCACACGCTCGCCGACGTCGCACGGTGTGGAGAGATCGCACACGGGATCACAATCAAGCTCGCGAAGTCGGGCGGCAGTCGCGAGGGGATCAGGATGGCACACGCTGCCCGCGCCCTCGGTCTCGGGGTGATGCTCGGTTGCATGGTC
>NZ_JBDSNT010000071.1:0-12135 GCF_039915195.1 Gaiella sp.
CTTGCCCGGCATGATCGACGAGCCCTTCTGCAACTCCGGTAGGGAGATCTCGGCGAGACCGGCGCGCGGGCCCGAGCCCATCAACCGCAGATCGCTGCCGATCTTCGAGTAGCTGACGGCGACGACCTTGAGCGCGCCCGAGAGCTCGACGAGGCCGTCACGGGCAGCCTGCGCCTCGAACGGGTCGGCCGGAGCGGAGATGGGAAGGTTCGTCTCGGCATGCAGGAGCGCGCGCACCTTCTCGGCGAACTCGGGGTGCGTGTTCATCCCGGTGCCAACCGCGGTGCCGCCGAGTGGGATCTGGCCGAGCCGCGGTAGGGCATCCTGCACCCGAGCGATGCCCTGGCGCACCTGCGCCGCGAAACCACCGAACTCCTGGCCGAGCGTCACCGGCACTGCGTCCATCAGGTGCGTGCGGCCCGACTTGATCACGTCATCGAAATCCGCGGCCTTGTCCTCGAGCGATCGCGCAAGCGTTTCCATCGCCGGCAGCAGGTCGTTCACGGCGCGGTCGAGCGCAGCGAGATGGACAGCGGACGGGAAGACGTCGTTCGACGACTGACCCATGTTGACGTGGTCGTTCGGATGCACGCCCTCACCGGCGAGCGCCGTGATCACCTCGTTCGCGTTCATGTTCGAGCTCGTGCCCGAGCCGGTCTGAAAGACATCGATCGGGAACTGATCGTCGAACTCGCCCGCTGCGACCCGATCCGCTGCCGCCGCTATGCGAGAGGCCATCTCGGAGTCGAGCAGCCCGAGATCGGCGTTCGCACGGGCCGCCGCACCCTTGATGCGACCGAGCCAGTGCGCCACGCTCGCCGGAATCGGCTCACCCGAAACGGGGAAGTTCGCAACCGCCTTGTCGGTCTCGCCGCCCCAGAGCTTCTCCGTCGCCATGTCTCGCAGCGTAGACAACTCACACCGATCCTGGCGTCGGTAGAAACCGCGGTGTCCCCGAGCGGGCGGGACATGTCCCGCCCCTACGCGATACGAACGGTTGCCGCCAACTCGCGCGCGATCGCGTGCTCACCCGTTCCGGTGCGCACGGTCAGAGGGCCACCGAAGGGTGCCGCCTTCGTCAGCTCGAGCTCCTGCCCGGGAACGATCGCGATGTCGGCGAGATAGCGCAGAAGCGCTGCATTGCCGTCCGGAACCCGGGCGACGGTTGCCGTATCTCCGAGATCGAGATCGGCGAGCGAGCGCGACGTGCTGGCGGGAATCCTCAGAGCACGGTCGGGAATCGGGTCGCCGTGGGGGTCGTGCGTCGGGTAGCCGAGCGCGGCGTCGATTCGAGCCTCGAGGTTCTCGGAGAGCACATGCTCGAGGCGGTCGGCTTCTGCATGGACCTCGTCGAGCGACATGCCGAGCGAATCGGCGAGATAGAGCTCGAGAAGACGATGGTGCCGGAGGACCTCCAGGGCACACAGACGGCCCCTGTCGGTCAAGGTGACCCCGTGGTAGGGAGCCCTCTCGACGAGGCCGAGCTCGTCGAGTCGCTTCATCATCGCCGTTGCCGACGGAGCACTGACACCCATGCGCTCGGCGAGTGCGGATGTCGTCGCCCGCCGACCCTCGGCCTCGAGCGCATAGACGGACTTGAGATAGTCCTCGACCGCGCTCGTCAGCTCCTTGTCGGCCTCCGCCATGATCGAGATATAGCGTACACTGTGATTGGAAATTAGTAGTGGCTAAACATCACCTCACCCGTCGACGCCTTCTCGCAGCTGCTGCCCCGCTCGCCGCGGTCCCCTTCGCCGCGCGCTACGGGCTGGACACGCCGGCGCAGGCTGCCGACGGCGAGCACATGAGCCACACCCCGACGACGCATGCAGCGATGGGCCACGCAGCGATGATCGGCCCCGGGGCACCGGCCGTCGGGGGCCCGAACGACCTGGACGCACTCCTCAACCCCCCCGAGGCTCTGCCCTACGAGCCGGGCCGCGTCCGCGAGTACACGCTCACGGCGATCGACAAGGAGATCGAGGTCGCACCGGGCGTCTTCTTTCCCGCGTGGACGTACAACGGGACAGTCCCTGGTCCTGTCCTTCGCGCGACCGAGGGCGACACGCTCCGCGTCAACTTCATCAACGGTGGCTCGCACCCACACACGATCCACTTCCACGGGATCCACCCGACGAGCATGGACGGCGTCTTCGAGATCGTGCCGCCCGGAGGGCGGTTCACGTACGAGTTCGAGGCGAAGCCGTACGGCATGCAGCTCTACCACTGCCACGCGACGCCGCTCAAGAAGCACATCCACAAGGGGCTGTACGGCGCGCTCATCATCGACCCGAAGGAGCCGCGCGCCCCGGCGCAGGAGCTCGTGATGGTGATGAACGGCTACGACACCGACGGCGACGGCACGAACAACTTCTACACGGTCAACGGCCGTACGTTCTACTACGCGCGCTACCCGATCCGGGTCAAGCGCTCGGAGCTCGTGCGGCTGTATCTCACGAACCTGACCGAATTCGACCTGATCAACTCGTTCCACCTCCACGCGGCGTTCTTCCGCTACTACCCAACCGGCTCCACCGACCAGTTCGAGTACACGGACACCGTGATGCAGTGCCAGGGCCAGCGTGGGATTCTCGAGATCGAGTTCGCCGAGCCCGGCACCTACATGTTCCACGCGCATCAGTCGGAGTTCACCGAGCTCGGCTGGATGGGCTTCTTCGAAGTCGTCGACTAATGGAGGCCGACGAGACCGCGAGATCGAGCTTCGTCTGGCGGCTCGTGCCGCTCGCGCCAATCCTGCTCCTCGCGCTCGTCGTCGGTGCATTCGTCTCGGGCGGCTCGTCGGTCGTCGACCTGATCGGCAAGAACCCGCCGCCGCCGGACGTCTTCGACATCCAGCGCGTCGAGTTCGATCCAGGTCAGATCCGGATCAGGGTGCGGAACCCACAGCCCGAGGAGCTGACGATCGCTTCGGTCACGGTCGACGACGCGATCGTCCCGTTCACGCTCGACGGGCCGGCAACGCTCAAGCGGCTCCGCGCGAGCACGATCGTCGTCGACTACGACTGGGTCGAGAACGACCCGATCGGGGTCGGGGTCACGAGCTCGACCGGAATCGAGACAGTGTCCGAGGTCCCCGCCGCGATCGAGACGCCGTCGGCCACGGCCCGTGGCTTTTTCGGCTACGCCGTAATCGGCTTCTTCGTCGGGGTCGTCCCGATCGCTCTCGGCCTGCTCTGGCTGCCATCCCTCCGGCGAGCGGACCCGAAGTGGCTAGCCGCCTTCATGGCCCTCACCGGGGGGCTGCTCTCGTTTCTCGCCATCGAATCGCTCTCGGAAGCCTTCGCGCTCCAGGCGCAGCTCCCCGGCGCGCTCGGCGGCTCGGGCCTCGTGCTTCTCGGCGTCGCGCTCAGCGCCCTCGGGATGACGTTCCTCTCCAGCCGACTCGCCCGCGGGAGGGCGGGAACCGCGGGGCTCGGGCTCGCGCTGCTCGTCGCTATCGGGATCGGCGTGCACAACCTCGGGGAGGGCCTCGCGATCGGAACCTCGTTCGCCTTCGGCGAGCTCCAGCTCGGGACGTTCCTGATCGTCGGGTTCATGATCCACAACATCACGGAGGGACTCGGGATCGCCGCCCCCGCAACCGAGGCCCGCCGGGTCAGCTTCCTGCAGCTCGCCGCGCTCACCCTGATCGCGGGCGGACCGGCGATCCTGGGAGCGTGGATCGGCGGCTACGCCTCGAACGACGTCCTCGGTGTGCTCTTCTTCGGCGCGGCGGCGGGTGCAGCTCTGCAGGTCGTCGTCGAGGTGGGACGGTTCGTCGCACGTCGCGCCCCCGGGGGGCTTCGATCCGGCTGGGTGATCGGCGGCTATCTCGCCGGCATCCTCGCGATGTACGTCACGGGACTCTTCATCGGCTGAAGGAGCTGCCCGACTACTACCCGCGGCTCGCGGTGATGGAGGCCGACGCGGGTAGCTGACTCGTGCTCTCACCCGGGGCCGAACTCTTGTTACATCGGGATCTCGGCTGCTGCGAGTAGTTCGTCCCAGTGGGAGAGCTTGACACGCGGCCTGCCCTGCCCCTCCCCGCGAGCGCACTCGACGGCGTCGATCGCCTCCCAACCCGCGTAGCCGACCGGCTGGACACCTCTCGCGGACAACGCGGCGACGATGTCCTCGTCGACCCGCGATGGAAGCAGCCCCGCCCCGGCATCGGAGAGCAGCAGCTCCACCGTCTCGGCTGCATCCTTCTTGTTCGTGCCGATCACGCCGCTCGGGCCACGCTTGATCCAGCCCGCACAGTAGAGCCCGGGAATCGGCGCGCCGCCCTCGTCGAGGACGCGACCCCGATCGTTCCTGATCGTCGCGCGTCGCTCGTCGAACGGGACGCCGGAGACCTCCGTGCCCCGATAGCCGACGCTACGGAGAACGATCCCGCAGGGAATCACCTCGCGCTCGTCGGTAGGGACGGCCCGGATCTGGCCGCTCTCGTCGGCAACGAGCTCGTTGCGGACGATCTCGACGGCTTCGACGCGCTCGGTACCGACAATCGAGACGGGTGAGACGCAGAAGCGCAGAACCACGCGCTTCTCCTTGCCCGTCGTCGAAGCGGCGGCGGCCTCTCTCAGCACCTCTACGTTGCGGCGAGCGAGCGCTGTGTCCTCTTGCAGCATCGCCGCACTCACGGGATCGAGCTCGAGGTCGGCGGGCTCGACGACGAGATCCGCACCGGCGAGCTCTCGCAACTCCTGCAACTCCGGCGTCGTGAAGGCCGCCTGAACGGGGCCACGGCGACCGAGGATGACGATCTCCTTGATCCCCGACCCGAGGATCGCCGCAATCGCCTCGTCGGTCGTGTCAGTGGGCGAGATCTCCTCCGAGGTGAGGGCGAGCATCCGCGCCACGTCGACGGCGACGTTGCCGTTGCCGATCACGACAGCCCGCTCGGAGGAGAGGTCGAACGGGAGATCCTGATAATCGGGGTGGCCGTTGTACCAGGCGACGAACTCCGTTGCCGCCCACGAGCCGGGCAGGTCCTCGCCAGGGATGCCCATCCGCCGGTCAGCCTGTGCGCCGTAGGCGTAGATTACGGCGTCGTAGTGCTCGGCGAGCTCCTCGTGCGAGACGTCGCGGCCGATATCGACATTGCCGAAAAAGCGAAAGCCGGGCCGCTGCGCGATCTTCTCGAAGGCGCGCGAGACCGACTTGATCTTCGGGTGGTCGGGCGCTACCCCGAGCCGGACGAGCCCCCACGGCGTCGGTAGGCGGTCGAAGAGATCGACCTCGACCGGCGGGTCATGCGCGAGGAGCGCTCCAGCGGCGTAGAAGCCCGCAGGCCCTGAGCCGACAACCGCGACACGGAGAGCCATGACGAGATCCTAGAGCGGTCGCTCAGTGCGAGCAGCCGGAGCCGCAGCCGCCGACGTTTGCGTCCGGGGCGGCCGCTTCGCCCTCCGCGCCTTCTTCAACCTGAAAGGAATGCCCGCAGCCGCACGACGAAGCAGCGTTCGGGTTGTCGATCTTGAAGCCCGACTCCTGGAGCCCGGTGAGATAGTCGACGGTCGCACCCTGGAGATAGGGGATGCTGAACGGGTCGACGACGACGTTTACGCCCTCGAGCGTCAGTTCGAGATCGCCCTCGGCCGGCTCCGTGTCGAAGCCGAGGCCGTACTGGAAGCCCGAGCAGCCGCCGCCCTGAATCGCGACTCGGAGCACCATCGTGTCACCGTCCGACTCCTCCGCCATCAGTTCGCGGATCTTCGCGGCAGCGGTCGGCGTTATCGTCAGCGGTGTCTCGGTGGGGCGCTCCTGAATCTCCATGTCACTCATCCTAGCCGAACGGTCGCTGGTCCCCGAGGCTGCCCGAGTTTGTGACAGCTGTTTCCCGATAGGTAGTGCGCTTGCACCTGATCTCGTGCAACACGCGACAAGGTGCTAGGTTTGGCACAACTGCTCCTTGCCGGGGAGGGACCCGCATGCTTTCGGACTGGCTTCCGTTTCTGATCTACGCGTTCTTCGCGGCGGTGATTCCCGCCACGATGATCATGGGCTCGTTCCTGTTCGCGACCCGCCCGACGTCGCGCACGAAACAGCGGATGATTCCGTTCGAATCAGGCGTCTCCGAAGGTCCCCCCGCCCAGGATCGCCGGTTCACGGTCAGCTTCTACGTCACGGCGATGCTCTTCATACTCTTCGACATCGAGATCGTATTTCTCTATCCCCTCGCCATCCAGCTCGACGCACTCGGTTGGTTCGGGCTGATCGAGTTCCTCACGTTCATCGGGATTCTGCTCGTCGCCTACATCTACGTGTGGCGCAAGGGAGCGCTCGAGTGGCACTAGCCCGCAAGCTCCCTTTGCTCAGTGATCGCCCCCTGGCGAAGGCCGGGCTGAACTCCGAGCGAGTCCTGATGCCGAACAAAGGCCCCGGAGTCTTCGAGGAGGAGATCGATGGGATCGAGGATGCCCTCGGGATCACCACGGTGGAGAAGGCCGTCGCCTGGGCCCAGGCCAACTCGATGTGGCCCGACACCTTCGGGCTTGCGTGCTGCGCGATCGAGATGATGTCGATCGTCTCGTCGCGCTACGACATTTCCCGCTTCGGAATGGAGCGGTTCAGCTCCTCGCCCCGCCAGGCCGACCTGCTCATCGTCTCCGGTCGAGTGACGCACAAGATGGCCGCGCCGCTCCGCCAGGTCTACGACCAGATGCTCGAGCCGAAATGGGTGATCGCGATGGGGGCCTGCGCGAGCTCCGGCGGGATGTTCAACAACTACACCGTCCTGCAGGGCGTCGACAAGATCGTGCCTGTCGACGTTCACGTGCCCGGCTGTCCACCGCGCCCGGAGGCCCTGATGGAAGGCATCGTGCGGCTGCACGAGAAGATCAAGGCCGGCATCCCGCCGGCCTACCAGATTCGCGGGGTCGCCCAGTGAGCTACGACGGCATCCCTAGCCTCGTCGAGACGACAGGCGGCCACGGGGAGACGACCCTCGTCGTCGATGCAGCGCGCATCGTCGAGGCATGCACCTACCTGCGAGACGAGCTCGGCTTCAACTTCCTCTCCGACCTGACGCCGACGGACTACCTCGGCTGGGGCTCGCGCGGTGTCTCGGGCTACATCGGCACGGCAGCCGGCCGCGACATGCACGGACCAGGGACGCAGGGGCTCGCACGCGTACCCGACCCGAAGCCGAAGCGCTTCGCTGTCAACTACCACGCGCTCCGACTCGCTGACGATCCCGCTCGCGTGCGCGTGCAGGCCTGGCTCGACGACGGAGAGGAGATCGACAGCGTCGTCCCCATCTGGCCCACCGCCGACTGGTTCGAGCGCGAGGCCTGGGACATGTTCGGCATCGTCTTCCGTGGCCACCCCAATCTCGTCCGGATCCTGATGGAGGATGACTGGGAGGGTCACCCGTTGCGCAAGGACTATCCCATCGGAGGGGAGCCCGTCCGGTTCTCGGGGGCCGAGTAGAGAGATGTCCGTGATCGAGAACAGGCCGAAGGTGTACGAGGGCTCACGGATTCCGAGTCCGATTCCGACCGCGCTGGCCGTCGACCCCGAGAAGCACCCGCTCGAGGACATCCTCACGATCAACTTCGGGCCGAATCATCCGTCCACGCACGGCGTGCTGCGCCTCGTCGTCGACCTCGACGGCGAGATGGTCGCGGGCGTCTCGGCCGTGATCGGGTACCTCCACACCGGCTTCGAGAAGACAATGGAGCAGAAGACGTGGTGGAAGTGCATCACCTATCCCGAGCGCATCGACTACGTCTCGTTCCAGGTCAACGAGCTCGCGTTCGTGCTCGCGATCGAGAAGCTGCTCGGCATCGGGGTGCCCCGCAAGGCGACCTGGATGCGCATGTGCCTCTCCGAGCTGACGCGGATCCACTCGCATCTCGTCTGGCTCGGGACGTCGGCACTCGAGCTCGGAGCGATCTCGATGTTCTGGTACACGTTCGACGACCGGGATACGACGCTCGATCTCTTCGAGATGGTCTGCGGCACGCGGATGCACACGCGCTACTTCCAGGCCGGCGGCCTCGCCGAGGACATTCCCGAGGGCTTCTATGCGCAGGCGCGCGAGTGGTGCAAGAAGATGCCGAAGGCGATCGACGAGTACGAGGCGATCCTCGACCGCAACGCGATCTGGCTCAAGCGCACCAAGGGTATCGGCCTGCTCTCCGCCGACGACGCGATCGCTCTCGGGCAGTCCGGCCCCGTCCTGCGCGCCTCGGGCGTGAACTGGGATCTCCGCAAGAACATGCCGTACCTCGCCTACGACGAGGTCTCGTTCGACGTCCCGGTCTTCCCGGAGGGCGATGTCTACGCGCGCTACCGCGTCCACATGGAGGAGATGCGCGAGTCGGTACGCATCGTCTCCCAATGCCTCGACCGCCTCGAGGAGATGCGCGGCGAGCCGTGGATCGCCGACGATCGCAAGGTCGTGCTGCCTCCCCGCGAGGAGCTCCACACCTCGATGGAGTCGCTCATCCACCACTTCAAGATCGTCACAGAGGGCTACATGGTTCCCGAAGGCGAGGTCTACCAGTGCGTCGAGTCTCCCCGTGGAGAGTTCGGCGTCTACGTCGTCTCCGACGGCGGCCCGAAGCCGTGGCGCGTGAAATTCCGCGCGCCGAGCTTCGTCGCGCTGCAGGCAACCGCGACCTGCATGACGGACGCCGCGATCGCAGACATGATCGCGATCGTCGGATCGCTCGACGGCGTCATGGGCGAGGTCGACAGGTGAATCGCCTAGGCGATTCACCTAGATGGGTCGATGGGGCGTGAGCTTGCTCTACGACGAGATCCAGGAGATCCGTGCTCGGTATCCCGAGTCTCTATCGGCCGTGATGCCCGCTCTGCAGCTCGCGCAGGAGCGGAGCGGAGGCTGGCTACCCGAGCAGGCATTCCGCGACGTCGCGGATGCCCTCGATCTGACGCCCGCGTACTGCCTTTCGATCGCGTCGTTCTACGACATGTTCCGCCTCGAACCCGTCGGTGAGACCGTGATCGAGGTCTGCACGAACATCTCATGCGGCCTCAAGGGAGCGCAGCAGGTCGTCGAGGCGTTCGAGAGCGAGCTTGGCCTGAAGGCGGGCGAGACGACCGACGAGTTCACGCTCCGAACGGTCGAGTGTCTCGGCGGCTGCGGCTGGGCAACGATCGTCGCCGTCAACAACCGCCACCGGATGCACGTCCAGGCCGCGGACGTTCCGAAGATCGTGGCCGAGCTGCGTGGGATTCCGTGGGAGGAGCAGGATGAGCCCGACGCCTGAGGTCGTCTTCGCCGGCACGAACGGTGGCTCCCTGACCGAGATCGGCGACTACGAAGCCGTTGGTGGCTTCCTGGCGCTCGCCAAGGCTCGCGCCATGACGCCCGACGATGTCATCGACGAACTGAACGCCTCGAACCTCCGGGGGCGTGGCGGCGCGTTCTTCCCGACCGGCCGCAAGTGGAGCTTCGTCCCCAAGCCGGACAAGATCGACAAGCCGCACTACCTCGTGATCAACGCCGACGAGTCCGAGCCCGGCACGTTCAAGGATCGCGAGATCATGCTCCGCGTCCCGTTCCGGTTTCTCGAGGGCTCACTGATCGCGGCACACGCTATCGAGTCGAAGCACATCTTCATCTACATCCGCGGCGAGTACGAGGCCGAGTTCGAGGTGCTCGTCGCAGCGCTCGAGCAGATGCGCGAGAGGAACCTGCTCGGTGACGTCACGATCGTCGTCCACCGCGGTGCGGGCGCATACATCTGCGGCGAGGAGACGGCGCTGCTCGAGTCGCTCGAGGGTCGCCGCGGGCAGCCACGCACGAAGCCTCCGTTCCCTGCGATTGCGGGTCTCTACGCGTCGCCCACTGCCGTCAACAACGTCGAGTCGATCACGTCGGCGACGACCGTGATGGAGATCGGCGGTGCGGAGTACGCGAAGCTCGGTGTCGAGAACTCGACCGGCACGCGTGTCTTCTCGCTCTCCGGCAACGTCGTGAGCGGCGGAAACTACGAGCTCCCACACGGCTACCCGCTACGCGACCTGATCGACAAGCAGGGTGGCGGCATCGCCGACGGCCGGGCGCTCAAGGCCGTCATCCCGGGCGGCTCCTCGACCGTGATCCTCACCGCCGACGAGGCGAACGAGGTCACGCTCGACTTCGACTCGCTCGTCGGCGCCGGGACGGCCATCGGCTCCGCTGCGGTGATCGCGCTCGACGATCGCTGCTGCATGGTGCAGCTCGCCGTGCGCGTCTCGCAGTTCTACGAGCACGAGTCGTGCGGCAAGTGCACCCCCTGCCGCGTCGGTACGAAGTGGCTGACGAACATCCTCCAGAAGATCGAGGACGGCCGCGGTACCCAGGCGGACATGGATCTGCTCGTCTCCGTTGCCGAGCGAATCAACGGAAAGTGCCTCTGCCCGCTCGGTGACTCCGACGCGATCGCCGTGATGAGCTACTTCGACAAGTTTCGCGACGAGTTTCAGGCCCATATCGACGAAGGCGGATGCCCGTTCCACGGCGAGTCGACACTCGATCACCTGCTCGCACCGGTCGCCACGCACGTGCACAACGAGGCGGTGGCGCACGCATGACCGAGCTCGTGAAGGTCACGATCGACGATCGTGAGGTCGAGGTACCGAAGGGCACCGGCCTCGTCGAGACCGCCGCTTCAGCCGGGATCGAGATTCCGGTCTTCTGTTACGAGCCCCGCCTCGGCCCTCCCGTCGGCGCCTGCCGGATGTGCCTCGTCGAGATCGAAGGCCTTCCGAAGCTCCAGGCGGGCTGCACGCTCACGGCGCAGGACGGGATGATCGTCAAGACAGCCGCCTCGTCCGAGAGGGCCGCCGAGGGTCAGAACGCGACGCTCGAGTTCATCCTCGTCAATCATCCTCTCGACTGTCCCGTTTGCGACAAGGGCGGCGAGTGCCCGCTTCAGGACCTCACGTTCCGCTACGGCCCGGGCAACACGCGCATGTCGTTCGCGAAGATCACGCTGGAAAAGCCGATCCCGGTCTCTCCTCTGATCGCGCTCGACCGCGAGCGCTGCATCCTCTGTTACCGGTGCACGCGCTTCTCGTCCGACGTCGCCGAGGACAACCAGCTCGTCGCCCGCAACCGTGGTACCCACACCGAGATCACGACCTTCGAGAGCGACCCGTACCGCGCCCCGTTCTCCGGCAACGTGATCGAGCTCTGCCCCGTGGGAGCGCTCACCTCGACGCAGTACCGCTTCGAAGCGCGACCGTGGGACATCCAGAACGTGCCGACCGTCTGCGGTCTCTGCTCTGTTGGCTGCAACATCAATGCGACGGTGCGCGAGGGCAAGGTGAAGCGGATCCTCTCCCGCAATCACCCCGAGGTCGACGGTGGTTGGCTCTGCGACAAGGGTCGGTTCACCTACCCCCACCTGCTCGCCGAGGATCGGATCACGGAGCCGCTCGTTCGTGGAGAGCTCGGTCTCGAGCCGGTCTCCTGGGATGTCGCGCTCGACCGAGCCGAAACGCTCCTCCGCGAGGCCGGAACCCGCACCGTCACGGCACTCTCCGGCTCGGAGAGCGTCGAGCAGGCGTATGCGCTCGCGCGTCTCCTGCGCGTCGGACTCGGAGCGCATGCGGCCGTGCTGCCCGAGTCGACCTCGGACGCGCTCGACGCGTTCCGTCTGCCGCTGTCCTCGATCGCCGAGGCCGAGATCGTCGTCATCGTCGGTGACGACGACGTCGCCGATCGCGCTCCGGTGGTTGATCTCTGGCTCAAGGCTGCCCGCCGCAACGGCGCCGAGATCGTCCGCTACGGCCCCACGGGAGACGAGCCCACCGGCCCGGGTGGCGCGGCCGCGGCCCTTCGCGCACTCATCGAGAGCGGGAACGAGCTCGGCGACAGGCTGCGGGTTGCCGATCGGGCGATCCTCGTCTGGTCGGGCTCCGGTGGAGGCGGTGGTGCCCGCCTCGCCGAGGCAGCGGACGCGCTCGGCTTCGGAGGGAAGACCGGCAGCGGCGCATTCCACCTTCCGGCTACGCCGAACGGCCGGGGAGTGGCCACGGCGTGGGCCGCAGCCGCCGACGAGGACGAGGCGAATCCGGAGCCGATCGGGCTGCTGATCATCTCCGGCGACGGGGCGGCAGCCGATCCTGCAGTGCGCGCGCTCGCCGAACGGGCCGAGCACGTGATCGCAATCACGA
>NZ_JBDSNT010000080.1:0-8613 GCF_039915195.1 Gaiella sp.
GAGCTCGACCGGGGGCCGCGTCGCCTGTCCCGCCACCTCGAGCTCGAGCCTCGCGGACTCACGCGGGAGCTTCAGCTGCCAGAGCCCTGTCCCGTCCTCGACTCGATGGCGAAGAGTGACACCGTGCGGGGCGAGCCGCAGATCCTCGGTGTCGTGGTAGGTCGAGATGAAGACCCGGCTCGGGAGCCGTTCACCCATCAGCTCGGGGAGGACGAACGACTCTCCGGGGGCTAGCTTGACTTCGCGTTCGAGGGTCTCCCGCATCTGGACCAGATCGTACTAGGGTTACTTGTTTACCCCTGTCTCCAAGTGGTTAGAGTGCCGTTCATACATGAAACTCTCTCTCACCCCAAAGACCACCGAATTCTTTGTCCTCTTCGCCAACTCGGGCGAGAATGCCCTCGAGGTTGCGAGACTCGTCGAGCGCCGCTTCCGCGAGCACCCGAACTCCGGCGTCACGCAGGAGCAGGTGAAGGCTGCCGAGACGGCGGGCGACGCGATTACCCGCGATCTGATCGTGCTCCTGAATACCCAGTACCTGACACCTTTCGACCGCGAGGACATTTACCAGCTCGCTACCGAGATCGACGATGTCGTCGACTTCCTGGAAGAGGCGTCCGACCTGCTCGGCCTCTACGGAGTCGAGATGCCCACCCGTCACGCCGTCGAGCAGTGCGGGATCATCGTTAATGCCGTCGAGCAGCTCGCCACGGCGTGTCAGAACCTGAAGGGGATGAAGGGCGTGCAGGCCGCGCTGGTCGAACTCAAGTCGCTCGAGGATCAAGGCGACCGTGTCCTCCGTGATGCACTCGCGTCGCTCTTCCGCGACAACCGGATCGATCCCTTGATCGTGATCCGCTGGAAGGACATCTACGAGGCGCTCGAGCGCGCCCTCGATGCGTGCGAGACCGCAGCCAACGTGATCGCGAACATCCTCGTCAAGAACGCGTAGCCGGTCAACGTGACCTTGACCCTCGTCGCCGTCGTCGTCGTCGCGCTCTTCTTCGACTTCACAAACGGCTTTCACGATACGGCCAACTCGATCGCGACGAGCGTATCCACGCGGGCGCTGTCGCCGCGAAACGCTGTCGCGATGGCGGCGATCCTCAACTTCATAGGCGCCTTCATCTCATTCAAAGTGGCTGCCACGATCGCCAAAGGGATCGTCGACCCTGCCGTCATCACGCTCAGCATTATCCTCGCCGGCCTCGTGGGCGCGATCACCTGGAACCTGATCACGTGGTTTCTGGGATTGCCGTCGAGCTCGAGCCACGCGCTCATCGGCGGCATCATGGGGTCGGCGATCGTCGCGCAGGGCTTCGGCGTGATCGAGTGGTCAGGCCTCTGGGAGAAGGTTCTGAAGCCGTCGCTGATCGCTCCATTCGCTGCGCTCGTGCTCGCCTTCGCGCTGATGACCCTAATCGTCTGGGTGATCAAGCGGCGCTCACCTGCGAAGGTCAATCGCGTCTTCCGGAGGGGCCAACTTATCTCAGGCGGCTTCGTCGCGCTCACGCACGGGACGAACGACGCCCAGAAGACGATGGGGATCATCGCTTTGGCACTCGTCGCTTCGGGCAACCTCGACGAGAACTTCTCGAAGCCCCCGTTGTGGGTGATCGTCAGCGCGGCTCTCGCGATGGCCGCCGGTACCTACGCCGGCGGGTGGCGGATCATCCGCACCCTCGGGACGCGCATCGCCAAGATCGACCCGCCTCAGGGATTCTCCGCCCAGACTGCGTGCGCCTCGATGCTGTGGACGACCGCGCACCTCGGATTCCCGGTCTCGACGACGCACGTCATTTCCGGTTCGGTTATGGGCGCCGGGGCCACACGCGGCCTGCATGCCGTGCGCTGGGGCGTCGCCGGCAACATCGTGATGGCGTGGATCGTCACGATCCCGATGGCCGCACTCGTCGGAGGCGGGATGGAGCTGATCACGCGGCTCCCGGGAGGCGACGCGATCGTCTTTGCGCTAGCGATCGCGATCTCGTACACGGCCTTCGCCGCGCGACGCTGGGAGACGCGGCGGCTGCTCCCGCCCGAGGCACTCGAGAGCGCTCCGATCTAGAACGTAGCCGCGATCAGCGAGCAGACCACCCCGGCGAGCGCCTCGCCCCACGTCGCGCCGAAGACGCCGACCGAGACCGCGATCGCTGACCGAGGACTGCCTTTTCGTCAACCATTAGCGCCGGAGTCGTCAATGCCGCTCACGCGAGTGCTTGACGGCTGGTGGTCGCGGATTCGCGGGGAAGCAGAAGCGACAGTATCCCGGCCGCGAGGAGAAGAATGACACTCGTGACCAGGCAGGCTGGGAGCCCTTGCCACTGGTAGAGCAGCCCTGATAGAACGGCTCCGAGGAGCCGACCGGCTGCGTTCGCCATGTAGTAGAAGCCGACGTTCATCGCGACCCTGTCGCCGTCCGAATAGTGCAGAATCAGGAACGAGTGCACTGCTGAATTGAGCGCGAAGATCACGCCGAAGATGAGCAGTCCGACGACCAGGACGATTGACGGGTCAACGTCTGCCTGAAGGGCGATCGCGATACTCGCGGTGAGCGCAGCAAGGATGAACGCGAGCCACGTCGCGGTAAGCCCTGTCGGCTCGCCGTGGCCGCGCCGGTGCAGTAACGAAGGCGCTGAGGCCTGAACCATCCCGTAGAAGATGACCCATCCTCCCAGGAACGCGCCCACCTGCCAGAAACTCCAGTCCTCCTGCGTGCGGAGGAAGACAGGAAGGGCCACGGCGAACCACACGTCGCGTGCGGCGAAGAGGGCCAGGCGAGCTGCAGCGAGCACGTTGACCGCGCGCGTGTTCGAGAACATATGGGAGAACTTCGCCTTGGCGCTCCCTCTCCCGAGCGAGCCCCGCATCATCGTCAGCACGACCACGAGCGCAGTTCCGACGAGTGCGGCAAGCACGACGAGCGCGCTGCGGAAGCCGATCACCGTGAGGAGGAGCCCGCCGACGAAGAAGCCGATGCCCTTGAGGGCGTTCTTCGACCCGGTCAGCCAGGCGACCCAGCGGAACAGCGTGTCGGAGGCGTCCGTTGGTACGACGAGCTTCACGGCGCTCTTGGAGCTCATCTTGGTGAGGTCCTTGGCGATGCCTGAGAGCGCCTGCGCTGCCATGACATACGGCACGACAAGCCAGGCCGCCGGCACGAGCGCGAGCATGGAGATGGCGACGAGCTGGGTTGCGAGCCCACCGACGAGGGTTGCCTTCAGTCCGAACCGCGCCGCGAGGAAGCCACCGACGAGGTTCGTGATGATCCCGAAGATCTCGTAGAAAAGAAAGAGCATCGCGACCTGGAACGGGCTGTATCCAAGGTCGTAGAAGTAGAAGAGGACGAGAATGCGGAGCGCACCGTCCGTGAGCGTGTCAGCCCAGTAGGCGCTCGTGACGATCGCGTAGTTGCGCAGATCGGCGCTCCGCGTGCCTGTGGGCGGATCTGCGGTGCTCATCGCCGCACGCCCGGTCGCATCAGTGGCTCTCGAGGCTCCGCGCCACGATCGCGGCAAGCTCGACGAGCCGGTTCGCGTAGCCCCACTCGTTGTCGTACCAGGCGTAGACCTTCGCCTGGGTACCGGCGACGACCATCGTCGAGAGAGCATCGACGATCGCCGAGCGCGGGTCGTTCACGTAGTCGACGCTCACGAGTGGCCGCTCCTCGACGCCGAGGATGCTCCCGAGCTGCCCCGTGGCCGCGGCGCGCAGGAGGTCGTTGACCTCGTCCACTGTGGTCTCGCGCACGAGCTCGAAGACGCAGTCGGTGAGTGATGCGTTGAGCAGCGGCACCCTCACCGCGTGCCCATCGAGGCGGCCCTCCAACTCGGGGAAGATGCAGGCCGATCGCGGTGGCCGATCCGGTTGTCGTAGGAACAAGCGACATACCCGCTGCGCGGGCGCGCCGCAGATCCTTGTGCGGCGCGTCGACGATCGTCTGCGTGTTGGTCAGGTTATGGAGCGTCGTGATCGAGCCGTGACTGATCCCGATCCCCTCGTGCAGCACCTTGACGATCGGAGCGAGACAGTTCGTCGTGCACGACGCAGCGGTCACGATGGAGTGGAAGGCCGGGTCATAGCGGTCGTCATTGACGCCGACGACGACGTTGAGCGCCGACCCGTCCTTGACGGGAGCGGCCACAACGACCTTGCGAGCGCCGCACTCGAGGTGGGGCTTCAACGTCGACCCTGTGCGGAACTTGCCCGAGCACTCCAGCACTACGTCGACTCCGAAGCCCTGCCAATCGACGCCCATGGGCTCGGCCACATTCGACCAGCCCAGGCGGCGACCATCGACGGTCAGGTCGTGCTCGTTGCTCGTAATAGGCATTGCCCACCTTCCATGGACGGAGTCGAACTCGAGGAGATGCGCTCCCGTGCCCGCGCCGCCCTGAACCTCGTTCACGTGCACGAACTCCAGGTCATTCCGGCCCCAGCCCGCGCGAAGCGCGAGGCGACCCATGCGACCGAAACCGTTGATGCCAACACGGATCACCCGGGTCACGCGCGATGGGCGAGCGACGACGTCAGCATCGCGCGACTTTAAGGTCGGCTACCGCCGCCAGCTTCTCGACCGCCTCTTCGTTCAGCGAGAAGAAGGCCCACTTCCCGCGCTGCTCACGCTCGAGCAGGCCAACGTCCGTGAGCTTCTTCAGGTGATAGGAGACGGTCGGCTGCCCCAGACCGAGGGCGTCGTAGAAGTCACAGGCGCAGATCGCGGACCCGGCAACGGCGATCATGTTCACGATCCGCACCCGAGCCGGGTCGCCGAGCACCTTGAACAGCTCGGCGGTTGCGTTCGTCCCTTCGTCACTCATCACCGCTGTCGAGAGCGGCGTGCAACAGGCGGCCGCCTCGGGCGACGTACTCATACCTTCCGCCTTTCGCCCAGCTCGCCTATCCCCACCATCATCGGCCTCCCTGTATCGACGAGGCTCAATATATCGAACTACATCGATGCATGCAGATCGGTTCGCACG
This sequence comes from Gaiella sp., assembly GCF_039915195.1. Lineage (GTDB taxonomy): Bacteria > Actinomycetota > Thermoleophilia > Gaiellales > Gaiellaceae > Gaiella. The sequence continues at coordinate 4,983 of NZ_JBDSNT010000080.1, forward strand.
GTCTACCCGCCTTCGAGGCTCTTACGCTTCCGGTTTGCGATCACCTTGGCCATGATGTTCATCGCGAGCACGAACGCGATCAGAACGAGTGCGGCCGCCCAGGCAGCCGCCTGATCGTCGGGCGAGGGCGACTCCGAGAGCGTGAAGATCCTGACCGGGAGCGTCGGCAGTGCCTCGTCGACGTTGAACGAGATCTGATTCTGGGTGATCGAAGACGTGAACAGAAGCGGAGCGGTTTCACCGGCCACCCGCGCGACGGCGATCACAACCCCGGTGAGGATGCCGCCGATCGCGGTCGGCAGAACGATGCTGTACACGGTCCTCCATCGAGGTACGCCAAGGGCGAGGCTCGCCTCACGAAGGTGGCGCGGGACGAGTTCGAGGATCTCCTGCGTCGCACGCGCGACCATCGGGATCATCAGGATCGCGAGAGCCATGGCTCCGTAGATGGCGCTCTGGCCTTTCCCGACAACGAGGAGGCCGTAGATGAAGATGCCGACAATAATGGCGGGGACGCCGTTGAGAACATCGAGCATGACGCGGAAGAAGGATGCAGCCTTCGGGCCTGCGTACTCAGCGATGTAGATCGCAACGAGGATCGCGATCGGGACGGCCATGATCATGGCCATTCCGACGATCAGGGCGCTACCGATCAAGGCGTCCGCGATGCCGCCCTTCTCGCCGAAGAGAGCTGCAGGCTTCGTGAAGAACGCCGTGTCGATCTGACTGAGTCCCTTGAAGAGCACGGTTCCGAGCACGAGCGCGAGAAGCGCGACCGCAAAGGCGGCACTCAGGATAGCGAGGAGCGAGACCAGCTTCTGAATGCGGCGCCGGCGGCCAAGGTTGTTCGAGCTGGCCGTGATGTCGTACGGATCGATGATCTGGGCGGAGCTCATCCGGTCGACATCCTGCGAGCCTTCTGGAATCGATTCACGATCGCCTGTGCGGACACGTTCGTGACGAGCGAGATCACCAGCAAGATCGCAGCCAGGTAGAGGAGCGATTGGGCCTCGATCGCAGTGCTCGCGCCGATGTAGCTGCTTGCGATGCGGCTTCCCAGCGTGTCACCAGGAGGGAAGAGAGATTCATTGATGGTGTTGCCGCTCCCGATCACCTGCGTGACCGCGATCGCCTCACCGAATGCCCGGCCGAGCCCGAGCAGGACGGCAGCCGAGATTCCCGGCGCCGCGTAGGGGATCGCGACGCGCCGAATCGCCTCCCACCGCGTCGAGCCGAGCGCGAGCGAACCATCGGAGAGATCGCGTGGGACGCGACTGAAGAGCTCGCGGCAGATCGCCGACGTGATCGGGATGATCATGATCGTGAGGACGAGCGCGGCGGGGAGGATTCCGGCCTGCGACGGATCGCCGGAGAAGATCGGCAGGAACCCGAACCACGTGTTGAGGAACGGCTCGAGGTGATTCGCGACCCAGGGCCCAAAGACGAGAATGCCCCAGAGACCGAGAACGACGCTCGGGATCGCTGCGAGCAGTTCCACCATCGTCGCTATCGGTGCAGCGACTCGCCCCGGAGCGATCTCCGTCAGGAAGAGCGCGATCGCGATCGAGAGCGGGGTCGCGAGCAGCAGCGCGATGACGGACGTAACGATCGTCCCGTAGATGAAGACAAGCGCACCGTAGACGTTGGAGTTTGGGTTCCACCCCTGCGTCCAGATGAACGACAACCGGAACTCCTCGATCGCAGGCCAGGCGAGGGAGAAGACCTCGTAGGTGAGGAGACCGAGGACAGCTGTGACACCAACTGCCGCGACGAACGCGATTCCCTTGAACAGAACGTCACCCAGCCGGATCCCCTGGCGGTCGATCGGCGCGGGCGCCAGGGGATCTGGGGTGACGGTGCTCATTGAAACGGTGAGCTGTTAGATCTTCTTGATCTGCTTGTAGGCGAAGGCCTGTACCTGCTTCGGCAGCGGCTGGAAGAGCAACGCCGGCCCGAACTTCTGCCCTTGCGTCACGGCCCAGTAGACCATCTTCTTCAGCTCTGCGGCCTTCGACGACCCCGAGGGGACGACGACATACGTGAACGTCGAGATCGGGTAGGCGAGCGGGTTGCCCTTGGGCGGATTCACGATCGAGAGTGCACCGTCCTCGCTCGTGACTTTCGCCGGGAGCGTGGCCGCAGCCGCCTGAATTCCGCGCAGACCCGGCGTCGCGTACCTACCCGAGGCGTTCAGGACAGAAGCGAAGCGGATCTTGTTCTTGAGTGCGTACGCGACGTCCGCATAGCCGATCGAACCGGGCGTCTTCGTGATCACGCCGGCAACACCAGAGCTTCCGCGTGCGCCGAGACCAGCCGGCCACTGGGCGTTCACGCCGACCCCGAGCTTCGACTTCCAGGTCGGGCTGACCGCAGCGAGATACTCGGTGAAGTTATACGTCGTCCCCGAGTTGTCGGAGCGGTACACCGCGGTGATCTTGGTGTCCGGCAAGTTGCACTTGCCGTTGTTGCCGGCAATCCTCGGATCGTTCCACTTCGTGAGGTTGCCGAGATAGATGTCGGAGAGCTGCTTCCCGCCGAGTCGGAGGACGCAGTTGATTCCGGGCAGGTTGTACATGATCGCCGTTGCCGAGAGCGCCCAGGGAACCTCGACGCAGCCCTTGCAGGCGGCGAACTGATCCTTCGTGAGCGGTGCATCCGTTGCTCCGAAGTCGACCGTCTTGGCCGTGATCGCTGCGATTCCTCCGCCCGAGCCGATCGGGGAGTAGGAGACGTTGTACCCGTACGCTGATCCCAGCGCTGGGATCCACTTCGAGATGAGCGGGAAGACGAACGAGCTACCCGCCCCCGACAGCGATGTGTCCTGCTTCTTCGCCGGCGCCGCGGTTGCGGCTCCGACGACGCTTGCCACCGCGACCAGGCTGGCCACGATGACCATGAGCCCAAGAGCTCGCTTCATGATTCGACCCTCTCCCTTGGTTGCCATTTTCCGTTAGCACTCCCTTGACGGGCGTGAGATGTCAGGATTCCGGCCCGGCGCTCCCGGGTGGGCAGCGCTCCGGTGAGGAAGTGGTTGAATACCGGTGAACGCATCTCAGTGCGAGGCGTCCGTGAACTCGTGAAACTCGCCCGTGACGATGAAGGCTGTCTGCTCCCCAATGTCGACCGCGTTGTCGCCGATCCGCTCGATGCAGCGCGCGACGATGATCATCCGGATGCCCCACTCCTGCGTGCCTGGAGTGGCCGCCATCGAAAGCACCTGATCCGAGACTCTGTGGTTCGTGCGGTCGATCAGCTCGTCGAGATCGACCAGCCCACAGGCCCGCTCGACATCGCGCCTCGCGAATGAGTCGAGGGCGATCCTCACCATTTCCTCCGCTCGCTCGCCCATCTCGGTGAGCCCTTCAACGACATCGTTGCGAGGCTCGAGATCTGCAGCGAGCTTTGTCAACTTCGCGACCGTGACGCACTGGTCGCCGATCCGCTCGAGGTGAATGGAGTTGTGCAGGATCGCGAGAACGAGGCGCAGGTCGGTCGCGACGGGCGACTGCTGCGCGAGAAGTAGCGCGATCGATCTCTCGATTCCGTGGTAGCACGCGTCGACCTCATCATCGAATGCGACGACCTCATCGCAGAGCTCCACATCCTGGGTGCGGAGGACGTCGACGGCACC
>NZ_JBDSNT010000008.1:0-38678 GCF_039915195.1 Gaiella sp.
TCTCGATCGAATTGATCGTCTGCCGTGAGACAGACACCGCCATTGCCAGCTCGGCCTGCGACAGGCCGCGCTCGAGTCGTCGCTCCCTAACGTCGTTTTTCACCATAAGTGTCAAGGTAGCTTGACACTCGCTCGATGTCAAGTTCGCTTGACGTCGTCAGGGGACAGGGCGTCATTCCGGAACAGGCGCCCAGGCGTCAAACGCCTGCCTGACCGCGTAAGCATGACTGCCTTCCAGGAGACGAGCCGTGTGTGGTTTCGATCAGTTGCCCACCGCTGCGTCGGCTCCGAACTCGCGGATCTCTTGAGCACAGCGGCAGGCGGCCGCGAGCTTCGCGGCCCACTCCAAGGCTGCCTCCCGTGAGGGCGCGTCGAGGATCGTGAAGCCTCCGTCGAACTCCGTCGTCTGCGGGTACGTGCCGGCAGTGATCGTCCCGTCACCAGCCACCATGACCGGATCGACGTCCGCCGCCAGCCCGCCGCCGAACACCAACACACCTGCGTCCATGGCCTCCCGGACCACCGCGTGAGCAGCCTCCCCCACGGCAGGCATCTCCTCAACGGGGATGTGATCCATCGCGCCGCTCGGGAACGAAATCAGGTACCGCGTCATCTCATCACTCCCCTTCTCGGCGGACTACTCCGGCCGCATCTCTCCTAGGCCCGTACATGTTGGTTCATCCGTCAGAACCTCCGCGCGGAACTGCGAGTCACCTCGATGCGAACGGATCAGTCGTACACCAAGCAACTGCGCCTCGCGAGCAGAGCCAGGCGAGATCGCGGTCTAGCGATCAAGACCTCCGGACAGCTCTACTCGTCCGTCCACCAGTCGCGCTGGCCGTCGACGTCCATGCGTGGATCCTCGCCGAGGTTGGGCGCGCCGATGACGAGGATCTCAAGGCCCTCGGGACCGGCCTCGTAGCCTCGCCACGTCCCCGGTGGAACACGCGCCGCGTCCCATTTCTTGAGTTCGACGATCTCGTCGTCGACCTTCATTCGCCCGCTCCCGCGTATGACCACGTAAACCTCCTCTTGCGTTTCGTGGGTGTGGCCGTAAGGAAAGCGATAGCCGGGCGGGACATATTGGTAGCTCAAGGCGGAGCTGTCCAGCTCGAGCGCCTTGGTCGCCGCGCGGAACTCCAGGCCTGGCGCGCCGTCGAACCGAGAGCCGATGTCCTCTAGATCTCCCTTGATGTTCCTGAGCGTGAACGGCACGACGCAATCCTAACCACGGCACGAGCCTGCGCGCAGACAGGCTCGCGTACCATTCGACGAACGTTGGCGCAGGCGAATGCCAACGATCAGGGCGTGCGTAGCGCGCCGATCGTCACGGTCTTGACCGTTGCCGTCTGCATGAGCCCGAGCACCAAGCGCGCGAGATCGGGACCCGAGGTGACGAAGGCGTCGGCCCGGAGGTGTGTCCGAGCGACGAGCTCGGCAGGCCCGGTGCCGCCGCTCCCCGCATGCCTGCGGCTAGTGTCTGACCGCACGCGTAGAATCCCCACGTGGCCGAAACACCCGAGATCACTGTGCTCCTCGCAGACGACCACGAGGTCGTCCGCGAAGGCCTGCGCCTTGCGCTCCTTCGCTCCCCGCACATCCGCGTCGTCGGCGAGGCCCCCGACGGCGAGACTGCAGTCTCGCTCACGGAGCGCCGTCTACCGGACGTCGTCGTGATGGACCTGCGTATGCCGGGCATGGACGGCATCGAAGCGACCGAGGAGATCATGCGCCGCGTCCCCGACGCCAAGGTGCTCATCTTCACCGCCTATTCGGAACGCGCGCTCCTGCAGCGCGGCCTCGAGTCGGGGGCACGGGGATACATTCTCAAGGAGGCTCCCCACGAGACGCTCCTCCGTGCGATCGAGAAGGTCGCCGCCGGTGAGACATTTGTCGATCCCGCCCTGATGTCGGCGCTCACCCAGGCACGTGGGGGTAATACCGACGTCCTGACGGCGCGAGAGCGGGAGATCCTGCAACTCCTCGCGGACGGCATGTCGAACGCAGACGTGGCCGCGCAGCTCTTCATCTCCCAGGAGACGGTCAAGAGCCACGTCCGCCACATCCTCACAAAGCTCGAAGCCGACACGCGCACGCAGGCCGTTGCGATCGCTCTGCGCGACGCGATGATCGATTGACGGACGACGCCGACGGCCGAGCTCTCGTCGAACGGCTTCGGGCCGAGCGGGACGAGCGACGCCGGCTCGCCGAGCTGATCCACGACGGGCCCGTCCAGCTCGTCGCGGCGATCACGCAGATGCTCGATGCGGCACACCATGCCCTCGAGGCAGGCGATCTCGCGAGCGGCACCCCGATCGTCGAACGGGCCCTCGGCGTCGCCCGGGAGGCCAGCGTCGATCTCCGCGAGATCGTCAGCGGGATCGAACCCGATGCGCTGCGCGAGCTCGGGCTCGCGGCCGCGATCGCCGAGCTGACCGAGCGACACACGGCTCGTCGCGGCGTCTCGTTCCAGCTCGACGTCGCTGCCGGCGACGATCTCGGCGAGGGCGCCCAGTCCGGGCTCTATCAGATCGTTCGCGACGCTCTCGATCAGGCGGTGCGCCGCGGACCGCCGGGGAGGGCGTCCGTGTCGATCCTGCCTGCCCTGGGTGGTATCGAGCTCACGATCACGGACAACGGAGCGCAGGAGCGCCGAGAAACCGTTCTCGCGGCCCTCGGCGAGCGTGTTGCCGAGCTCAACGGCACGTTCACGAGCCAGACGAACGTGTCAGGTACGCGAATCTCGATCCGACTGCCTCCCACGGCGGCACAGCTGTAGGGGCGCCAGCGGTGACGGGGCTCGACGCCGTCATCCGGAGAGAACTATCCCTCGAGTGGCTCGTTCTGAACGTTGTGGTCGACGGCGTACGCATCGACGAGGGGATCGATGGCCGCAGCCCCTTCGGGAAATGCGTAGTTGATCTTGACGAACGGCTCCCACTTGTCGGGAAGCGCGTCCTCGGGGAAGATCGCCTCGACCGGGCATTCGGGCTCGCACGCGCCACAATCGATGCATTCCTCCGGATCGATCACGAGCATGCGACCCATCTCGTGGATGCAATCGACCGGACAGACGTCGATACAGGACTTGTCCTTGATGTCGATGCAGGGCTCCGCAATGATGTACGTCATCGTTCGTCAATCCTAGCGAGGCAGTCAGACTGACATCCGGAGAACCGGCCGCTATTCGACGGTCGTGAGTTCCGCCACCAGTTCCGGCGCGCGCTCGACGAGCGCCGACTTGACGATCACCTGATCGAAGCCGGCCGCATTACCGGCGCGGAGCCCCGCGGTATCGGTGTGATTCGTGTAGCCGACGATCGGCGTGTCCGGCCAGCTGTCTGCGACGTCGCCGGGATCGACACGAGCGATGTCACAGATAACGAGATCGGGAGGGTCGGCCGAATCCTTCGTAACGAGCTGATGGTCGGGAAGAAGCCCCTCCAGCTTGCCGCGGAAGAAGAGATCGACCCCCACGAGCAGGATCGTCGCCATGACCTGAAGCTAGCACGGTCGCAGGACGACTCATGCCGTCGCGCTACAGGAATCCGTCGAGGCCGAACCACTCGAGCGCGCGATTGACGTAGATCCGAAGGATGTAGAAGCGTCCGAAGAAGAGCAGGAGCCCGAGCGCGACCATGATCGCCCCGCTGACGACCTGGATCGCGACGTAGTGATCACGCAGCCAGCGAAAGGCGCCCATCGCCTTCGTGAACAGCGCACCCGCAACGACGAAGGGGATCGCGAGGCCGAGCGAGTAACACGCGAGCAGGAACGCCCCCTGGAACACGGTGTCGGAGGTACCGGCGAGCACGAGTACCGCGGCGAGGACAGGCCCGATACACGGGGCGGCGCAGATCGCGAACGCTCCACCGAGCAACACGCGGGAGCCGCGACTGCGGGCACCCTGCACGAGACCGGCCCCGACGAGGCGCTCTGGCCAGGGAAGGAGGCCCATGAACGCGAGTCCGAAGACGACGAGAACGAAGCCTGCGATCCGTTCGAGCAGGAACTGATCCTGAAAGAACTCGGCTCCGATGATCTGTGCACCGACCCCGAGCGCCACGAAGACGAGCGTGAAACCGAGAACGAACGGGATGCTCGCGAGCATCACGCGTCGCGCTGACCCCTTGTCGCCAAGCCGGTCGGCTTCCACTGCGGAGATGGCGGAGAGATAACCCGGAACGAGAGGCAAGACGCAGGGTGCAAGGAACGACACGAAACCGGCGATGAGAGCGACGATCGGATCGGTGGGACGCACTAGGCCTCGAAGCGGTCGAGTTCCTCGTCCAACCGCTGCTCGAGCTCGGGGTCGAGGTCGTCAACGGACGCATCGTCCGTTGCATTGCGCCTCTTGCTCCAGGTGACTGCGAGCGCACCGACGACGACAGCACCGACCGCAACTGCTCCGAGCGGGAGAAGCCACGCGAGAAGGTCGAATCCACGCTTCGGAGGCTCTGCGAGGACACCCGGGCCGAACTGATCGACGAGCTGCGACTTGATCTCGGCCGAACTGTCGCCCGCGGCGATTCTGTCGCGGATGTACGTCTTCATCCGCACCGCAATCGGTGCGTTCGATTGGTCGAGCGTCGTCTTGCAGGTGGGACAGACTATCTCCGCCTCGAGATCAGCCTGCACGGGAGGGCCTGCGGCGAGGGCCGAGGCAGCGAGTACGAGCGCCGCGGCGAGTGCGATGAGGAGCCGGCTCACTTCGAGTCGCCGAGAGCGAGCCTGATTCCCTCTGCGTACCGCTCGCTGTTGCGCTCGAGGTCGATCCCGCCTTCGATCACCTCTCCCACGATACGACCCTCCCGATCGACGAAGAACGTCTCTGGGAACCCTCTGACCCCCCACTTGCCGAGCGTCGATCCCCGCCCGTCGTCGACGACCGGATAGGTGAGCCCGAAGCGCTTGATGAAACGCTTGCCGTCCTGCCGGAAATCCTTGGCGTCGACACCGAGCACGACGAGGCCCTGATCACGGTACTTCTCGTAGGTCGCCTGCAGTTCTGGTGCCTCGTCCTTGCACGGGACACACCAGGATGCCCAGAAGTTGACGACCACCGCCTTGCCCTTGAGTGAGGAGAACGTAAGGTCTCCACCCTCGGCGTCGATGCGCGGCAACGTGAAGTCGGGCGCAACGGGGCTGCCGCCACCCGCGAGCTCAGCCGAGGCGCCGCCGTCGCTGCCGAACGCGAGCTTCCAACCGAGGAGAACGAGAAGACCGACAACGGCAGCGACGGCGATGACCTGGCCAACGGTCTTCGCTCGGCCGGTCATGCCGCGACGATGAAGACGGGTGTTCCCACCTCGACCTGGGTGAACAGCCACTCGACCTGCGGGATCAGCATCCTGATGCAGCCGTGCGAGGCGGAGTATCCGATCGACGCGGCGTTGGGCGTGCCATGGATCCCGACGTACGGGGAGGAGATACCCATCCAGCGGGTGCCGAGCGGGTTGCCCGCACCGGGCGGCACCGGCTTCGCGTCTTTCGCCCAGTCCGAGCCGGGGGGAGGGTACCACCACGGATTGGCCTGCTTGGTAACGACCTCGAACTTCCCGAGCGGCGTCGGGTACTCGGCGAGCCCGGTTGCGACCTTGAACTTCCGAATCAGCTTCGGTTTCGTCCCCACCCCGTAGAAGTAGAGCTCGTTCGACCCGCGCCTGATCACGATCGCACGGCCGAGTGCGTCACTCCTGACCGGCGCCTCGATCTTCTCGAAGGGGAGATCGAGGAGCCCGCGCTTCTGCGTCTTCAACGCGTGCACGATCGTGCGTGTCGCGACGATCGGCTTCAGCCGCCGACCCGGAACATCCCTCGTCGCAATCGGCTTCAGGTTGTGGAGGCGGAGCGTGGCATCGACGGGCTCTCGCTGAAAACGCTTTACCAGCGACGCGACGAGCCGATCGACTTTCGGCGTCGACACCGTGACGTTGAGCGGCACCCTGAACCCAGGCCTCTTGACACGCGCGGCGAGGGCGACGGCGCTTTCGATGTCGGGCAAGGCCCCGAGCTCTTTGGGCGTGGCCGTGATGCGAGACCCGGGTCCTCCAGCGAGCCGAAGCGGACTGAAGAACCGTGTCGCCACGAGCGCCCGTGCTTCGGCGGCCGTCAGCCCGCCGACGAGCGTGCCGCCGATCATCACCCCTGCAGCGATCACCTTCGGCTGCGGTGGCTGCGGGGTCGTCGTCGTGGTGGTCGTCGTCGTGTCCGTGACGGTGGTCGTCGTCGACGTCGTGCCCTCGTCGGCGCCTGCACGGGGTGCGGCGGCAAGGATGACCGCGACTGCCAGCCCGGCGGCGCCGCACGCAGAGAACGCAGCGATTGAGACTCCGCGATTCACGCTGTGAGTGTAGCGACGAAGATCCGCGGATCATTCGTGATCACGCCGTCGACACCCGCGGTTACGACACGCTTAAGATCCTCCGGCTCGTCGACGGTCCAGGTGAGCACCGGCAGGCCGGCCGCGTGGCACTTGGCCACTGACGACTCGGTAACGAGGCGGTGCTCGAGCATGACGGCCGTCGCCCCGACGCGCCGCGCGATTCGCGGTAGGCGCAGCCCGACGGACGCCCGCATCCCGGAGAGTCCGAGCGAGACGATCGGCCAGAGGTACGGCTTGCGCGAGATCGAGAGCCGGTCTTCCGGGTAGGTGATCCCGAGGCGCGCATGCGGCGCCGCACGCGCAACGGCGCGCAAGCTCGGGGCGTGGAACCCGCTGATCACAGTCCTCTCCTCGAGCCCGTGGCGCCTGAGCGCGGCTCCGAGCTCGTCGAAGCGCGTGTTCAGCTTCAGATCGACGTGCAGCCCGATCTCGGGCGCCTCGTCGACGAAGAACGCAAGCGCCTCGTCGAACGTCGGGAGGTTCGGCGCGAGCTCGCGGAGCGCCTCGAGCGACTTGCTCCTGACGCGACCCGATGCGGCACCGTGACTCACCTCATCGAGATTGTCGGAGTGCGCAAGGACGAGTGGCCCTCCCTTGAGGTCGAGCACGTCGAACTCGATCATGTCGACACCCACGTCGATTGCAGCTCGAAACGAGTCGAGCGTGTTCTCCGGTGCGAGTGTCGCGGCACCGCGGTGACCGATCCGAAGATAGGGCCGTCCCTCGCGACCAACGTCGATCACGTTGCGCCCCCATCGGGCCGGAGGCGGCGGAGCCACCACGTCGCGGCGACGGCGAGGACCACGGCCTGGAGAACGACTATCCCTGCGGCGAGCTGCGATACATCCTCCCAGAATGCCTCGGGATACAGTCGGAGCAACGTGTCCCTGGTCGAGAACCGCCAGGTGTCGCCGCTGAAGAACACCGAGTGAAACTGCACGAAGAAGTCGTCGAACCCGAGCAGAATGACGGGAACCGCGAGGAGCGCGATTGCGAACGTCAGGAACGCTCCCACCTGGAGCCCACGGGGGACGACCGTGCGCCACCGCGGCGAGCGGCGAAGCCCGATCCAGAGCGCGAGCAGAACTCCCACGACGATGAGCTGGAGTCGAAGCGCCGCCCCGAGCAGGCGACGGACGTCCGTCATGTGACGAAGCTCCCGGCTGCCGAAGGCAGGGGAGCCATCCGGAAGGGTCGCGCGCTCGAGCAGTGCGATGCCCTCGCTTCCAGGCTGGATCGAACGGAGCCCTGTAAGGGCGAGCCGGAGGCGCTCCTCCCCCTCGAGCCCGTAACGGTCAGCAGGGAAGTCGTCTTGCCGGAGCTCGTGGCGAACGAACGAGTCGCTCGAGAGGATGCGAAAGGCGTTCACGACAAAGATCGGCGTCACCGTGAGCGCGATGAGGATGACGACGAATCCCGTCACGACTACCGAGTGTCCACGCGAAGGTCTCAGAGGCCGAAGAGTCTCTGGATCTCGCCCCAGATGACGATGGAGAGCGCAATGCTCGCGACGAGCAACAGCACCAACACCACCCAGAACCTCCGTCCTGCCCGGCGCGTTCGCCGCCGGTGCTCGATGCGGGCCTTCCTGCGGGCCCGATGAAGGCGAACCGTGTCGCGGACAGCCTCGTGATCCACAAGCGGGATCTCGTCCGAAGGGGCTTTGCGTATCCGTTGCGACACGTCATGAAGTGTAGGTGCCATCTTCGTCGCCGCGATGATCCATACTATGACGCGATGGCACTCTCTGATCGCGACAGCTACGGCGCCTCGATCCTCGAGCGAGGTCTCCTCGGGATTGGCGACCGGCTCGGTCTGCTGGCGGGCGTCGTGGTCGCCGTTTCGGCGTTCACGGGCTGGTACTCCGGTACCGGGGAGGGCGTCAAGGTCTCCGTCATCGGGTGGGACACCGGCTACTCCGGCAAGGCCGTGTTCTTCCTTGGGCTCGCGGTCGTCCTCGTCGTCACGATGCGCGAGGCGGGGGTCGAGCCTCCGCAATCGGTGCCGCAGAGTCTCGTCACGATCTTCCTCGGGTCAGCCGCCACGATCATCGTGCTCGTCAAGGCGATCTCGATCCCCGACGACTACTTCTTTGCGGGCCGCGGCGTCGGGATCTGGATCAGCCTCGCCGCGGCGATCGGCGTGATCGTGGCGGGCCTCCTCCAGGCGTCCGAAGAACTCTAGCTCCTGCCGCGCTCAGGGCCTGGTCGACGTACCCGACTCCACGTTGGGCGTCGTCAGCGTACGGATATACGTCTCCGTCGCCGGAGAGGGCGGGCCGTCGTCGAGTGCCTGTCCGATCGCGATGCCGAGGATGAACACGACAAGGATGGCGCCCAGAGCGAGAAGTCGTAGAGCCCAGGAACCTCGTCGTGTCGGTCGGCCGGCCAGTGTCCGCCGCTCCTTCACGGCGCGTAGTCCACGGCGCCGCGCGCGTAGATGTGGAACGCAGCATCCCCGGCCATGGCGATCGTTCGGGCCCAGCCCGGAGTGGGTGCCTGCTCCTCGATCGCCTGTCGCACCCAGACGTCCGCGCCGACGTACGCCTCGGCGAGCATCTCGAGCGTGAACGTGCTCCCGACGCGCCGCCGCAGCTCGGCAGAGATCAGATCGACCTGGGCCGCGAGCGTCGCAGCCTGATCGACGTCGCGAGAGGCTCGCTCGAGGCGCCTGTGGCCGGCCTCCCAGTCGTCACGAACGAGAGCCAGGGTGGCGATCATGTGGCCCTCTCGTCGACGGGAGAGCAGCATCCGTCGGCAGGCCACGGATCCACAGCCTCGGCGAGGATCCCTTCGCCGACGAGGTAGCCGGGCTGCGCAAGCGCGAATGCGACATGTGCGTGGAGACACTTGAGTTGTGTCGGATTCCGTGAGCCGCCGATGCCGGTGTCGAGCGACGTGCCGTGATCAGCGCCCTCACTGGAGCCGGCGAGGGTGCGTCGAATCTGTTGCTGCTGCTTCGTCGCTCGCGCTAGGTCGGCGGCAAGCTCGGTGTCCGTCGCGACAGCAGCACTCCACCGCTCCACTCCGCCGGCGGCCTCGAGGCGCGAGACCGCTGCGATCACATGTCTACAGGTGAGGTAGTACGTCGTCGGAAACGGTGCCCCGCACGCGTCGTATGGCTCCTGCTCGGTGACCGCGGGCATCCCGAACGGACAGCGAAACGCGACGCGGCGGAATGCCCGCGGACGACGTCCGATCTGACGTTCGACGAGGTCACGGTCTTCCACGTGCGACACGGTAGCGAGCGTCTCATGGAGCCGTGGTGCGGTGCTGGCGTTGCCACGCCGAAATGCCTTTTACGATGAAGAGCCGCTCACCGGGCCTCACGAAGCCGATCCGCCTCGCATCGCGAGCGAGAGCGGCATCGCTCGTCGTTCGAACGAGGCGCCGCTCGAGGCGTTGCTTCTCGGCGCGCAGGGCAACCACCTGGCTCATGCGCGTCTCTCGCTCGCTCCGTGTCTCGAGGTAGCTCGCGATCGGCCGGTAGTACAGGAACGCCATCACGATGAGAATGCCGAGCGGGATCAGCATCCGCGATCGGCGTCGCTTCCGTCGCGGCGGTCTCAAAGGTTTCCTGCCCACGGCTCCGTCTTCGCGCCCTGCCCCCTGGTTTCCTCCGTCGTCCACCTTGCTTCTTCCCCGCCAGTCCCGTCCCGGGCAGGCGGCGGGTTGCCTCTTCAGGATCGCGCGACGCAGGAAGACGGGGTTCAGGCGATATCGACCTTGATCACATTGGTCGAGCCGGGGATGTTCACGGCTGTGCCCGCGGTGATGACCACGCGATCGCCTGCATTGATGATCCCACTCGCCCGCGCCGCCGCGAGGGCACGATCCCAGAGATCCTCGACGTCGTCGGTCTCGGCGATCTCGACGGGCGTGACGCCCCACTCGAGTGCCATGTGCCGCAGCGAGTGCGCCTGATGCGTGATGGCGATGATCGGTCGTCGGGGCCGGAGGCGAGCGACGCCCGATGCTGTCCTGCCGGTGAATGTCGGTACGAGGATCGCCGTCGCCTCGAGTGCCTCGGCGATGTCGCAGGCGGCGTTCGACATCGCCTGACCGATGGTCGGCGCGTCCGCGGCGTGCGGAATCTCGTGGCGGTAGTTCAAGCTCGGCTCGACGGCGCATGCAATCCGATTCATGACCTCTATCGCCTCGACCGGATACTCGCCGACCGCTGTCTCACCGGAGAGCATGATCGCGGAGGTGCCGTCGAGGATCGCGTTCGCAACGTCGGACGCCTCCGCTCGGGTGGGCTCCGTCTGGTGAATCATGGACTCGAGCATCTGCGTAGCCGTGATCACAGGGCGCCCGCGCTCGAGCGCGCGAATGATGATCTTCTTCTGGAGGAGCGGTACGTCCGCTGTCCCGATTTCGACGCCGAGGTCGCCGCGCGCAACCATTACCGCATCGGACTCGGCCAGGATCTCGTCGAGGGCCGCGATCGCTTCCGCCTTCTCGATCTTTGCGATCACGCGCGCCGTAGAATCCCGCGCCTCGATCAGGGTCCTGAGCGCTCGCACGTCGGAGGCCGAGCGAACGAACGAGAGCGCCACGAAGTCGACACCGAGCTCGAGAGCGAACTCGAGATCGTCAAGGTCCTTGCGCGTGATCGAGGGGATCGGAAGCGGCACGCCCGGCAGGTTGACGCCCTTGTGGGAGGAGACGAGGCCTGCAACGATGACGGTGCAGCGGGCTCTCCCTCGTTCGACCGCGTCCACGCGCAGCTTGATGTGACCATCGTCGATGAGCACGTCGTTGCCGACGCGGAGCACGGTGCCCAGCACGGCGGGGCTGACCGGTATGTCGTCGGCCTGCGCAGCGTCCTCACCTGCGATCACCACCGAGGAGTTGCGCGCGAGCATGATCGGCGCGGCGAGATCGCCGACGCGCAGCTTTGGCCCTTGCAGATCGGCGATCAGCGCGATCGGTCGCCCGGATGCAGTCTCCGCCTCCCGAACACGTCGCGCGACCGTTCTGTGGTCGTCGTGAGTTCCATGCGACATGTTGAGCCGCGCACCGTCCATCCCCGCAGCGATCAGCGCGGCGATTCCCTCGGGGGACGAGGAGGCCGGACCAATTGTGGCGACGATCTTCGTGCGGCGAACGTGCTGGGTCATGCCGGCTTCGTGGCCAGCGGGAAGACGTCCCAGCCAGGGTAGACGGCCTGACTCCCGAGCTGATCCTCGATCCGGAGAAGCTGGTTGTACTTCGCCGTTCGATCCGATCGCGCGGGTGCGCCGGTCTTGATCTGCCCGCTCCCCGTCGCGACAGCGATATCGGCGATGGTCGCGTCCTCCGTCTCCCCGGAGCGATGTGAGATGACCGTGGCGTAGCCGCTCCGCTGCGCGAGCGCGATCGTGTCGAGGGTCTCTGTGAGCGTGCCGATCTGGTTGACCTTCACGAGAATCGCATTGCCGACCTTCTCGGCGATCCCGCGGCGCAAGAAGTCGACGTTCGTGACGAACAGATCGTCGCCGACGAGTTGAAGGCGGCCACCTAGGCGATTGGTTAGGTTCTGCCACCCGGCCCAGTCGTTCTCGGCCAGGCCGTCCTCGATCGAGACGATCGGGAACCGGTCGGCGAGATCGGCCCAGAGGTCGACCATGCCGCTGCCGTCAAGGGTGTCACCCTGGCGCTCGAGAACGTACGTGCCGTCCTCGTAGAGCTCGCTCGTCGCCGGGTCGAGGGCGATCGCGACCTTGTCGCGATGACCGGCGCGCTCGGCAGCTTCGAGGATTGCCTCGCACACGTCGTAGGCCGACCCGAGATCGGGAGCGAAGCCACCTTCGTCGCCGACGCTCGTCGACAGTCCGCGCTCCTTCAGGAGGGCCTTCAGCGCGTGGTAGCACTCGACGCCGATCCGCAGAGCGTCGACGAACGTGTCAGCGCCCGCGGGCACGATCATGAATTCCTGAAAGTCGAGGGAGTTCTGCGCGTGCGCGCCTCCGTTGATCACGTTCATCATCGGCACCGGGAGAACATGCGCGTTCGTCCCGCCAAGCCATCGGTAGAGCGGGAGATCCGCATCTGCCGCGGCAGCTTTGGCGAGCGCCAACGACACGCCGAGAATCGCGTTTGCTCCGAGCCGTGACTTCGTCGGCGTCCCGTCGAGCTCGATCATGGCGCCGTCGACCTCGCGTTGCTCGCGGGCGTCCATGCCGGTCACGCGATCGGCAATCTCGCCGTTGACATGGGCGACTGCGCGCGTGACACCCTTGCCGAGCCAGGCGTCTCCTCCGTCGCGCAACTCGACGGCCTCGTGCTCGCCCGTGGAGGCTCCGGATGGCACTGCAGCGGCACCGAAGGCACCGGAATCCAGACCGATCTCGACCTCTACCGTGGGATTACCACGCGAGTCGAGCACCTGGCGCGCGTGGACGTGGACGATCTCGCTCACGGAGACAGCGTAGCCGTGGCCGAGGAGCGGCTCTCTGTGCAACCGGTGATCAGCCGGCGTCGGTAGAGCCGAGATCGGCCTTGGAGCGTTCGTACCAGGCCTCCTGCGCATCGAGATCGAGCTCGCTCCAGACGAGCCCCGCTGCGGCCGCGAGGTACTCCGCGCCCTCGACTCGTGCAACGAACCGGCCAGTTGTGACGCGAAGCGCCAGCTCGGGGTCGACGTTCACTACCCGAGCGAGGTTGACCACGGTGAACAGAAGGTCTCCGATCTCGGCGAAAAGCCGCGGATCAGCTTCCGTTTCGGGAGCGGGTCGGCCGATCCGCGCGAGCTCCTCCTCGACTTCGGAGATCTCCTCGTGGATCTTCGCTAGAGGTCCCGCGACATCGGGCCAGTCGAACCCGACGGAGGCAGCGCGGCGCTGCACCTTGCGGGCGAGCAGCAGCCCCGGAAGCGCCTCCGGAACATCGTGGAACACGCCCGAGCGCCCTTCCTGCTCGGTCTTGATCGCCTCCCAGCGTTCCCTGACCCGACCGGCAGTGTTCGCTTCTGCTTCACCGAAGACGTGCGGGTGCCGTCGCACGAGCTTGGCATGGATCCCACGCGCGACAGCCTCGAGGTCTCCCTCACCCCTCTCTTCGAGCAGCAACGCGAGGAAGTAGGTTTGGAAGAGCAGGTCGCCGAGCTCGTCGAGGAGCTTCTCCGAATCGCCGGCGAGGGCGGCGTCGGCGACCTCGTACGCTTCCTCGACGGTGTGAGCAACGATTGTGCGCGCGGTCTGCTCACGATCCCAGGGGCAGTCCAGGCGGAGCCGTCGCGTCAGCTCGTGCAGCTCGACAAGAGCGGAAGCGAGCCCCGCCCCGTCAGCGGCGTCGGCCACTACCCTGTCGTCGTCGTGTCGGTCGCTGCCGCAGGGGGCGCGAAGCCGACCGCGTAGACGACCTTCTTGTCGAGCTCCTTCTTGTTCTCGTTCGTCCACTTGGTCAGCGCGTCGTTCTTCGACTTCTCGAGCAGGAGCGCCTTGATCTGCGCCGTCGCGGCCGTTTGCGAGAGCGTCTTGGCCGGACGGACGTCGGAGAGCGCCTGGATGACGTGGTAGCCGAACTGCGTCTTGACCGGACGCGAGATCGAATCCGTCGGCAGGAGGAATGCGGTCGAATCGAACTCCGCAACGGTGTCGCCGCGCTTGATCGTCATCTTGCCGCCGCCCGCTTTCGACGCCTCGTCGAGCGTGTTCTTGGTCACGAGCG
Source organism: Gaiella sp. (assembly GCF_039915195.1). Lineage (GTDB taxonomy): Bacteria > Actinomycetota > Thermoleophilia > Gaiellales > Gaiellaceae > Gaiella. The sequence goes on from NZ_JBDSNT010000008.1 coordinate 14,038, forward strand.
CAGCGAAGTCGCCGCCGGACTTGAGCTCATCGTAGATCCTGGTTGCCTCGTCCTTCGTCTTGACGAGGATGTGGCGGACGTCGCGGCTCTCAGGGGTATAGATCGGCGGCTGCTTCTTGTTGGCGACGTAGTACGTCGTGACCTGCGCGTCAGTCACCTTTGCGTCCTTCGTCACTGCCGCGTAGATCTTCTCGGAGAGGACGCGAGCCCTGATGTCGTCGCGGAACGACTCCGTGGTGTACCCCTGATCCTTGATCTGCTTGTCGAGCTTCGCCTGGCTGCCACCGAAGTACTGCGTCTTGAGCTGCGTGATCCTGGCCTCGATCTCCTTGTCCGTGACCGTGATCTTCAGGTTCTCGGCCTCGACGTCGTACTCGGCACGCTGCACGAGGTAGGCGACCGCCTGCGTCTGAAGGCTCTGGTACTCCGCCGTCCCGGCCTTCGGGAAGGCGCGCTTCTGCGCCGTATAGGTCTTCTTCGCGCGAGCGAGCAGCTGGTCGAGCTCCGCCTTCGTGATCGGGGTGCCGTCGACGACTGCAACCGCGTTGTCTGGGACGCTCTGGTCACTGCCTCCGCAGGCGGCCGAGACCACCACGACGAGTGCAACGAGGACGGAGACGATGACGCGAGCTGGTTTCATGGATAGCAATCTTTCTCGTGGGGGCAGCGTGACAGGGACTCTGAAGGTATAGACGAGGGTGCGTTAATTCGCAGTTGCGATCTGTTCGGGTCCGTCGTGCCTGCTCCTGCCGTAGAGCGCAACTCAGGTGGCCGAACGGGCTGCGATAATACCATCGGCAAGTCCAAGAGCCCCCTTGAGATCGTCCGTGCGAAGCGACACCTCGCGCTTGGCCTGGGTGTACACGATGGTGTCGCCGGCCGCGCGCAGCGCACGCAGCTCGTCGGATCCGAGTGCGAGCGGCCCGACCGTCGCGCGACCGCCACGGAAGACGAGATAGTCGGCTCCGATTCGGACGAGCGACAGCTTCGCCTCCTGGATCGAGAACAGATTGTCGACCGGCTCCGGCAGGGGGCCGTACCGATCCTCGACGCTTGCCCGGAGCTCACGAAGCTCATCGTCATGCTCGACGAGGGCGAGGCGCCTGTGGAGATCGATCTTCAGCGCCTCCGACGCAACGTACGAGGCAGGGATGTACGCATCGACGCGGGCATCGACACGAACGGGCCGGACGGCCGCGCGCGCCTGACCCGAGAGCTCCGCGACGGCCTCGTTGAGCATCTCGACGTAGAGCTCGAACCCCATCGCGGCGACATGCCCTGACTGTTCGGCACCGAGCAGATCGCCCGCGCCGCGGATCTCGAGGTCGCGCATGGCGATCTGGAAGCCGGCACCGAGCTCGGTGTGATCGGCGAGCGTGGCGAGACGGGCTCGAGCTTCGGGCGTCAACTCCGTGGCATCCGGATAGAAGAGATAGGCGTGCGCTGTGACGTCGGAACGACCCACGCGCCCCCGGATCTGGTAGAGCTGACTGAGGCCAAGAGCATCGGCACGCTCCACGATGAGCGTGTTCGCCTGCGGAATGTCGATTCCCGATTCGATGATCGTCGTCGAAACGAGCACGTCGGCATCGCCCGCCAGGAACGCGTGCATGCGCTCCTCGAGCTCGTTCTCTCGCATCTGGCCGTGCGCGACGAGAAAGCGTAGGCCGGGGCAGAGCTGCCGCAGCTTCTCGCCCATCTCGTCGATCGTGTCGACGCGGTTGTGCAGGTAGAACGACTGACCGCCACGCGCGTGCTCGCGCTCGAGCGCGACCTTGATCACGGACTCGTCGTACTCACCCACCGTCGTCCTGATCGGCCGTCGCCCCTCGGGAGGCGTCTCGATGATCGAGATGTCGCGCAGGCCGGCGAGCGACATGTGGAGCGTCCGCGGGATGGGCGTTGCCGAGAGAGCGAGCACGTCGACCTCGAGGCGAAGGGAGCGAATGAGCTCCTTCTGGGCGACGCCGAACCGCTGCTCCTCGTCGAGGATGACGAGGCCGAGCGCGCTCGGGATCACGTCGCGGGAGAGAATACGGTGCGTTCCGACGAGAACGTCGACCTTGCCGGCGGCGAAGTCCGCGATCACCTTCTTCGTCGCGGCGGGCTTTCGGAACCGGGAGACCATCTCGACGTTGAGCGGAAAGTCCCGGAAGCGCTCCCTGAAGGTGTTCCAATGTTGCTCTGCGAGGATCGTCGTCGGGCAGAGCACGAGTACCTGACGGTTGTTCACAGCGACCGCGAAGGCGGCCCGGACTGCGACCTCGGTCTTGCCGAATCCGACATCGCCGCAGACGAGTCTGTCCATCGGCCTCGAGGACTCGAGATCTTCCTTCACGGCCTCGATCGCGCGGGCCTGATCGTCCGTCTCGCGGTAGGGGAACGAGGCTTCGAGCCGGTCGAGCCACTCGTTGGAGAGGTCGAAGCTCGCACCCTCGGCGCGCTGCCTCTGCGCGTAGAGCGCGAGGAGCTCGCCTGCCAGCTCGCGCACTGACTCGCGGGCACGACTCTTCAGGTTCTGCCACGCCTTACCGCCGAGCTTCGAGAGCGCCGGTGACTTCGCGTCGGCGCCGATGTAGCGCGACAGTTTGCCGAGCTGCTCGTGTGGAACGTAGAGTCGGTCATCGCCGCGGAATGCGAGGAAGAGGTAGTCGCGCGTTACGCCGGCGACCTCCTTGGTCTCGAAGCCGAGAAGCTTTCCGACGCCGTGATCCTCGTGCACGACGTAGTCCCCGACGCGCAGGTCCGCGAAGGTCGCGAGCGCACGACCGAGACGTGCGTCCGCTCGGGGTGGGCGCTTGCGGAAGACCTGTGTGTCGGGGAGGAGGACGAGGCGAAGGTCCCTCCACACGAACCCGCGCCTCGCGCCGGAGACCGCGAACCGCACCGAGGCCTCCCGCGGTAGAGCGGCCCCGTCCGGGAGGATCGTGCTTTCGACCTTCTTGAGGAGCCCACCCTGCCGGAGTGCTTCGCCCCGGTGCGGGAACGTCACGACGACACGATTATCGGAGCGGACGAACCCCGCGAGCTCGTTCTCTGCCTCCGCAAGGCCGCGTGCGGCGATGGCCGGACGTTGCGCCTCGAACTGGAACGCTTGACCCCGCGGGAACGGGTCGAGCTCCGTTGCCCCGGCGAGCGAGACCGGCTCGAAGCCTTCCTCGTCCCAGACGGCCCTCACCTCGTCGGGCTGCCAGACGAAGTCGGGCGCTCGGTCGACAGGGGGAACGAGATCGGTCGGCCACGAGGTCGTGCCGTCTTCCCGCTCCGATTCCTCCCAGACGTGCGGCGATCTCTCGATCTCGATCGTCTCGGCTCGGCGCTCTGCGGCCGGGTACACGCTCGCAGCCGTCACGGCGTGCAACGCCCGCTGCGTGAAGGGCGAGAACGCGCGGACCTGCTCGATCTCGTCGCCGAAGAACTCGGCGCGGAGCGGCTCACGCCCCGTCGCGGGAAAGACGTCGACGATCCCCCCACGAACTGCGAACTGCCCTCGTTGATCGACGCGATCGACGCGCTCGTACCCCGCGTGCGCAAGGGCCTCGGAGAGGCCGTCCAGCCCGGGTTCCTCGCCGACGACAAGGCCCACCGGCTGCGGGCGAACGGCGGCCGGCGGCATCCCCTCGGCCAGTGCGGCGGCCGACGCGCACACGAGGCCCCCCCGCGCGAGGACGTCGAGGGCCCTTGCTCTCTCCCCGACGAGATGGGGAGGCGGCTCGAGTCCCGACGCGTGCGAAACGCCGCGACTCGGGAGGAGTGCGACGATGTCCGGGCCAAGGAACCACGAGACTCCTTCAGCGGCATCGCGCGCGTCCGCGTCCTCCGGAAGGAGAATCAGAAGACCGCGTCCGAGTTCCTCATGCAGTGCCGCGAGGACGAGTGGGAGTGCGGCCTCCGACACCCGCGCGCGACCTGGCAGCGACTTCGTGAAAGCCTGGAACCGCTCGCTGCCCGCGAGCTCCGCAATGAAGGCGTGGAGGGGTGTCTGGTCCATGCAAAAAGCGGGAAACATGCTCCCGCAGGGAGATCCTAGCGCCCTCCTCCGGGACGGAGCAGCGCGTTCGGCGAGCCGCCCCGGCACCCCTCGTCCAGCCTCTCAACCTCTCATCTCGTCCAACCTCTCATCTCGTCCAACCTCCCGCACGTCCAACCTCCCGAACGTCCAACCTCCCGAACGCCCCCCAGGGGGGCACTCTCGCGCCCCTGAAGTCAAGGTAGCGGGGAACCTGCGACCTGTTAGCGTCGACATTCGACCGGGACCGTCACGCACTGTCAACAGCGCCGCGACTGCTCGGTCGACCGGTGACCCTCGGAGGTCGGCGCGAGCGCGCCGAGCGGAGGTCGTTGTCGTGGCTCCGCTAGTTGAAGCGTTGCTGCGTGATCTCGAGACCGGATTCGACGAGCGACTCCAGCGCGTCGGCCGCACGCTCGACCAGGGCCTCGGCGTCGTCCTCGGGCGCGAACGCCGCGAGAACGAAGTCAGCGACATCGCGCGGGTCGCCTCGCCCGGGTCGACCAACGCCGACGCGAAGCCGGAGGAAGTCCGGGCTGCCCAAGCGATTGGCGATCGAACGCAGACCGTTGTGACCCGCGAGGCCACCTCCGAGACGAACCTGGAGCCGTCCGTGTTCGAGGTCTACTTCGTCGTGAACGACGAGAACGGCTTCGAGCGGGGTCTTGTAGTACGCGACCGCTGGTTGTACCGAGCGTCCCGAGTCGTTCATGTACGTATCGGGCTGCAGGAGGGCGACTCGCGCCTGGCCGATGCGGACCTCGCCGATCTGCCCGCTGAACTTCCCCTTGAACGATGCACTCGTTCGGCGGGCGAGCTCGTCCACGACCATGAAACCGACGTTGTGTCGATCGCGCGCATGCTTGCGTCCGGGGTTCCCGAGTCCGACGACGAGCAGGTCGAGCGTCGAGGCCGTCCCGCCGCGACGGAAGAGCGGCAAGAGTTACTCCGCGTCGATTGCGGCTTCTGCCTGGGCGGCAGACTCCGCTGATGCCTCGGCAGCGAGGGCCGTATCGGCGGCTTCCTCGGCTTCGGTTAGACCACGCGGGCTGGAGCAGTTGGCAATCACCGTCTGCTCGTCGTCGAGGAACGTCACGCCGGCAATGGCGCTGACGTCGCTCAGGCGGAGGCTGTCTCCGAGCTCGAGCTCGCTTATATCGACCTCGACGTGCTCCGGGATCGCTGCCGGCAAGGCCTCGACGTGCAGTTCGCGGGCGACCTGCGAAACGACACCCCCGACCTTCGCTCCGGGAGACTCGCCGATGAGCTGGACGGCGACCGTCGCCTGAATCGGCTGGTCGAGCCTCACCTCGTGAAAGTCGACGTGGGTGATCGTTCCGCGGACGGGGTGCTGCTGGTACTCCTTGAGCACGGCGTGATGCGGTGTCTTCGCGCCTTCGATCATGACGTCGACGATTGCATGGAGCCCGGAGGGGCCGGTCAACGCGACGCGCAGCTCTCTTTCGCCGACGACAAAGGCCTTGTTCGACCTGCCGTAAAGCACGCCGGGGATCAATCCCTCGCGCCGCAGGCGCTTGGTATTACGGGTGCCGAGCTGGTCGGCACCGCGCTCCTTGACCTCGAGTGTGATTCTGTCCCCAGACACGGCGGCGAAGTGTAGCGCATGGTCGGAGTGGGCTTCGAAGGATCGGTCGGGATCTGTTCGTGGCCGGGCCAGCAGCAACCGCGCACCTCTCAGGGGAGGAAAGGTGCGGATGCCGTGCCGACCCGGCCAGAGTCCCGTTTCGCCGGTAACGCAGTTCTCCCTCCAAATGCACCGGGGTCACGGGAACCCGACGTCCTGCCGATACCAGCTTCGGGCCGGCGGCACTCTCAGGGGGTGCCGCCGGACTTCGTCTTCGCCGAACGGCGAACTCCCTGTAGTGCGTCGGCGCGCGCACAGTGCCGCTAGAAGAGCTGGTTCTCGCCGGCGAAGATCGCGGATACCGAATCGTCGGCGAACACGTTCGAGATCGTTTCGGCGAGGATCCCCGCGATCGAAAGCACCTGGACGTTGTCCGGGCGTGCGAGAGGATCGAGCGGAACGGTGTCCGTAACGACGAGCTTGTGGATCTCGCTCGTCGCGATCCGTTCGAGAGCGGAACCGTTGAAGAGGCCGTGCGTCGCGCAGGCATACACTTTCGTCGCGCCGGCTTCCTTCAACGCCGCGGCTCCGGCGACGAGCGTCCCGGCCGTGTCGACGATGTCGTCGATTATCACCGCAACCTTGCCCTCGACGTCGCCGATGACGGTCGTGACCTTCGCCTCGTTGTGTGCGGGTCGCACCTTGTTGAGAATCACGAGGTCACCGGTCACCATCTCGGCAAACTTGCCGGCGATTTTCGCATGCCCCGTGTCAGGCGAGACAACCGCGATCTTCTCGCCAAGGTTCAGGTCCCGGACGTACTGCGCGAACATCGGCACGGCGGTCATATGGTCGACCGGGATCTCGAAGAACCCCTGAACCTGACCTGCGTGCAGATCCATGGTCAGGACGCGGTCGGCACCCGCCGTCTGCAGTAGGTCGGCGACGAGCTTGGCCGTGATGGGCTCGCGCGGGCGCGACTTCTTGTCCTGCCGCACGTAGAAGTACCACGGGATCACCGCCGTGATGCGCTTGGCGGACGCGAGCTTCGCGGCGTTGATCATGATCAGAAGCTCCATCAGGTGCTGATCGACCGGCATCGAGCCGGTCTGGACGATGAAGAGATCGGCCCCGCGGATGGAGTCCTCGTAGCGACAGTACGTCTCGCCGCTCGCGAAAGTCTTGAGCGTCATCTCGCCAAGATCGCAGCCAATCTTCGTGCCGATGTCCTCGGCCAGCGTTGGATGCGACCGCCCCGAGACCACCATCAGCCTCTTGCTCGAGGTGAGACCGATCGTCCGCGCAACGACGGGGGCTACTTCAGTTCCCTGGGGTACGCCGAGCCCCGGAAGCGTCTGCTCAACCGTCCCGCTTTCCACCCCGGCCCTCCTTGATCGTCTGTCTCGGCGGGAACCCGACGAGAGCATTATCCGGAACATCCTCTGAGACCACCGTGCCGGCGGCCGTCCAGACGTCCTCGCCCACCGTCACGGGGGCGACGAACATCGTGTCGACCGCGATGCGGGCGTTCTTTCCGATCACCGTGCGCCTCTTGGGCTGACCCGGGCGATGATCGAAGTTCGCGGTGATCGACCCCGCTCCGACATTCGTGCCTGCACCGACCTCCGCGTCGCCGAAGTAGCTGAGGTGAGGCACCTTTGCGCCCTCGTCGAGTTTCGTGTTTTTGAGCTCAACGAACGTCCCCGCTTTCGCCCTGGCCCCGAGCGTCGTTCCGGGGCGAACGTAACAGAACGGCCCGATCGTCGCATCCGGGCCGATCTCGGCGTCGATGACGACCGCATGCGGCCCGATCTCCACACCTCGGGCGACGGTCGTCGAGCCACGCAGGAGGGTGAACGGATGGACGACCGAGTCCGCCTCGAGCGTGACGGTCGGCTCGATCCACGTCGAGGAGGGATCGAAGATCGTGACGCCGGCAAGCATGTGGGCTGTGTTGATCCGGTCGCGGAGCGCGGCCGCCGCAGCGGCGAGCTCGACGCGGGTGTTGACGCCCTCGGTCTCGCGGGCGTCCGCGGCGACATGGACGACAACCGTCTGCCCACCAGCGACAAGGTCGCGGACGGCATCGGTCAGGTAGAGCTCGCCCTGCACATTGACAGGCTGCAGTCGGTCGAGTGCGGGCCAGAGCAGCTCCGCGCGGAAGAGGTAGATCGAGGAGTTCGCCTCGCCGATCTCGAGCTGCTCAGGAGTGGCGTCGACTGCCTCGACGATCGATTCGAGGTTGCCGCCGGCGCCCCGGACGATGCGACCGTAGCTCCGGATGTCGGCCGGTACGAACGAGAGCACTGTCGCCCCCGCCCCCGTCGCCCGATGCGTGGCTGCAAGTTCCTCGAGAAGATCGGTCGTGAGCAGGGGCGTGTCTCCGGAGAGGATCAAAACCTCGTCGGCGCCGGCGAGCGCCTCTCTCGCACTCCGCACCGCATCGCCCGTGCCGAGCGCTCGCTCCTGGATCGCCACAGTCAGTCCCGGGAACTCGGTCGCCGTATCTGGCGAGGCCACGACGACGAGCGGCTCGGGTGCGAGCGGGAGTGCTGCTTCGACGATCCAGTCGACCATGCGCCTGCCGAGGAGCGGATGCAGGTGCTTCGGAACGGCTGACCGCATGCGAGTGCCTCGGCCTCCGGCCATGACGACGGCTGCAAGCTTTGTGCGAGTCTGGGACATTGTCGGCACGTTGGCTGGGGCGCCAGGATTCGAACCTGGGATCACGGGACCAAAGCCCGTTGCCTTACCGCTTGGCTACGCCCCAGTGAATCGGGAAGCCGAGTGTACCCCGCCGCCCGGTCACCCACGACCGACGATCGCACCGGATGTCGCGTCGATCGAATCCGGTGGCTCATCGGCGATCGAGGAGGAGCACACCAAGGGCGATCGCAGCGAGGACGACGACGCCCACGAGAGCGAGCAGTCCGACGAGGACGATCGCCACGGGAACGAGCACGACGACCAGCTGGGACGCGGCAGTGACCCAGGCAATCGACCGGACGATCGGAGCAGGGTGCTGTCGCGCCCACCCGACGTAGATGGCAACAGCAGCCGCGGCAGCCAGGATCGCAACCCACCACGGGATGACGTCGGCGAGAACGAGCACGGCCTCGATTCCCGCGATGATGCCCGCGACGATGAATCGACGCCGACGGAGACTGCGCGAGAACAGGCCCTCGCCGTGTTCCACGACCACGTTAGACATGTCCGTACGGTAGTTACAGACCGACGATCGGGCTCGACCTCGTCGGGCTAGCGACACGCGGTGGTGACCCACGTGCGCCCGAAACGCCGGAGATCACGACAGGCCTCGTGGGCCTGATCCGGGTACACGAACACGCCGTAGACGCACGGACCTGCGCCGCTCACGTCGGCCCGGATTGCACCGGAACGCCTGAGTCGTTCCGCGAGCGGCGAGATCGTGAGATCGTTCGGGGGAAGCGCCGCGAGATCGGACGTCCCCCGTACCGCAGCGAGCGCGGTCCGAAGCGCAACGCAGCGGTCGGCAAAGCCCTCTGCCCCGGCGCGCTCGTCGAACGCGGCGTACACGCTCGCGGTGGACTCCTTACTCACATTATCCGGCAACACGAGAACGACGCTGAAGCCCTCGGGGAGATCGAGCGGCGTCAGCCGCGATCCGTCGCCCGTTCCGAGCTGCGGCCCTTCCCGCAGAAAGAACGGCACGTCGGCACCGATCTCCGCGGCAATCACCGAGAGCCGCTCGAGCGTGAGCGGCGACTCGAGGGATTCGTTCGCGAGCAGGAGAGCGGTCGCAGCGTCCGAGCTTCCTCCACCGAGCCCAGCCGAGACGGGGATCTCCTTCGTCACCCGAACCACCCAGCGTGGCTCGACGCCCACGACGGTCGCCAGTGCGGACAGGGCTCTCGCCACGATCGTGTCATCGGTGAAGCCCACGACGGTCAGGGCCTCCCCCACCGCCAGCTCGATCGAGTCGGCGAGGTCGATGCGCTGCAGGACGGTCATCACCTCGTGCTTCCCACCGTCGCCGACGGGGCCGACGAGGAGCGCGAGGTTGATCTTCGCGTGGGCCGGGCGAGAGGTCATATGAGCCGCCCTGTGAGCTCCACGAACACGGACGGTTCGAGAGCCTCGGCCCGGATCGACGCGTCGATCCCGAGCGAGGCCAGGGCAGCGACCGTCGCTTCACGCGGCGCCACGTCGGCAAGCTGAAGAGAGTTCGCGAGCGTCTTGCGTCGGTGAGCGAACGCTCCCTCGACGACGCGGCGGATCACCGGGAAGTTCCCCGGCAGCGGGATCCGACGAAACGCGACGAGTGCCGAGTCGACGTTCGGAGGTGGACGAAAGACTGTCCGGGAGACCGGGTGGAATCCCGTTCGCACGGACGCGAGCTGGATCAGCACCGAGACGGCGCCGTACGCCTTGGTCGACGGGACGGCGAAAAAGCGATCGGCGACCTCCCGCTGCACCATCACACACCAGAGATCGATCGTGGGCAGCCTGTCGAGGCTCTCGGCGACGATCGGCGTTGCCACGTTGTACGGGAGGTTGGCGACGAGCTTCGTCGGCACGGGGTCGAGGCCCGAGAGATCGAGTTTGAGCGCGTCCCCCCAGTGCACGGACACGTTCGGGGCGGTGGCGATCTCGCGGAGATGAGGCTCGAGTCGCCCATCGAGCTCGATTGCATGAACGTACCGGCAGTGCGCAGAGAGAACGCTCGTGAGGACGCCGAAGCCCGGGCCGATCTCGAGAGCGACGTCGTCCTCGCCGAGCTCGGCGAGCCGAGCAATGACCCCAAGAATGTTGTCGTCAACGAGGAAATGCTGCCCGAGCGACTTCCTGGGTAAGAGCGCATTCACGGGAGCGGTAGGCCGAACGCGACGCTTGCGTTGCGGTCGATCTGCGCCTCGAGCGCCGCGACGGGAATGCCGCGCGTCTCGGCGAGCACCGCCAACGTATGGAGCACATTGGCCGGCTCGTTCCGCTTGCCACGAAGCGGCTGTGGGGAGAGGTACGGACTGTCCGTCTCGGCGAGGATCCGATCGGCTGCGACGACCCTCGCCGCATCCCGAAGTGGCACTGCCTTCGGGTACGTCACGTTCCCCGCAAAGGACACGTAGTACCCGCGCTCAGCAGCGGTCTCGAGGAGACCCGGAGCCGAAAAGCAATGCAGAATCACGGGGCCTGCGAACGAGGCGAGCGCGGCTGCCGTGTCGTCGTCGGCGTCGCGTGTGTGGATCACAACCGGCAGCCCGACCTCCGACGCAACCTCGAGCTGTCGTTCGAAGAGAGCACGCTGGACATCGCGGGGAGCGCGATCATGGAAGTAGTCGAGGCCGATCTCGCCGACCGCGACGGCAGCCGGGTGATCGAGTAGGTCGATCATCTCGGGGATCCTCTTCGCATCCGCCTCCCCGGCCCGGTGAGGATCGATCCCAAGGGCCGCAACGACTCCTTCCTCGGCGTCTGCTATCGCGAGCGCCGCCTCGCACGATGCGATTCCCGTCCCGATTGTCACGATCCGGGAGACTCCTACCGCCCGGGCTCGCTCGACGAGAAATGCCGGGGGCTCATCGCATCCGTCGAGGTGTGCGTGCGCATCGATCACGCGAACGCCAACTATTCCACGGGCGCGTCGAGACGCGGGAACAGCGGGGTCGCGGGCTCGATCGCGTGCGTCTCGGCGGTGAGCCCGTATGCCACGTTCGCCCACTCGATACCTGTGGGTTGCCGGAGAGCGGCGAGGATCGCATCGGCGGTCGTCGGTATGTAGGCAGCGAGGGCCACAGCCACAGCCCGCAGGCCATCGACGAGGTCGTACAGAACGCGATCGAGGTCGTCTGCCAACAGTGGATCCTTGGCGAGCTGCCACGGTGCGGTGGTCTCGACCTCACGATTCAGGATGCGGACGACCTCCCAGATCCGCTCGAGCGCGCCGGTGAGGTCGAACTCGTCGAGGCTCGCGGCGACGTCGCTCGCGAGTGGCCGGATCGCGTTCGCGATGGAACCATCCGGAGACGGCGAGGCCCGCAGCGTTCCGCCCCGGTAACGCGCGACCATCGCAGTTGTCCGGGAGAGCAGGTTCCCGAGGTCGTTCCCCAGCTCGCGCTCGTAGCGCTCGTGGATCCCGAGAATCGAAGCGGCGCCGTCCTGCCCGAACGAGACGGCCCGGGCGCACCAGAAGCGAACCGGGTCGACGCCGTAGACGTCGATAAGATCGAGCGGGTCGACGACGTTGCCGAGCGACTTGGAGATCTTCCGGTCGTCGAGCAGAAGGTAGCCGTGCACGAACAGCTGTCGAGGCGGCTCGTACCCAGCGCCCAGGAGAAGCGCCGGCCAGTAAACGCAGTGGAAGCGGAGGATGTCCTTCGCAAGCAGGTGCCGTACCTGCGGCCAGAAGGTCGGGATGAGATCTTGCCCGGGGCGTGCATAGGCAAGCGCGCTGACGTAGTTGACGAGCGCGTCGGCCCAGACGTACGCGACGGAATCCGTATCCCAGGGGATCGGGATCCCCCATGTCTGACCTGCCCGGCTGATCGAGAAGTCCTGAAGGCCGCCCTCGATGAAGCTCCTGGCCTCGTTCGCCCGGAAGCCTGGGAGGACGAAGTCGTCGCGCTCGTACAGTTGGAGGAGCTCCTGCTCGAACGAGGCGAGTCGGAAGAACCAGTTCCGCTCCTCGATCCACTCGGGCTCACGATCGTGCTCGGGGCACTTCCCGTCGACGAGGTCGGCCTCGGTCTTGAACGCCTCGCAGCCCACGCAGTACAGACCCGAGTACACATCCTGGTAGATGTGCCCGTTATCGAACAGGCGCTGCAGGAACTTCTGGACGAACTGCTTGTGCTCTGGATCGCTCGTCCGGATGAAGAAGTCGTTTGACGCATTGAGACGCTCCGGGAGGTCACGCCAGACGACTGCGATCTGATCTGCGTAGGCCTGGGGCGACAGACCCTGTTCCGCGGCCACGCGGGCCACCTTGGCGGCGTGCTCGTCGACCCCGGTCAGGAAGAAGGCCTTGGCCCCACGCTGCCGCTGGTTGCGGGCGAGGATGTCCGCCGCGATCGTCGTGTAGGCGTGGCCGATGTGCGGAGTCGAGTTCACGTAGTAGATCGGGGTCGTGACGTAGAAGGGCTCCATGACGACCGATTCTACGGGGGCGCGCCAGAAGTGACGCACCGACGCAGCCAGACCCGACGAGTGCGAGGACGAGAAACGTCAAGGGAGCGTGTCGTTCGAGCACGTCTCTCGCTCCTCGCGCCGATCCGGAGACCGAGCCGCTGACGTCGCCGCGATGCCCCGGAGTCGGTGTCGGAGTCGATGTCGGAGTCGGAGTCGGAGTCGGAGTCGGAGTCGGAGTCGCCGGAGCGGCCTCCTCATCCGCAGATGGCATCGCCGATGCGCCCGCGCGCGCCGCGAGTTGAACCTGCTCGGTCTCGACGCCCATACGCTCCTCCGTCGCTCGCGGGAAAGCCGTCTCCTCAACACCAGGTCGATCGACGGGTGACTCGCCGGCATCGCCGCGGACGGGGACGGGATGTCTGCGCGCTCCACCCATGCCACGGGAGGGGGGCGAGAGTTCATTCGACCGGCTCGCGGGCGCGTTGCCCGTGGACGACGGCGTCGTCGCCGGCGCACGCGCGACAAGATTCACGTGCTCCACGACCGAAGCTCTGGCAGGCAACGTCACATCCTCTGCACCCGAGGGGTCGCCCGCTGAGGGCGGCGCAGCGACGGGCGCAGAGGCGGGAGAGACAGGCGGTTGCTGAGCCGGCGCCGCCACCGAACTTGCAGCCACGGCCGACTCGGTCGGCGCGGGCACGGCGGGAGCGGTTGGCTCGGTCGCGGGCGGCGGAGGAAGAACTGCACGCGGCGGCAGAAGCGTCAGGGGATCGACGTAGCCATCGGCGGCAGCGGATGTCCGGATACCGAGATGGACGTACGGCAACGGCCACTCGGAGTCGCTCGTCCGCCCCGCAACACCGATCGGATCTCCTTCTGCGATCGTTGCTCCCTTTCCCGTCGTGATCGCGGCGAGATGCGTCACGGAAATCGCATGGCCGAGACCCTGGATCGTCACGGTCCGGCCGGAGCCGGGAACGAAGCCTGCAAACGATACAACCCCCGTGGCGGGCGCTTGAACCGGCTCGCCTTCACCGCTTGCGACGTCTACACCGCGATGCTGTCCAGCCGCGTAGGGATCTGGCCCGAGGGAGTAGGGCCGAAGAACGTCCCCCGAGACGGGCCATGTCCAGCTCCACCCGGACGGGACGGCAACAAGGGCGACGAGAACTGCGAGAACGACCGTGAGACGACGCATGCTCCACCTCCTGTGGACTTCCCGTCCACTCCCGTTATCAATAAAGGCAACAGAGAGAACAGTAGCGAAGGAGTCGGACGTTGTCAATTAAGGATACAGCGAGATCTCGTACAACGTGTTTCGAGAGACGCCAGTGAGCCGGGCGACGACGCTCGCGGCCGCGCCTCGAGGCGTTCCGGACGCAACGAGCTCGACCACTGCGGCAAGCGCCACCCCTGCATCGGCGACGCGGGTGGATGGCCCGATCACGAGCGTTACCTCCCCGCGAGGCGCCTCTCGGAACCGCTCCGCCACAACCGCGGCCGGGCCGCCTACGACCTCCTCGAACGCCTTCGTCAGCTCGCGACACACCGCGACGAGCCGTTCCGGCTCGGCGGCAGCGAGGCTTGCGAGCGAGGCCGGAAGCCGCCTCGCGGACTCGAACGCCACTGTCGGATGCGGCCACGCGGCCAGCTCGAGCCAGAGGGCGGCGCGATCGCGGTCGCTGCGCGGGAGATATCCGACGAAGCGGTATTGCTCGCCGGCGAGCCCACTCGCGACAAGTGCTGTCTCGACGGCCGATGGCCCTGGCAACACGGTCACCGGCACCCCGGCCGCGAGGGCGGCCGCGACGATGCGGGATCCAGGGTCGTTGACGCCGGGGAGCCCGGCGTCGGAGACGAGGGCCATCCGCTCGCCCGCAACGAGCCGCGGCACGAGCTCCGCGACGCGGCTCGCTTCGTTGTGCTGGTGATAGGAGAGGAGCTGGGCCCGGAGCCCGTGTCGTTCGAGTAGGCCACGAGTGTGACGCGTGTCCTCGCAAAGCACCGTCTCCGCCGAACCGAGCTCCTCCAGCACGCGGAGCGTCACGTCCGCCAGATTCCCGATCGGCGTCGCGCACACGGCGAGCGGCATGGACTACCTCACTCCGTCGAGCGCCTCGAAGCCGACGAGCGCCGCCCCGATCAGCCCGGCCTCATCACCGAGCTCCGCCTGCACGATCCGCAGAGTCCCGTCGGCCGGCTGAATCGCCTCGCACCGTGCCGCCGCGAGAGCCGGCTCGAGAATCAGATCCGCCGCAGCGGCGCCGAATCCTCCGCCAACGACGACGACATCGGGGTCGAAGATGTTGGCGAGCGAGCCGATCGCGATCCCGAGCAGGCGCCCGATCTCCGCGAGAGCGCCTCGAGCGGTCTCATCGCCGGCCCGTGCTCGCTCCACGAGCAACGGCGCTTCCGCACCAGGCCCGTACAACTCGGCTGCCACGCGATCCGCCGCCTGACCGGACGCGACCGCCTCGAGGTGGCCGTGCCCGTGGCAATTCCCCTGGCACGGCGCGCCGCCCGCAACGACAACGGTATGCCCGAGCTCTGCCCAACCACGGTAGAGCCGATCCTCGATCACGAGACCGCCGCCAACCCCCGTCCCGAGCGTCAGCATGATCAGGTCGTGCGCACCGCGTCCGGCGCCGAGACGCCACTCGGCAAGGGCTGCTGCGTTCCCGTCGTTCTCGACCCCTGCCGGCAGCGAGTACCGCGCGCGGGCGCGATCCGGAAAGTGAATGTCGTGGACGGGCAGGTTGATCGCGCGCAGTGCCACTCCCGTGCGCCGGTCGATATTGAGCGGTACGCCATATCCGATTGCGACTGCTCTGTCGGCAATCAGATCGTCGACGACGGAGTCGACGACGCGCAGCACGTCCTCTGCTGACCCGTCCGGCGTCGGGATCTCGATCGTTCGGCCGATCGTCCCGTCGCGCGCGACGAGACCCGCGAGAACCTTCGTTCCCCCGAGGTCGACTCCGATAACGCGCTCTTCATACATCGCGCGGCTACGATAACCGCCCGAATGCCCGAACAAGAGAAGCCCTACCGGGTGTACAGGGGTGGTCGGGCAAAGGGCAAGGTCCCATTGCAGCGTCCGCCGACCGCCCGGGCCACGAAGACAGAGCCGAACGGAGCTCCGCGGAGGCCGCGTCAGAGACGGCTCGGCAGGCGGATCACGCTCGCTCTCATCGCGCTTCTGGCGCTCGGCATCGTCTGGCTCGGGACGAGCTATCTGTCGTTCTCACGCGGGATCTCGGAAGCCAACGACCGCGTGCCTCCCCCCGTCCTCGCGGAATTAACACCACAGGACGGCCTCCTCACCTCGAAGCCGACGACGATCCTCGTGCTCGGGACAGACGGTGGCAGACAGTCCGGGCGCGGCGACGCGAACCGTTCGGACTCGGTGATGCTCGTACGCACAGATCCCCGCAAGCACCAGCTCGCGTTCCTCTCGATCCCGCGTGATCTTCGAGTCGAGATTCCCGGCTACGGCTCGTCGAAGATCAACGCAGCATTCCAGTACGGCGGGCCGACGCTCGCCCTCCGGACGGTGAAGAACCTGACGGGGCTCGATGTGAACCACGTCGCCTTCGTCGACTTCGATCGCTTTCGGGAGCTGATCGACTCCGTCGGAGGGATCGAGGCCGACGTTCCCAAGCCGATTCTCTCGAATCGGTTCGACTGCCCGTACGCGACCTCCGCGCGATGCCAGGCGTGGGAGGGGTGGCGCTTCGAGAGAGGCCGCCAGAAGATGAACGGTGCGCGAGCCCTTGTGTACTCGCGGGTTCGCGAGAACCGCCTCGACCCGTCCGAGACGGACCTCGACCGTGCGCGACGCCAGCAGCAGATCGTCCAGGCCACGGCCGACAAGGTCACGTCGTTCGGAACGGCCCTGAAGCTCCCGTTCCGCGGCGCCTCGATCGTCGAGCCGCTCGCGACCGACCTCAGTGCCGGCCAGGTACTCCAGCTCGGCTGGGTCTACTTCCGCGCCAACACGAAGAACGCGTTGCACTGCCGCCTCGGCGGTGAGCCGGGAAGCGCCGACGGGCAGTCGGTCATCTTCGGTTCCGAGGACAATGTGGCGACCCTCTCGATGTTCACGGGTCGATCGGCCCCGTTGCAGCCCCCGAAGGGTCTTCCCTACGCCCCCGGCTGCGTCATCGGCGACCGCAAGCTATGACCCCGCGTCAGTCGCTCGAAGCAGGTTTCTTGTCGCTCGAGCCCGAGTCCTTCTTCGCGTCCTTCTTCTCGGAGGACGACTCGCTCTTCTCGGTCGACCCGCCACCATCACCCGAGCTACCGCCATTGCCGCTCGAGCTACCGCCATCGCCCTCTTTCCCCGTCCCCTTGCGCGATCCACGACCGTAGTCCGTCGAGTAGAAGCCGGAGCCCTTGTAGTGCACAGCGACGGGAAAGAGTATCTTTTCGACCGGACTCGCCCCGCACGTCTCGCACGTCTCGGCGGGGGCGTCGCTCATCCTCTGGAACATCTCGAACGTATGCCCGTTCGGGCAGCGGTACTCGTAGATCGGCATCAGGCGGGGAATCTACCAGCGACGCTGAGGCACGAAGCCAGATGACAGAGCACGCCGACAGCACGGCCCACTCGCCCTCGGCGAGCGTGGCTGCCCGGGCGTTCGTCACCGCACACGCTTTCTGGCTCACGGTAGGCGCCATCTCGCTGGCTGCCGGTGCGTTCCTCGTGCACCAGCTGATGGCCTGGCCGCCTCACGAGGACGAGACGCTCGCGCTCTTCGTGGGCCGTGACAGCCTGCCCGGGGTCATCGAGCATGTCACCCGCGAGCGCGGGGGCGCTCCCCTTCACTTCCTGTTCGCGTGGGCGGTTGCCCACCTCGGATTCGGGCTCGGCGGGATGCGACTCGTCTCTGCGGCCTTCGCGGTAGCAAGCGTCCCGCTCGTCGCGTTGCTCGGAAGGCGACTCGCCGATCGCAGAAGCAGCTTGATCGCCACCGCCCTCGTCGCCGGCAGCTGGGTCTTCCTCTTCCACGGCGTCTACGCGCGGATGTACAGCCTCTTCCTGTTCCTATCGCTCCTGTCGTTCCTCCTCCTGCTCCGCGCGCTCGACCGTCGCGACTGGGGCGCCTGGGCTGCCTGGGGAGCCGCGCTCCTCCTCGGGGTCGCGGCGCACCCGTACGGCGCCCTTGTCTTCGCCTCCCAGGCCGCGTTCATCCTCGTCGCGCGCCGCGACCAGATTCGACGCGCACTCGTCGCCTTCGTCGTCGTCGGCCTCGCAGGCATCCCGTTCTGGATCACGGATCTCGTTCTCGCGAACCGCTTCGACGTGGGCGTCGGCGGCCGCGGCTCGAAGCTCGGCGGGCCTTGGGCGATCGTGACATACCTGTGGCAAACAGCAGGCGACTTCACTACCGGCCGCTGGCCGGTGCTCGCGATCGTCCTCATCGTCGGACTCGTCGGGCTCGTCGTCGTGCGGTTCGAGACGCGCTCCCTCGCCCTCTGTGTGATCGGCGTGCCCGTCGCTGCATTTCTCGCGGCGCGCCTCGGCGGCTCGACGTCACCCGAGTCGCGTCACCTCATCTTCGTTCTCCCGTTCTTCGCGATCGTCGTCGGGGTCGGACTCCTCCGCGTGACACGGAGGGTCCCCGTCGCCACAGTCGCCCTCACTGCCGTTCTCGTCGTTCTCGAGGTCGGCTGGGCCTGGAATCGAACTCCACAACTCTTCGAGTGGGAGCCGAACAAGCGACAGGCGACCCGCGCGCAGGCAGAGGCGTTCCTCGCCGCGACGAGTCGCTCGGACGACATCCTCTTCGGCTACGAGCCGCTCTACCTCGGCGCGTGGGAGCGAAATGGCGACTTCCCCGACGTGGTCGTCCCGAGAGCCGACTCCGCGCTCGCGCTCCGCACGGTGCGCCGCCAGCCAAAACCCCTGGGGCGAGGCGTGTGGGTTCTCGACGCGAGCGAGCGCAACAACCTCAAGCCTCGGCTGGAGATCGACGACCGTGATCCCGGCCCGACGGGCACATTCGAGACGCGAGCGTTCGGTCCGTTCCTCGTGATCCGCACGATCCAGCCCGTTGTCGACGACCGAGCATACTTTGCGGCCGCAGCCCGCGCGATGCTCGTCGGCCGATCGCTCGGCATCGGAGATGCGGACGTCAACCTCCAAACGATCGAACGCGCCGATCGCGTCCTGCGTGGCTACGGGCCGTCGCTCCGCCTGCTCGCAGACAACTCGCGATAACAGGGGGCGCTCTCGAATGCACCGAGCCCGGAGGGCGAGTCTCCGCGCCGTCGTGGGAGGATCCGCCGTGCAGCGGCGGCAGCGGACGCGCCGAGAATCCCGACGATCACAAGTGATCGCATCCGCTTCCCTCGCGGATTCCGGCCCTCGACCATCTACGGCGCTTCCTGTCCCACAAGCGAACACCGAAGCGGATTCCGTCTCTCCATGCGAGGATCGTAGGCGATGACGATCTGCTGCCTCGGCGACCTCGTGCTCGACGTGATCGTGCGCCTCGATCAGCCGCTCGCCACGAACGCCGATGCGACCTCTCGCATCGTGCTCCGGCCGGGAGGTCAGGCGGCGAACGTAGCCGCGTGGATCTGTGAGCTCGGAGGCAGTGCGCGATTCATCGGCAAGCGCGGCGCTGACGATGTGGGGCTCCTCGCAGCGTCCCGACTGGCCGAACTCGGGGTCGAACTGGTCGGGCCCGTGGAGCCAGCAGGCAACGGCGTCATTATCGCGCTCGTCGACCCCTCCGGCGAGCGGACGATGTGCTCGGACCGCGGCGTCGCCACCGACCTGCGCCCCGAGGAGATCGACGTCGCGTGGTTCGACGGGTGCTCCTACCTGCACGTCTCGGGCTACGCGCTGCTTCGCGAGCCATCCGGCAGCGCGGCCTGCGCGGCCGTACGCGTGGCCCGGAGCGCCGGAGCCCGAATCAGCGTCGACCTCTCCTCGTGGAGCGCGATCCGTGACTTCGGCGCCGAGGCGTTCCGTGAGCTCCTCGAGGAACTCACGCCGGACGTGGTCTTCGCGAACGACGACGAGGATCGCATCGTGGGAGGCCCGATCGGCGCGAGCTACTGGATCGTGAAAGGTGGAGCGGCCGGAGCGTCGTTCAACGGCGAGCTGCGTGCAGCCGTCCCGGCGGGAACTGTCGTCGACTCGACGGGCGCGGGCGACGCCTTCGCAGCCGGCTGGCTCGTCGGGGGTTCCGACCTTGCACTTGCGGCCGGCGCACGGTGCGTTCAGAGCCCGGGCTCGATGCCCGCTCGACCGACCGAGCGCTAGTCTCGAGGCAGATGAGAGATCTGATCTACGTCAGCGACGAGGTGCGCGCGGCGCTCGAGGAGGAGCGCGCCGTCGTCGCGCTCGAGACGACCCTCGTCGCACACGGCTTCCCGGCGCCGGACGGAGTGGCGACCGGGGTTGCGAGCGAGGCCGCTGTGCGAGCGGCGGGTGCCGTACCGGCCACCATCGGCGTTCTCGACGGGCAGATCCGGATCGGGCTCACACCGGCCGAGCTCGAGCGATTTACGCCGAAGGCGCGAAAGCTGGGTCCCCGCGATCTTGCCGCCTGCGCCGTGCAGGGCGCGGTCGGCGCGACGACCGTCGGAGGAACGCTCGTAGCGGCCGCCGCGGTCGGGATCCGCTTCATGGGGACGGGAGGCCTCGGCGGCGTGCACCGCGGATTTCCGACGCCGCCGGACGTGTCCGCAGATCTCGCGGCCGCTGCCCGCATCCCGGCCGTGATCGCCTCGTCCGGGATCAAGTCGCTCCTGGACGTTCCCGCGACGATGGAGGTGCTCGAAACGCTTGGCGTCCCCGTGATCGGCTACCGCACCGACACCCTCCCGCTCTTCTACGACGCAGCCGGGGGCCCTCCGGTCTCCGCGCGAGTCGACGATGTGCACGAGCTCGCGCGCATAGCCGAAGCGCACTGGCGGCTTGGCGGCAACACGCTCCTCGTCGGTCGACCACCGACGGAAAGCCTTGACGTCGCCCCACTGATCGAGGAGGCCGTCGCGGCGGCGCTCGCCGCCGGCGCGACCGGCCAGGCGGTTACCCCCTTCGTGCTCGGGTTCCTCCACGAGCACTCCGGCGGCGAAACGCGCCGCGTGAATCGCGACCTCATCGTCGACAACGCCGGCCTCGCCGGCGCCATTGCCCAAGCACACGCAACCCTCTGAGGAGATCCCACATGAGCCTCTACGACACCGTCCGCACCCTCCCGCTCACCGTCGAGGAGTACGACCTCGAGGGTCTGGAACAGAACGTCTCGAGCGGCTTCCTGCGCAAGACAACGGTGATCCGCCTCCGCGGAGCGGGTGAGGAGGGCCTCGGCGAGGACGTCACCTACGAGGCGACAGAGCACGATCGGTCCCAATCGCAGGGGCCGATCCACGACCTCGCCGGACAGTGGACTCTCGACACGTTCTCGCAGCACCTCGAGACGCTCGCGCTCTTCGACCACGAGCCCGACCAGCAGGCGTACCTCGACTACCGGAGGTGGGGATACGAGAGCGCCGCGCTCGATCTCGCGCTACGCCAGGCGAACGTGTCGCTCGGTGCTGCTGTCGGCAGGCAGCCCGAACCGCTGACGTTCGTCGTCTCGATGCGCCTCGGAGAGCCCGCAACAACCGAGCGCCTGAACGCCTGGCTCGCCCACTATCCGGGACTCCGATTCAAACTCGACGCGACCCCGGACTGGTCCGAGGAGCTGATAGCGGAGCTCGCGGCGACCGGCGCCGTCGACTCGGTCGACTTCAAGGGCCAGTACCACGGCACGAGCGTCGATACCGTCCCCGACGCCGCTCTCTACGAGAGGATCGTGACGGGCCTCCCCCACGCCTGGCTCGAAGATCCCGCGCTCACGCCCGAAACGCTTGCAGTCCTCGAGCCCGAGAACGCCCGTGTCACCTGGGATGCCGTCATCCACTCGGTCGCCGATATCGAGGGACTTCGCTGGCCGCCGCGCACGGTGAACATCAAGCCGTCGCGTTTCGGCTCGGTGGCGAAGCTCTTCCGGGGCTACGACTACTGCGCCGAGCAGGGGATCGGTGCGTACGGCGGGGGTCAGTTCGAGCTCGGCGTCGGCCGCGACCAGATCCAGCTTCTGGCATCCCTGTTCCACGCGGGTACTCCGAACGATGTCGCGCCCGGAGGGTTCAACATGGATCCGTCCGCAGGGCTTCCGGCGAGCCCACTCGCGATCGTCGCGCGCGCGACCGGCTTCGCGGTCGCGTAGGCGGCCTGACCTCCTACGGCTCGAGCGACGAGAGCAGCGCCTCGACGGAGACGAGAGGGAGCGATTCGATCTTGGAGCTGCCTCTGGCGCCGAGCGCGACCGAGACCTTCGCGATCGTCAGGTCATCAGGTGCCTCGACGACGTTGACGAAGTCGTAGGCGCCGAGCGAAGCCCACTGATGGAGGATCTTCGCGCCGAGTTCCTCGACGTCGCGATTGACCTCCCGGACGCGGCCGGGGTTCGAGTTCAGTGTCTGTACGCCCTTCTCGGTCAGGGTCGTCAGCATCAGGTACAGCGCCATGGTTCCTCCTAGAGTCGGTTCGCGATAGGCGTCTGGAGCCTACTTCGTCGCGCAGTGCTCGGCACGACGTGCCGCGAGCCGCTCCTCGCGCGTCGTACCGACACGAGCGCGGAGATCGACGAAGAGCAGTGCTCCGCCGAGGAATAGCACCGGCCCGAGCACCGTGTCCGCCAGGAAGATCGCGACCCGGACCGTGTTGTCGGCCTGCTGCCGGAGCAGGAATCCCATCGCCAGCCGGACGATGCCGAACATGATCACGAGGGTCGCGAGCCCGGCAAGCGCGTGAACGAGGTCGGCCCGCGCAACCTCGATCGAGCGGCGAACGGCGCCGAGCGGCGAGCGTTGCTCCATCACGATCGCCGGCACTGCGTTGCCGAAGAGCGCGAGCATGACGACGGCCGCGAGCGCGAACCACGGGAACAGAAAGGCCGCCGGGATGAAGACGACGGTCCCGACGAGGATCGCGAGCGCCCACGTCCGGGGGGACGGGCGCGTCTCGGATACGAGCGCTGAGCCGACGGCGAACGCTGCACTGAAGAACGGCGCGGCAACGAGGAGCACGCCGATCCGCCCCGCCACGTCGAGCCCGAACGACACCTGATCGGCGATCGCGACGACGAGCCCGAGCGGGAGCGCCACCCAGAAATGCTTTCCGTATTCCTGCAGTGTCTCCGCCACGAGTTGCCCGACCGTGCGTGAGATCGGGGAGAGCGCAGGCGGCCGGGGGCCACTCGAGGACGCATAGCGAGGACGAGCCATCGAGCGAGACCGTACCGTCAGGAACGGGACGCGGAGCCGGTGGCCGCAACGAGATGCGGAACGACGGCGGCGAGCGCGGCGACAGCGTCCTCGATCCGCCACCTGCCCCGGTCGGGCTCACCGATCTCGTTGGAGATCGCCCGCACCTCGATCGCAGGCACACCCGCGAGCGCGGCCGCCCGCAGGACGCCGAACCCCTCCATCGCCTCGACGACGAGTTCGCGGGCGACACCACCGACGGTCGCGGTCGTCCCGATCGGGAGGATCGGAACGTCACCGAGTACGCGGCGGGCGGCGTCGAGAAGTCGCGCGTCCGGCGCGACCCGATCCACGAGCCGGATCGAGGCCGCGAGGTCGCAGTAGATCGCCTCGCTCCCGATCACGAGCGTTCCGAGATCGAGCCCGCGACCCCCGGCGATGCCGATGTGGAGCACTGCGCCGACATCGCGCTGCGCGAGGGCGCGTGCCGTCGCCGCTGCAGCCTCGACCGGACCGATACCGCAGACGAGGCCGTCCTGCCCACCGAGCTCGCGCTCCGTCGCAGCGACGAGAAGGACGTCCGGCATGCGCTGATCCTACGGGATCAGGCCACCGATTCGGCCCCCACGACGTCGACGACCTCGAACCGGATCGTCTCGCCGTCGACGACCGCGCGCAAGTCCGTTCCCTCTCCGAACCGGCCCTCGAGGAGCTCCAGTGCGAGCGGATTCTCGACGAGCCGCTGGATCGCCCGCTTCAGCGGACGTGCGCCGAAGGCGGGATCCCAGCCGATCTCTGCGATCAGCTCGACCGCCTCGGGCGAGAGTTCGAGCGAGATCTTCCGCTCGGCCAGCCGCCCACGAAGCCGTTCGAGCTGAAGGCCGACGATCGCTGCGATCTGCTCTCGATCGAGCGGCGCGAAGACAACGATCTCGTCGACGCGGTTGACGAACTCGGGACGGAAGTGCTCGAGCAGCTGTGCATCCGAGCGTAGGTTCGAGGTCATGATCACGACCGTGTTCCGAAAGTCGACGGTGCGCCCCTGGCCGTCGGTGAGGCGGCCGTCGTCCAGCAACTGCAGGAGGACATTGAAGACATCTGCGTGTGCTTTCTCGATCTCGTCGAGCAGGATCACGCAGTACGGCCGGCGGCGCACCGCCTCGGTGAGCTGCCCGCCCTCGTCGTAGCCGACGTATCCCGGAGGCGCCCCGAGGAGGCGCGAGACCGTGTGCTTCTCCATGTACTCGGACATGTCGAGCCGGACGATTGCGCGCTCGTCGTCGAACATGAACTCGGCGAGCGCCTTCGCGAGCTCGGTCTTCCCCACGCCGGTCGGGCCGAGGAAGATGAACGAGCCGATCGGGCGGTTCGGATCCTGCAGGCCGGACCGAGCACGCCGGAGTGCGTTCGAAACCGCATCGATTGCAGCCTCCTGGCCGACCACGCGGTTGTGCAGGCGAGACTCCATGTGCACGAGCTTCTGCACCTCGCCTTCGAGGAGCCGGTCGA
Source organism: Gaiella sp. (assembly GCF_039915195.1). GTDB lineage: Bacteria > Actinomycetota > Thermoleophilia > Gaiellales > Gaiellaceae > Gaiella. The sequence continues at coordinate 38,517 of NZ_JBDSNT010000008.1, forward strand.
CGGGGATCTTCGTCCAGGCAGCAACGACGGCCGCGATGTCGTCCTCGTCGACCTCTTCCTTCACCATCGGCTCGGTCGCGCTGACCGCTTCGCCGCGCACGGCGAGCTCCTGCTCGAGCGCGGGCAGGAGGCCGTAGCGGATTTCTGCGACCCGTTGGAGAT
>NZ_JBDSNT010000087.1:0-5522 GCF_039915195.1 Gaiella sp.
TGGGCTGCGAGCTGCGGCAGCGTCTGTGCGTCGTAGTGCACCGCGATCGCGATGTACTGCTGCGAGGCACCGAACTCGTACGCGATCTGCTCGTTGAGTTTCTCCTGAAAGGTTGTCATGCGAGGGAATCTAGCGAGCCGGGCTAGCATCTCCCAATGGCAGGCATCCCTGACAGCCTCAAAGGGCGCAGCTACACCCGTGTCTCGGACTGGTCACGCGGGGAGCTCGAGCTCGCGCTCGACCTCGCGGACGAGCTGAAGCAGGAGCGGCTCCGTCGCAAGGAGCTTCGCGTACTGCCGGGGAGAACGATCGGAATGATCTTCCACAAGCCGTCCACGCGCACGCGCGTGGGCTTCGAGGTCGGGATCGCCGAGCTCGGAGGCATGGCGCTCTACCTCCCCGCCGGCGACCTGCAGCTGGCGCGCGGCGAGAGCTACCGTGACACGGCGCTCGTCCTCTCGCGCTTCGTCAGCGCTCTCCTGATCCGCACCTTCGACCAGGAGGAGGTCGACATCTTCGCGGAGCATGCGTCGATTCCGGTCATCAACGGGCTCACGGATCTTGCGCACCCGTTGCAGGCGCTCGCGGACGCGATGACGATTCGCGAGCGACTCGGCGGCCTCGAGGGCGTTCGACTCACCTATCTCGGTGACGGCAACAATGTCTGTCACTCGCTCATGCGTCTCGCCGCACGCTTCGGGATGCACTTCACGGCAGCGTGCCCCGTCGGCTACGAACCGTCCGCGGTCGTCGTCGCGGCTGCGCAAGCGGACGCCCTCGTCAGCGGCGGCTCCGTCCGGCTCACGTCCGACCCGCTCGACGGCTCGGACGCGGCCGATGTGCTCTACACGGACGTCTGGACGAGCATGGGCCAGGAGGAGCAGCGAGAGCAACGGCTGCTCGATCTGGAGCGCTTCAGCCTCGACGGCGAGCTCCTTTCCGTGGCGAGCCGCGAGGCGGTGGCGATGCACTGTCTCCCCGCCCACGTCGGCGAAGAGATCACCGAGGACGTGTTGTACGGGCCTCGCTCACTCGTCTGGGATCAGGCCGAGAATCGCCTTCACACTCAGAAGGCGATCATGGCGCTCGTGATCCGCTGAATCGGCGGTTCTCGGAGTCTTCGAAACCGGGTTGGCAGCAGAGTGGCAACAGACTGGAGTGCTGAGAACGTCTCGGCTTGGACATGGCCTCGGGCCATGAGCGCAACTCTCACACTCTCGCGCAAGCTCCCGCCTGCCATCCTGGCCGAGATGTCGTTCGACGCCCTGCACCGTCCCGCTCGAAATGTTCCGAAGCTTGCATGCGGCACTTGGGCTGACTCCTGCACGACACGGCCTGGATTACACGAGTCGCGAGGCAAGCGAAACTGATTCTTGCAGGATCGCCAGCAGTCGTGCTCGTACTGGTCTGAGGTCGTTGAAGGTTGCGAGGAAGCGTCGCCGTCCTTCAGCGGTGAGCGCGAGCGGTTTGAGTCGCGTGTCGCGGGTCGAGGTGCCGCGTTTGACCAAGCCCTCCTGCTCGGCCCTGCTGATCAACTCGCTGGCCGTGTTGGCGCTGAGGTGGAGCGCTTCGGCTACATCACGGCCAGTCAACTGGTCTGGTGCGCTCGCTATCAGGAGGCAAAGTTCGTACTGCCGCGGCGTTAGCTGATGGCGGGCCGCGACCTCGGCTGTCGCGGCGGCGAAACTACGCAGTGAGGCCCGTAGCTGCGCAACCGTCGCTAGTTCGTCAGGTGTGGGATTCTCGAAAGTGGGCATAAAGATCGTGTTGCGAACATATCGCACCACGAGCGTTGGCATCCACGGATTCTTCGGTGAGACGCTGCAATCGCTCGACCACTCGACCGAAGGGACATTCGATGCGTTTACGCAAGAACCACAGGATCTTGGCCGCAGGGTTCGCCACTATCGGCGCCACCTTGGCGGTCGTCGTCGGGCTGGGTGTGGGCATGGGCACGGCGGCCATCGCTGCAGCTCCGCAGAACACATCGCCGCCCACGATCAAGGGCACTCCGCAGGAGGGCCAGACGCTGACCGGCGACCAAGGACAGTGGAGCGGCAGCCCAACGGCGTACACCTACGTTTGGACGCGCTGCAACAAGACCGGTGGTAGTTGCACCAGCATCAGCGGCGCCACCGCAACCACCTACAAGCCGGTCGCAGCCGACGTCGGTAACACGCTCCGGTTCAAGGTCGACGCCAAGAACGCAGACGGCACTACGACCGCCACGAGCACGCCGACGGCCGTGGTTACGGCCGCCAAGGCCGGGTCGCCGGTCAACACGTCCCCGCCGACGATCACGGGAACAGCGCAGCAGGGCCAGAAGCTGACCGGGCTTCGGGGTGGGTGGAGCGGCAACTCGATCCAGTACGAGTACTACTGGACGCGCTGTGACAAGAACGGCGGCAGTTGCGCAAACATCAACAGCGCCCGCGACAACCTGACGTACACGCTCGTTGCGGCCGATGTCGGCAACACGGTCAGGTTCAAGGTAGAAGGCACGAACGCAGGCGGCAAGACCACCGTCTCGTCCGCGCCCAGCGCGATCGTCGCCGCCGCCGGTAAGCCGGTTGCGGCCGGTTGCCCGACGGGCACCGGCCTGATCCAGATCGCGAATCTCGGCTCGCCCGCCCGCCTCCTGGTCGACCAGACACAGGTATCTCCAAGCACGATTTCTTTCGGCACCACCAGCCTCACAGCCCGGTTCCACGTCACCGCTTGCGGCGGCCGCCCCGTCCAGGGCGCACTCGTTTACGTCACTGCGGTTCCCTACAACCAGTTCTCGATCCCGAACGAGCAGCCCACGGGCTCCGACGGCTGGGCAACCCTGCAGATGAACAAACTCGGCGGCTTCCCTGCCACACCGCGCCAGCAGCTGCTCGTGACGTTCGTCCGCGCACGCAAATCCGGGGAATCACTGCTCGGCGGCATCTCCACCCGACGCCTCGTCTCATTCCGCGTCACCCGGTAAACAAGCCAAGCCCGCAGCAGACTCGATCAAGCCGGGAGGGGGCAAAACCCCTCTCCCGGCTTGGCTCGGTCGATGACCGCCACGCGAGGACCAGGGCCGTCTCGGGTGTCGGATGACTCAGGTCGAGGTGTCCCAGGGGCCGCCCCTGAGACCCTCGGCCCTAGTGATGTCTCACAGGAACGGCTTGAAAGCAGCTTTCTGGGTGACCGTGGAGTAGTCTGTCGCATGCTCTGGAGATTCGCCCAGAAGGCGACCATGGCGCTCGCGATCCGCTGAAGGTTGCTCCGGTGACCTTCGACGATCATGTAGCGGCTGCCCTCGATTCGCTGCCACCGGATCTCTCTGCCGCGCTCGAGAACATCGTCGTCGTGATCGAGGACGAGCACCCCGAAGACCCGGATCTGTTCGGCCTGTACGAGGGGATTCCACTCCCCGAGCGCGGTGACATGGCTGGCGAGCTGCCCGACCGGATCACGATCTTCCGCCTGCCGCTCCAGGAAGAATTCGAAGATCCGGCCGAGCTCGAGCGCGAGATCCGGATCACCGTCCTGCATGAGCTCGGTCACTACTTCGGCCTCGACGAAGAACGGCTCGCAGATCTCGGCTACGAGTGACGCAGGAAGCCGGTTTCCCGAGAAGTTGCGTTTCTGTTGCGTTGCGCGGAGCCGCGGAATAGTCCAGGTTGGGTCCAACGTTTGATGGAGCATGAACATCATCGCGACCATCCATGCAGAGATCGACGAGGTCAGCGAGCGCCGGGCAGAGCTCTGGCACCGGCTCTCGGACGGCCGCAACCCCGAAATCGTCGCGCAGATCAAGGAGCTCGACGAGAAGCTCGCCTCCCTCTGGGGTGAGCACCGCGCAATCCGCGCCCGCATCCGGTTCGGTGAACCGGAACAGATCGTGAAGCGGGCCCGGGCAGAAGAACGGCTGGAACGCGCAGCCTGAACCCGCTTTAGGCGGGGGTGTGGCAGGGTTGTGCCCGCCCCCGCCGTACAATCCGGGCATGGCATTCAAGCGCCGAGCAGAACCGACCACGATCGAGGACGAGCGCGAAGCTCTTCGTGCACAGCACGCCGCCCTCGAGGACCTCAAACAGCAGCTCGCTGAACGCATCGGCGCCGTGCGTGAGCGTGAGGTCGAGCTCCACCATGCCCTCGCCGACGTCGATCCCTCGACGCCCCGCCGAACGGCACCCATCCCGCCCGCACCCGTCGCTCGGGATCCGGGGGCCGACACCGGGGAAGACGCCCGCGAAGCAACGCTGAGGGAGACGCATCTCGCTGACCGAGAGAACGCGATTGCTGAGCGGGAGGCCGCCCTCGCTGCGCGAGCGCGTGAGCTCGAGGCCGAGCGAGCACGTGCTGACGAGGTTCCGGCAGGCGACCCTGACGAGGCTCGACTCGCCCAGATCGAATCCCGCCTCGCAGAGTTGCATGACGCAGAAAAGCTGTTTCTCCGCACCCGCGACGAGCTAGCGGCGCGCAGCGAGGCCGTCGCTGCGCGAGAGCGGCTCGTCAGCCAGCGCGAGCGTGAGCTCGACGAGCGAGAGGACGGAGACGTCGACCGCTCGACGACGCCTGGATTCACCGAGATGGAGGCGCGGCTCCGACGACTCGAGCAACAACAACAGGACCCACGCGAGCAAACGCTCGGCTTCTCCGGCGGGCTGCGGAAGCTCGAACAGGGTTCACGGCAGCGACGACCGGACTGACCGCGCTACCCTGTAGGAGCTCGGGGCGTTAGCTCAGCTGGGAGAGCGCCGCCTTTGCAAGGCGGAGGTCATCGGTTCGATCCCGATACGCTCCATCGTTACCCGAACCGCACGGAAGCCGCGTCCCACACGCGGTTCGGCGGCTACGCTCGAATCATGACCGAGACGGCCCTCAAGGCCCCAGCCGACGGATTCGTCTCGACCTTCCCCGAGACCCGATTCGACGCGATCATCGTCGTCTCGTTCGGAGGGCCCGAAGGGATGGATGACGTGATGCCGTTTCTCGAGAACGTCACCCGCGGACGCAACGTGCCGCGTGAGCGGCTCGAGGAGGTCGCCCACCACTACGAGCTGTTCGACGGCGTCAGCCCGATCAACGCGCAGAACAGGGCCTTGATCGCGGCGCTCCGAGACGATCTCGACGATCACGGGATCTCGCTCCCGATCTACTTCGGCAACCGCAACTGGGATCCGTTTCTCGCCGACACGCTGCGCGAGATGGCGGCAGACGGGATCGAGCGGGCGCTCGCCTTCTTGACTTCGGCATACTCGTCCTACTCGGGATGCCGCCAGTATCGCGAGGATCTCTTCAACGCGCAGCAGGCGGCCGGCCCGGCCGCTCCGGAGGTGCTGCGGACACGCGCGTTCTTCAATCACCCGGGCTGGATCGAGGCGAACGCCGACCATGTGCGTGCGGCACTCGCAGCATTCCCTTCCGATCGAAGGCCGCACCTCGCGTTCACGGCTCACTCGATCCCGGTCGCGATGGCGCGGGCGTGTCGCTACGAGGCTCAGCTTCGCGAGTCCGCACGGCTCGTTGCCGAAGCGGTCGGGTGC
>NZ_JBDSNT010000111.1:0-21299 GCF_039915195.1 Gaiella sp.
GATATGAGCGAACTGAGAGCACCTCAGAGCACATCAGAACGGCTTAGAACAGTGGGCGTGCCTCGAACGAAGAGACTTCGAATCCACGCGCGGAGGTTCGATTCCTCCCGGGGCCATCTCGTCTCGCCCTCGCGTGCGGGCGCCAGCGTGCACGCGAGGGCTCGAAGATATGGCCCCTTGCCCGTTCTGCCTGAGCTTCAGCCAGGTCGGAGGCGGTCGGTGCGTCGCGCAGACAGGGATTTGGTCGAAGCCCCCGACCCACGAGTCCGAAGGGATCCGCGCGGTGGGCGAGAACTCGAAGCCGTTTCCGCTGCTCTTTCTCGAACACAGCTGCTCTCCCTCGGCGACAAAGGAGTCCCCCGTGACCTGGTACGAGCTCTTCCTCTTCCTTCACATCGCGTCCGCGATCATCTGGGTCGGCGGAGGGTTCTTCCTGCAGGTGCTCTCGCTGCGTGTACTCGGCACGAAGGACGAGGCCAGGATTGCAGGGTTCGCCGGCGACGTCGAGGTGCTTGGCACGCGCGTCTTCATGCCTGCGTCGTTGCTCCTGATCGTGACGGGCGCGGCACTCGCGATCAACGGCAACTGGGACTGGAGCGAGCCGTTCATTTCGTTCGGCCTCCTTGTCTGGATTATCTCGGTCGTTGCCGGTGTCGCCTATCTCGGCCCGACGTCCGGGAAGATCAAGGCGGAGATCGAGTCGGGCGGAGCCAACCCGCGCGCCCAGCAGCTGATCGGCAACGTCCTGCGCTACTCGCGCATCGAGCTCGTTCTACTCTGGATCGTCGTCTTCATGATGGTCGTGAAGCTCGGCGGATGACACCGCAGCGATCATGCAATGCGGGCGAGAGGACTTGAACCTCCAAGAGCCGAAGCCCAACGGGACCTAAACCCGCCGCGTCTACCAGTTCCGCCACGCCCGCGTGGTGCCCAGAATCTAGCGCGACGGGCGTGCGATGGTGGCTAGCGTCCGAGCAGGAGGCCGACGGTCTCGCGCATCGAGTCGAGCACGAGTCCCGCGAGCGAGATGAGCGCGAAGGCCGCGAAGCCTGCGAGCGGCTCGTGGGTCTGGACGACGAGCAGGCTGACGAAGGCTGCAACGACGAGCGACGCGGTCGCGAGTGGCCTCCGCGTCACGGTCCCGAGCGCGAGCCCCACGAGGAAGACGGAGCCGAAGACGATGATTCCGATCACCATCTGGCGAGCGTAGGACCTGGGTCGGACGGACCGGACCGACCGACAACCCGTCGGGAGGCCATACCGTCTCTGCTTGAATGGCCCTCTGATGTCCTCGCAGGTGGAAGAGCTCGGAGACAATCGTGTCCGCCTGACGGTGGATGTGTCGGTGCACGAGCTCGAGCACGCCGTCGAGCATGCGACGAACGACCTGGCCGATTCGGTCAAGATCCCGGGGTTCCGGAAGGGCAAGGTGCCAACGCCGGTGCTGATCTCGAAGATCGGGAAAGACCGGATCTGGGTCGAGGCAGTGGAGTCGCACATCAGCGGCTGGTTCTGGGCGGCGGCGGCACGCACGCGCCTGCGGCCGATCGCGGCGCCCGAGTACGACTTCGAGCTCCCGACGACCGAGAAGGAACCGTGGTCGTTCTCGGCGACGATCGAGGTGCAGCCCACTCCGGAGATCGTCGATTGGACGACGCTGGAGGTGCCGCGCGTCGAAGCAGAGGTTCCGCAGGAACTCGTCGATCAGGAACTCGAGGCGCTGCGACAGACCGTCGCAGAGCTCGTTCCCGCCGACGATCGTGCCGCAAAGGACGCTGACACGCTGGTCATCGACCTCGTCGGTGAGGAGGGAGAGGTGCAGTCGGACACGGTCGTCGAGCTCGGTTCCGGACGCCTCGTCGAGGAGATCGAGGCTGCGCTGATCGGCGCGAGCGTCGGCGAGACGAAGGAGATCACGTACGAGCTCGCCGACGAGTCGCACACGAGCGTGTCGATCACGGTCAAGCACATCAACGAGAAGGTGCTTCCAGAGATCGACGACGAGTTGGCCCGTTCCGCGAGCGAGTTCGACACGCTGGCCGAGCTTCGTGCGGAGATCGAGGGCCGGATTCTCACGGCGGTCGAAGCCGAGATCGACTCCGCGTTCAGGACGGCCGCCGTCGACACGCTCGTCTCCGCATCGAAGGTCAAGGGTGCCGGCCCGCTCGTCGAGACGCGCGCCCGCGAGCTGCTGGACGGGTTCGTTCGGTCTCTCGACCGCCGCGGGATCGCGCCCGAGACGTACTTCCAGGTGACGGGGCAGACGCCCGAGGTCTTGATCGCGCAGATGCATGGCGAGGCTGCACAGTCGGTCGCACGTGAGCTCGCCCTCGAGGCGGTCGCAGATCGCATCGGGATCGAGATCTCCGACGACGACGTGAAGGCATTGATCCGCGAGCAGGCCGAGCTGTCCGGCGACGATCCCGATGAGGTGATCGCGGGCATCTGGGCGCACGGCCATCAGGAGTCGCTGAGGGAGGATCTGCGCATGCGCGCCGCCCTCGATCGCCTCGTCGGCGAGGTCAAGCCGATTGCGCCCGACCTCGCCGAGGCGCGCGACAAGATGTGGACGCCTGACAAGGAAAACACCGAGCCGGAGAAGAAGTTGTGGACACCCGGCAGCAAGGAGCCCGAATGAGCCCGTTGATTCCCATGGTGATCGAGCAGACCTCGCGCGGCGAGCGCTCGTTCGACATCTATTCGCGACTGCTGAACGAGCGAATCATCTTCCTCGGCACGCAGGTCGACTCCCAGATCGCAAACCTGATCAATGCGCAGTTGCTCCACCTCGAGTCGGAAGATCCCGACAAAGACATCTCGCTGTACATCAACTCACCGGGCGGCTCGGTCTACGACGGGCTCTCGATCTACGACACCATGCAGTTCATCAAGCCCGACGTCTCGACGATCTGCGTCGGCATCGCGATGAGCATGGGAGCCCTCCTTCTTACCGGAGGCGCGAAAGGGAAGCGGATGGCGCTGCCGAACTCGAGGATTCTGATCCATCAGGTCTGGGGCGGCTATCAGGGGCAGGCGTCCGACATCGAGATTCACGCGAAGGAGACGATTGCGCTGAAGCGCAAGCTGGAGGAGATCATGTCTGACCACACCGGCCAGGATGTCGAGAAGGTCAAGCAGGACATGGATCGCGACTACTTCATGACCTCGAACGAGGCGGTCGAGTACGGCCTCATCGATCGCGTGATCGCGCACCGCTAGACCCGACGGGATAGCCAAACAGGCGATTTCGGAGTAAAAGGAGAGACGTGGCCCGAGCGAGCGACGGAAACGAGCAGCTGCTCTGCAGCTTCTGCGGCAAGAGTCAGCGGCAGGTGAAGAAGTTGATCGCCGGTCCCGGCGTCTACATCTGCGACGAGTGCATCGATCTCTGCAACGAGATCATCGACGAGGAGCTGACCGCTCCCGTCTCGCTCGACCTCGACAACCTGCCTCGCCCGAAGGACATCTACGCCGTCCTCAACGACTACGTCGTCTCGCAGGAAGAGGCGAAGCGGACGCTGTCGGTCGCGGTCTACAACCACTACAAGCGCGTCCGCATGGGGCAGGTCGAAGAGGGCGATGTCGAGCTCCAGAAGTCGAACATCCTTCTGCTCGGCCCGACCGGGTGCGGCAAGACGCTACTCGCGCAGACGCTTGCACGGATCCTCAACGTCCCCTTCGCGATCGCCGACGCGACGGCGCTCACCGAAGCCGGCTACGTCGGCGAGGACGTCGAGAACATCCTCCTCAAGCTGATCCAGGCAGCCGACTTCGACATCAAGAAGGCCGAGACGGGAATCATCTACATCGACGAGGTCGACAAGATCGCCCGGAAGGCCGACAACCCGTCGATCACGCGCGACGTCTCGGGCGAGGGCGTGCAGCAGGCGCTGCTGAAGATCCTCGAGGGGACCGTCGCCTCCGTGCCGCCGCAGGGCGGCCGTAAGCATCCCCACCAGGAGTTCCTCTCGATTGACACGACGAATATCCTCTTCATCTGCGGCGGAGCGTTTGCCGGGCTCGACAGGATCGTCGAGCGGCGGATCGGAGCGAACTCGGTCGGTTTCGGCGCCAACGTGCGATCGAAGCACTCCGGTGAAGGCGCGGAGCTCCTGTCCGCCGTGATGCCGGAGGATCTCGTGAACTTCGGGCTCATCCCCGAGTTCATCGGTCGCCTTCCCGTCGTCTCGGCAGTGCACCAGCTCCGTCGCGACGATCTCGTACAGATCCTCACCGAGACGAAGAACGCCCTGACCCGCCAGTACCAGCGCTTCTTCGGCTACGACACGATCGAGCTCGTGTTCACGGACGACGCGCTCCTCGAGATCGCCGAGAAGGCGCTCAAGCGCGAGACCGGGGCGCGCGGCCTTCGTTCGATCATCGAAGCCGCACTCCTCGACGTGATGTTCGAGCTGCCGTCGCGCCAGGACGTCTCCAAGTGCGTGATCACAAAGGAGACGATCTCGAAGGGGCTCAGCCCGACGCTCGTGACGAGCGGATCGGCAGCCGCGGGTGAGTCGGGCGACGAGTTCGGCGCTGCGGCAGGCAACGCCGCGTCGTAGTCGTTCGGCTGCGCGCCGCGACCACGATCGAGCGAACGTTTCGTTGCCTGACGGGCCGGGCAGGACGCCCGGGTTGAAGCACGCCTCGCCCCGCGTGGTCGTGGGCTATCACGCGGAGGCGTCGCGTCCGCCAGCGTCGAGGCCTGAAGGTCGACTCCCGAGGGTCGACTCCCGAGCCGGGGCGAGGCATCGCGCCGTACACTTGACTGCCGATGACGACCGACCGAACGATGGAGCCGCTCTACAAGCCTGACGGCGTCGAGGCGCGCTGGCAGGAAACGTGGGAGGCTGAAGGGCTCTACGCCGCCGGAGTGGGCGCGACACGCGACGAGAGCTATGTCATCTGCGTGCCGCCTCCTAACGTCACCGGCGATCTTCATCTCGGCCATGCCCTGAACGGCTCGATCCAGGACGTGCTCGTTCGCTGGCACCGGATGCGCGGCTACCGCACGCTCTGGCAGCCCGGCTACGACCACGCCGGTATCTCGACCCAGAACGTCGTCGAGAAGCAGCTCGCGAGTGAAGGACTGACACGCCACGATCTCGGCCGCGAGGCGTTCGTCGCCCGGACATGGCAGTGGCTCGAGCTGACCGGCCGCACAATCATGGGGCAGTACCGACGCCTCGGCGCATCGCTCGACTACGAGCGTGAGAGGTTCACGCTGGACGAGGGCTACTCGCGCGCCGTGACGACGTTCTTCGTCCGTCTCTGGGATCGCGGCTGGATCTACCGGGCGAATCGCATCGTCAACTGGTGCCCCTTTCACCAGACGGCAATCTCGGATCTCGAAGTTGTGCACGAGGAGATGGATGACGTGCTCACGTACGTCCGCTACCCGTTCGCTGACGGCGACGGAGAAGACGGCATCGTGATAGCGACCGTTCGACCGGCGACGATCCTCGGTGACGTCGCCGTCGCCGTCCATCCCGAAGACGAGCGTTACGCGACCGCGATCGGCCGCAACGTCATCGTTCCGTACGTCGAGCGCCCCGTTCCCGTGATCGCCGACGAGCGCGTCGACCCCACGTTCGGCACGGGCGCGCTCAAGATCACGCCCGGCCACGACCCGACCGACTTCGTGATCGGGCGCGATCATGAGCTTCCCGAGCCGATGGTGATCGGCCTCGACGGGAGGATGAACGAGCACGCCGGCTCCCTCGAGGGGCTGACGCAGTCGGAGGCGGACGTCGCGGTGATCACCTGGCTCAAGGAGCGCGGTCAGCTCGTGAAGCGGGCCAACTACCGCCACGCAGTCGGCACGTGTGAGCGATGCCACACGCGGATCGAGCCCCTGATCTCGCTCCAGTGGTGGTGCAAGATGGAGGAGCCGGCGCGGCCGGCGATCGAAGCGTTGCGCGAGGGAACGGTTCGCTTCCATCCGGAGTCTCAGCATCGTTTCGCGATCACCTCGCTCGAGGAGACGCCGGACTGGTGCGTCTCGCGGCAGCTCTGGTGGGGGCATCAGCTCCCCATCTGGACCACACCCGACGGCGAGGTGATCTGTGCCCCGACGGAGAAGGAGGCGCAGGGGCGAGCAGGTGCCGGCGTGTCGTTGACGCGCGATCCCGACGTTCTCGACACGTGGTTCTCCTCGGCCCTCTGGCCGTTCGCGACCCTCGGCTGGCCGGATCAGACACCGGAGCTCGCTGCCTACTACCCGGGAAACGTCAACTCCACGGCCCGCGAGATCATCCGCCTCTGGGAGAACCGCATGATCTGGGCGGGGCTCGAGGCGATGGGCGAGGTGCCGTTCACGGATGTGATCATCCACTCGACGGTTCTCGCAGTCGACGGGCGCAGGATGTCGAAGAGCCTGGGAACGGGCATCGACCCGATCGAGATGATCGAGGCGCACGGAGCAGACGCGACGCGGTACGGCCTGCTCAAGATCTCCTCGAGCCAGGATGTGCGCTTCTCTCCGGGCTCGATCGAGGAGGGCCGCAAGCTTGCCAACAAGCTCTGGAACGTCTCCCGCCTGATCCTCCAGAACGCCGGCGAGATCGAGGCGCGCGTCGAGCCGACGGCCCTCGAGGAGCGATGGATTCTCGCGCGGATCGACTCTGCCCGCGAGCAGGTGGAGGAGGCGTGGGCCGCGTTCGACTTCGCGACCGCCGCAAACACGCTCTACCACCTGACGTTCGACGACTTCTGCGACTGGTATGCGGAGGCGATCAAGCCGCGCCTCTACGAACACGAGCAGAGTGTGGCGGCGACTGCCGTTGCGGCGCTCGAGCGTCTCCTTGCGCTGCTCCACCCGATGCTCCCACACGTGACAGAGGAGATCTGGTCGTACCTCCCCGGGCCACAGGAGCGCCTGATCGTGTCGCGGTGGCTCGACCCTGACGACCGGTTCCGCGACGACGCGGGAGCGCTTACGCGGATCCAGGAAGCGGCCGTAACCTTTCGGCGCAGCGGTGTCCAGGTGGCGCTCGACTCCGACGACGAACGGCGCATCTTCGCAGCAGTCGTTCGGCCGGAACGACAGAAGGTCACCGGCGACGCGGGCCCGGAGATCGCGCGGCTGGAGAAGGAGATCGCACGGGCAGAGGCGATGCTCGCCAACGAGAAGTTCGTCACGAGCGCACCGTCCGCGGTCGTCGACGGTGAGCGCGAGAAGCTCGAGCGGTTCCGGCGCGAGCGCGAGGCGCTCTCCGGCGTCGAGGGTTGAGGAGCGAGTCGTGCGCGGTCGAAGGATGGCGAGACAGCGGCTCGCGAGCCGCGCAGCAAGCGGGAATGCGCCGAGCCGACCGGGCGTGCCGTCACCAGGAGCGGGCCGGCGGTGAGTGACGAGATCGCCTGGCTCGCCGGCCTCAGTCCGTGGCCGGAGGACGGCTTCGGGCTGGAGCGGATGCGCGCTCTCCTCGCTGCACTCGGCAATCCGCAGGACCGCTACCCCGCCGTCCACATCGTCGGAACGAACGGCAAGTCCACTGCGACGCTGACGGTCGAACGGGCCCTTCTGGCCGCCGGCCTCTCGGTGGGGGCGACGATCTCGCCGCACATTCGCGACTGGAGCGACCGGCTGCGAATCGACGGCCGACCTGGCGACCTCGAGGCTGCGCTGCGACGCGTTCGGCGTGATGCGGAGAAACTCGCGGCGACGCAGTTCGAGACGATGACCGCGGCGGCGCTGTGGGCGTTTGCCGACGCCGGCGTCGACGTCGCGGTCGTGGAGGCCGGGCTGGGCGGTCGCTTCGACGCCACCAATGTCCTGCGCTCCAGGGTTGTCCTGCTCACGAACGTCGGCCTCGAGCACACCGAGGTGCTCGGCGACACGGTCGAGGCGATTGCGACGGAGAAGCTTGCTGTTGTCCATTCTGACGACACCGTAGTGATCCTTCCGGACGGCACGTTTCGGTCTCTCGTCCCGCAGGGCAGAATCGAGTTCGGTGGCGCGCGCGAGGCCGCAGCCGCATTCGTCGGCCATCCCGTCGATCTCCCTGAACCGGTGTCGCTTCCCGGCCGGCTCGAGTGGCGACCAGGCGAGATCCGCGACGGAGCCCACAACCCGGACGGCGTCTCCTGGCTCCTGGCGCACCTTCCCGAGGCCGACTACACGATCTGCGCCTCGATCCTCGGGGACAAGAACGTCGAGCTGATGCTCTCTCGCCTGGCCACAGCCGGTAGCCGGTTCGTTGCTACGAGCTCATCGAATGCACGGTCGCTCGCGGCCGCCGATCTCGCCGAGCGCGCCAGGCCTCACTTCGGCACGGTGGAGTCCGTGGGCGACCCATCAGCCGCCGTCGCCCGCGCGCACACCCTCGGGGAGCCCGTCCTCGTGACCGGATCGCTCTACCTCCTGGCCGATCTCGAGGAGGCGGCGCGGCGATGAAGCGGCGTTCGCGAATGAGAGAACGATTGACTGCGCTGACCTTCGCCCTCATCGTCGTGACGGTCATCGTCGGTGCCGCGTTCGCCGTCGGGTATATCCTCGGCAAGGTTCTTCTCTGACCGCGGGACGTCGCCGATGATTGCCGAAGCCTTCTTCGATTCGAACACCTGGATTCTCGCCCGCAACCTGGCCGGGTTCCTCGTCGTGGTGTTCTGGCTGACGACGGCGTTCTGGGTGTTCAAGGATGCGCGCCGCCGTATCGAGGATCCCTGGCTCGTCGGAATGGCTGCCGTGCTCGGGCTCGTGCCGCCCTTCATCGGGCCGATCGTGTACCTCTTCCTCCGACCACCGGATTCGATCCAGGAGCGGCGCGATCGCGAGCTCGACAATCGCGCCCTCGAGGAGCGCCTCGCCGAGCACGACCTCCGCTGTCCCGTCTGCCGCGGTCAGGTCGATTCGTCCTATCTCGTCTGCCCTGTGTGCACGACGCGCCTGAAGCAGGCGTGCTCGTCCTGCGCGGCTCCCCTCGAGGCGATCTGGCAGGCATGCCCGTACTGTGCCGAGCCCGTTCTGCCCTCGGCGGCCCTCGGCGAGGAGCCACTTCAGCCGTTGCGCGCCCGACGCTCGAGCTGATCCCCCGGCCGCAGACGGTCGCGAGTGACTAGGCTTCCGCGCCTATGGCTACTGAAACCACACTCGTCCTCGTCAAGCCGGACGGCGTCCGTCGCGCACTCTGCGGCGAGATCGTCTCCCGCTTCGAGCGTCGCGGCTACGAGCTCCGCGGCGCTCGTCTGTTGAAGATCCCCCGCGCTCTCGCTCAGCAGCACTACGCCGAGCACAAGAACAAGCCCTTCTTCGGGGAGCTCGTATCGTTCATCACCTCGGGTCCCGTCCTCGCACTCGCGGTCCGTGGTGAGAACGCAATCCTCGGCGTCCGCGGGATGATGGGAGCCACGAATCCGGCCGACTCGGCGCCGGGCACGATCCGTGGAGACTTCGCCACGCTGCTGTCGGAGAACATCGTCCACGGCTCGGACTCGAAGGCGAGCGCCAAGCGTGAGCTGTCGCTGTTCTTCCCGGACGGCCTGCTCTAGGGCCTTCCCCCGGAGTAAGCGCATCCGGGGGAGAGCTCGCTCCTCGTTCCCATGACCGACATCTCTGACGACGCGAAACGCAACCGGGAGGAATGGACGCGATCCAACGCGGCCTACACCGATGCGACGGCGAGCTCGACCTGGGCGGCCGAGGAGATCACCTGGGGGGTCTTCGGGATTCCGGAGACGCCGCTCGGAACGCTCGGCGACGTCGAGGGGCTGGACGTTGTCGAGCTCGGCTGCGGGACAGCGTACGTCTCGGCCTGGCTTGCCAGGCGGGGAGCGCGACCCGTCGGCGTCGACGTGACGCCTGCTCAGCTCGACACCGCTCGCCGCTGCCAACGTGAGTTCGGGATCGAGTTCCCGCTCGTCGAGGCCAGTGCGGAGGACGTCCCGCTGCCCGCCGAGAGCTTCGATCTGGCGGTTTCCGAGTACGGCGCCGTCATCTGGTGTGATCCGTATCGCTGGATCCCCGAGGCGCATCGCCTCCTCCGCCCGGGCGGACGACTCTGGTTTCTCCGTAACAGCACCCTCTCGATCCTCTGTGCTCCGGATGAAGGCGCGCCGACCGCGGAGTTGATCCGGCCGCAGCACGGCCTCGGCCGCCTCGAATGGCCCGGTGAGCTCGGGGTCGAGTGGCAGCTTCCGCACGGCGAGCTCTTCCGCCTGCTCCGCGAGACGGGCTTCGACGTGATCGACCTCGTCGAGCTCTACGCGCCAAAGGACGCGGTCGACCACTCGTTTTACGAGGGATTCTCGGTCGAGTGGTCGCGCAAGTGGCCCGCGGAGGAGATCTGGGTCGCAAGGAAACGCTGATGACGCTCGTCCTCGCCTCGACGTCCCCGCAACGACGCGCGATCCTGGAGCAACTCCGAATTCCGTTCCACGTTGTTGCCCCGGTATACGAGGAGCACGATCCGCCCGATGCCGACCCGGTAGCGCTCGTCCGCGCTCACGCGGAGGGGAAGGCTCGGTCGGCTCATGACGAGGGAGCGGTCACGCTCGGCGTCGACACGACCGTCCATATGGGCGGACGCCTGTACGGAAAGCCCGCCGATGAGAGTGGAGCACGCGAGATGGTGGCAGAGCTCGCGGGTGCGACTCACCTCGTCGTGTCGGGCCTCTGCGTTCTCGGACAGGGATTCGCCGTCGTCGATCATGCGGTCACGCGCGTCACGTTTCGGGAGCTCGGCGTTTCGGAGATCGATGAGTACGTCGCCACGGGTGAATGGCGCGGTCGAGCGGGCGGCTATGCGATCCAGGGAATCGGTGGCCGCCTTGTCGCCGGGATCGAGGGCGACTACCTCAACGTCGTCGGGCTCCCTGCCGCGCTCCTTGTCGATGTGCTCTCTGCGAAAGCACCGAAGTTGCTGCAAATCCGTAGCTAGACTGCTCCGTTCATGAGCTGGTTCAACGCTCTCACCGGCTTCGGCGGCCGCGACATGGCGGTCGACCTCGGCACCGCCAACACCCTCGTCTACGTGCGGGGTCGCGGCATCGTGCTCTCGGAGCCATCCGTGGTCGCGATCGACCAACGGACAGGCGACGTCCATGCCGTCGGTGTCGAGGCCAAGCGCATGCTGGGGCGCACGCCCGGCACGATCTCTGCGATCCGGCCGCTCAAGGATGGCGTCATCGCCGACTTCGACGTCACCGAGCAGATGCTGCGGCATTTCATCCAGAAGGTGCACCAGCATCGCTTTGCCCACCCGCGCGTGATCGTCTGCGTTCCCTCGGGCGTCACCGGCGTCGAGAAGCGGGCCGTCGAGGACGCAACTCTCGCAGCCGGTGCCCGGCAGGCGTACCTGATCGAGGAGCCGATGGCCGCCGCGATCGGCGCCGGGCTCCCCGTTGGCGAGCCGACGGGGAACATGATCGTCGACATCGGAGGCGGCACGACCGAGGTCGCCGTCATCTCTCTCGGTGGCATCGTCGTCTCGCAGTCGCTCCGTGTCGGCGGCGATGAGATGGACGACGCGATCGTCACGCACATCAAGAAGGAGTACAAGCTTCTCGTCGGCCAGCAGACGGCCGAGGAGATCAAGCTCGAGGTCGGGTCAGGTTTCCGGCTCGCCGAGGAGGTTCAGGCCGAGGTGCGCGGACGAGACATGTTGACCGGGCTGCCGAAGACCGTCGTCATCTCGTCCGAGGAGGTTCGCCGTGCGCTCGACGAGCCGGTCTCCCAGATCATCGACGCGATCAAGTCCACGCTCGACAAGACGCCTCCCGAGCTTGCAGCGGACATCATGGACCGGGGGATCGTTCTCGCGGGCGGAGGAGCGCTGCTCCAGGGGCTCGACGAGCGGCTTCGCCACGAGACGCAAATGCCGGTGCATCTTGCCGAAAGCCCGTTGACGTGTGTCGCCGTCGGTTCGGGCCGTAGCCTCGAGGAGTTCGACACGATCGTTCGCTCCGAGCGTTCGCGCAAGCGGCGCAACGGCTACCGCCGCTAGCCGCCCCGGAAGCGGTGACCGAGGGCATTGCCTCTCGATATCCGCGCTGGAGCGCCATGTTCGGATCCCGCAAAGGCCCACCTCCGGAGGGCCACATACCGGCGAGGGCCGGTACAATCCGCATCTGTGCCCCGTCATCGCACCGCACGCACGGCGGTGCTGGGCGTCAACGTCCGGCGTCCCGCCACCGGCAAGCAACCCTCACGATCGACCTCCGCCTTCAGGCGGCGGATTGTAGTGGGGATCCTCGTTGTGCTCGCGCTGGTCCTGATCACCTTCTCGTTCCGGAGCCCGAACTCCGGGCCAGTCGCATCCCTCGAGAGCTCCGCCGCCACCGTTCTGCGGCCGGTCACGATCGCCGGCGAGCGTGTTGCCCAGCCGTTCCGTGACGTCTACGGATGGGCTGACTCCCTGCTCACGGCGCGCTCCGACGCGAAGCGCCTCAAAGCCGAGACCGAGGCGCTCCGGCAGCAGGTGATCCAGAACCAGTTCGCCGCCAACGAGAACGCGAAGCTCAAGGCCCTTCTCGCGTTCCGCGACGGCCCCCGTTTTCCCGACGACTACACGGGCCTTGCTGCGGCAGTCATCGCTCGCCCGAGCGGCACGTTCGCACAGGAAGTAGTCGTTGCTGCCGGGTCGAACGACGGGGTAGCGCTCGACGCTCCCGTTGTCACGGCAGACGGGTTTCTTGGCCGCGTCACCCGCGTGTACTCGCGGTCGGCTCGGGTCACGCTCCTCAGCGACGAGCAGCTCGCCGTGTCGGCTATCGACGTACGCTCGGGGGCCACGGGCATCGTCAAGCACGGGCGAGGTTCGTCCACCACTCTGATCTTCGATCGCGTCCCTAAGAAGGTGAAGGTCTCGGTCGGCGACACGATCGTGACAGCGGGGTGGAGGTCGAGCAAGCTGGCGTCGCTCTACCCTCGAGGTATCCCGATCGGTCGGGTCACAAGTGTCGGGCAGGCGGACACCGATCTCTGGAAGCAGATTCAGGTCGAGCCGTTCGCGGACTTCGATCGCGTCGACGCCGTGCTCGTTCTCGTGCTCGAGGACGGTCGAAAGTGAGCCCCGCCTCGGGCGTTCGGATTGGGCTGAGCATCTTCGTTGTGGCGATCATGCAGGTGTCGGCGTTCTCGTCCGTGGCGATCGTCGGTGGCGGCCCCGACGTTCTCCTCGTCACGCTCGTCTCCATGGCGCTCCTTCGCGGCTCCGTCGCGGGTGCGGTTACCGGGTTCTTCGCGGGACTCATCGTCGACGTGACCACGCTCGGTACCCTCGGGTTGACCGCCCTGCTCCTCACCCTCGTCGGCTACTGGGCGGGGCGGTATGGCGAGACGACAGGGCGCGGCAGGCCCCAGGCCGCGTTGCTGACCACCGTCGCCGCGACCGTCTTCTTGGGGTTCGCTGCCTACGCCGTCCAGACGATGCTCGGCGAGTCGATCTCCGCGAGCGTCGTCCTTGCCGCGTTCCCCGCCACGCTCGTCTGGAACGCGTTGCTCATCTACCCGATCTTCGGCCTCGTCCGGCACTTCGTCGGTGCGCCCGAGCGCATGGATCGGGCACGGGAGGTCGAGCTCCTTGTCTGATGCACCGTACGGCGAGCGCCGAAACACGTCCCCTCGTTTCCTGCCTCCCGACCCGTCTGTCAGCGCGCCGTACCGGCTGACGCCGGGACTCGCGCTCCGCGTCGGCGTCCTCGGGGTGATCGCCCTGGCGGTGTTCGCCGTGCTGTTCTTCCGTCTCTGGTCACTGCAGGTGCTCTCCGGAGCGGAGTATCTCGATGCGGCGCAGAACAACCAGCTGCGGACGATCCGGGTCGAGGCACCACGCGGGCCGATCCTCGACCGGAACGGCCGTGTGATAGTCGCGAACGTTCCAGGGACGGCCGTCAAGCTGTGGGTCGGCGACATGCCCAAGCAGGAGGGCCGCTATCGGATGATCCAGCGGCTCGCTGCCGTCCTCGACGTGCCGACTCAACGCCTTGCTCGCGAGGTCGATGCTCGCGTCAACGATCCCTTGACGCCGATCACGGTGAAGACGGCGGTTCGCGACGATCAGGTCTTCTACCTCCAGGAGCACGCCGCGGACTTCCCCGGAGTGCAGATCCAGCAGACGTACCTGCGTGACTATCCGTACCAGTCGCTCGCCGCGCAGCTCCTCGGCTATATCGGCGAGGTCTCGCCTGAGGAGCTGAAGAGGAAGCAGGCAGCAAGGAAGGACTACAGAGCAGGCGACAAGATCGGCAAGTCGGGCGTCGAGGCAACCTTCGACGAGTGGCTCAACGGAACGGCGGGTGCCGCGCAGATCCGCGTCGATTCGCGAGGGCGCCAGCAGAGCCCACTGGAGCTTCGGCGCGACGCCGACCCCGGCAAGGCCGTGCGGCTCACGCTCGACATCGACGTGCAGCGCGCCGCAGAACGTGCGATCAGGGAAGGCGTGACTCTCGCGAGAGCCAACAAGCAGTTCAACGTCGCGGGTGGTGCGATCATCGCGATCGATCCTCGGGACGGAGCGGTGCGTGCGATGGCGTCGTACCCCACGTACAAGCCATCGGTCTATGTGGGGCGCATCGACCCGGACAAGCTCGCGCCGCTCGTGAACGACGCTGCCGCCAAAGCGGCCGACTACCCCGGGCTCAACCGCGTCACGCAGGTCGCCTACCCGCCCGGCTCCGTGTGGAAGCCCGTCACTGCTCTTGCGGCGATGCAGGAGCACATCCTCTCGCCCTACTCGTCGATCCAGTGCACGCCCACCGCGGAGTACGGGCGTGACAAGCAGAAGTTCAAGAACTGGGATCCCTTCGTCAACCGGCCGATGAACCTGCCGGAGGCCCTCGCGACCTCCTGCGACACCTACTTCTACACCGTCGGTAATCGCTTCTACGAAGGTGGCTCGCAGACTCGCAGCCGCATGCAGCAATGGGCGCGCAAGTTCGGATTCGGGGCGCCGACCGGGCTCGATATCGGCAACGAAGCGCCGTCGTGGCAGACGGTGGTTCCCACGCCGGCCTGGCGCGAGCGGACATTCGAGAGCGCATGGGACAAGGCCTGGAACCCCGGCGACTCGATCCAGCTTGCGATCGGTCAGAAGGACGTCACCGTGACGCCGATGCAGATGGCGCGCTTCTACGCGATGATCGCGAACGGCGGCAAGCTGGTCACACCGTACGTCGTCTCCGGCGCAGAGCAGCAGGGCGTCAGGGGCCAACCGGCGCTGACGCTGCAGCAGTTTCCGCCTCCGCCGCCGCGCGATGCGGGCGTCGATCCCGCCGCACTCGAGGCCGTCCGGGAGGGCCTGTGGGCAGCCACGCACTCCACGAACGGCACCTCATCCGGCATCTTCTCCCGCTACAGCGTGTCGATTGCCGGAAAGACCGGCACTGCCGAGAAGGTCGTCAACCTCCCCGGCTATCCTGTCGGCCATCTCGAAGACCAGTCGTGGTGGTGCGGGTACGGCCCGTCCGACGATGCCGAGCTCGTCGTCTGCGCAGTGATCGAGAACGGTGGGCATGGCTCCGCAGCGGCCGCCCCGGCCGCCCTGCGTGTCTTCGAGAAGTATTTCGGCAAGAAGGCTCCGCCGTTGCAGGTGGTGAACCTCGATTGATCGTCGACGCGCGATCGCGACCATCAGGCCCCCGCTCGCCGTCGCTCGGGGCTTACGATCTCGGCGGGATCCTCCGCCGGCTCGACTGGGTGCTGCTCCTCGCTGCCGCGACGCTCGTGGGCTACGGGCTCTGGGCGATCGGCGGGATCACCCGGTTCGACGTCCCGGGGAACCCCGACTACTACGTCACACGGCAGGCGACGGCCGCTGGCCTCGGGATCGTCGGGATGCTGGTCGCGATCGCGATTCCCCCGTCGCTCTACCAACGGCACTGGCGCTTCATCTACGGCGCCACGATCGGGTTGATGGTGTTCGTGTTCGTCGTTGCCGAGGCGATTCGCGGATCGAAGCGATGGATCGACGTGGGGCCGTTCCAGTTCCAGCCGTCGGAGTTCGGCAAGCTCTTCTTCGTGCTCGCGCTCGCCGGCTTCATGGTCGAGCGTGGCCGTCGGGTCGGTGAGATCTCGACGGTCCTGACTGCGGTGGGCCTCGGTCTCGCTCCCATGATCCTCGTCTTCCTCCAGCCCGACCTCGGAAGTGCGCTCGTCTACGTCGGTGCCCTCGCTGGTGTTCTCTTTCTCTCGGGGGTGCGGTGGCTTCATCTCGCGCTGGTCGTCGTAGCGGCGCTGTTGGTCATCGCGAGCGTTCTCTGGTTCCTTCCGGCCGCGGGCGTTCAGGTCCTCAAGCCGTACCAGACCGAGCGTCTGATCGGGTTCACGAATCCCGACAGCGACCCGGGCGACCTCACCTACAACGTGATCCAGTCGAGGACAGCGGTTGGTGCCGGCGGATTGTCGGGACGGGGGGTTGAGGGCGCGAGCCAGACCCGGCTCGACTACCTCCCCGAGCACGCTACGGACTTCGTCTTCGCATCGTTCGCCGAGCAGCGCGGGTTCGTGGGCACGTCGATCCTGCTCCTTCTGTACCTGCTCGTCGTGTGGCGCGCCCTTCGCGTGATCACGGTCGCCGGGAACCTCTACGGGGCGGTCGTCGCCGGCGGGATCGTCTCTGCGTTCCTCTTCCAGGTCTTCGTCAATGTGGGAATGACGATGGGCATCGCGCCCGTGACAGGGATCCCGCTCCCCTTCGTGACGGTCGGCGGATCGTCGATGGTGGCAAACCTCCTGGCCATCGGCGTGCTGCAGTCCATCCATGCTCGCGGCACGTCAGGGAGGTTCCGCTGATGCCTGCGGGCATCGCGATCGGTCAGCTCGCCGGCCTCGTCCGGGAGATCCGAGGGGCCGAAGGATCTCCCTCCATGATCGTGATCTCGGGGCCAGGAGCCGAGGCATTGGCCACGGCGCTCGCCGTCGGCGGGGATCGCAGAGCCATCGTGGTCGACGGCAATCCCGCTGCGGCGGCCGTTGCGTTGAGGATCGTCGAGGGCGATCCGGGTGGTGGAGAGCGCGCCGTCCTGCGTCGGCTCACGAGTGAGCAGACGCCGGTAGTCGTCATACGCCGGGGTGGCTCCGACAGGATCCCGCACGTTTTCGCTGACGACGTCGTCGACGTCGAGTCAGAGAACCTCGGGGCGAACATCGGCCCGATCGCGATCGCGATCGCTCGGGCCGTGGGCGCGGCCGGGCCGGCTCTTGCTGCTCGGCTACCCATCCTGCGGGCTCCGGTCTCCGAGGGACTCGTCGCACGAACGGCATATGCAAACGCCGCGCTCGCCGCGTCTCCCCAGATCGTTCCACAGCTTCCGATGCTCACGTTCACCCAGGTCCGAATGCTCCTGCTGGTCGGAGTCGCCCGGGGCGAAACACTCCCCCGCGGCCCCGAGGGGCTCCTCCGAGCAGCCGGACCGTCTCTCGTCGCTGCACTCGGCGCCGGCGTGGGGGCCCGTGCTCTCGTCCGACGCCTACCCGTTCGCGGGCGGCTCGTCCGCGCAGCGATCGCCTACGGGGTCACGCGAATGCTCGGTACGGCAGTTCTGCGTCGCTAGGGGGAGTGCCGTCCGGACCGGGTCCTAGGATCGCATCGACACACAGGATGCAACCGAGATCCGAAGGGAGTGCCGGTGCCGGACGTTGAACTCGCAGAAGAACTGCTCCAGATCGAAGAGGCCGATGCGTGGTTCGAGTACCTGGAAGCGACACGCGCCCAGTCGGAGAAGCGATACGCCGAGGTCGAGCCCTGGGCCTGGGCTCGCTTGAATCAACGCCTTCGCGCTGTTCGGGCCCGTCGTACGCGGCTTCGCCCGGCTGCAGCCTGACCACCTCTCTGCCCCGCGCAGCGCGCACTGATACCCTGAACCGCGAGGCCCAACTGAATATGGCCACGGTTTTTGACATCCGCTGCGCGAGGCCGGCACCCCGGTGGGGTTCTGTGCGCCCGCGCGCGCTACAACAGAGAGAGGCACCCTTTGCCCTGGTTTCGATGGAAGAACAAGAAGGACGCGCCGGCCGCGCCCGAGAGCGCAACAACAGAGGTTCCGGAAGCCCCGGCTGAGCCGGAGGTCGCAGCGGCCAGTTCGACGGGATCCGCGGTCGCACCCGGCGCGGAGACAGAGGCACAGAGAAACAAGCGACGCCGTGGCAGTCGCGGTGGTCGCGGTCGCAAACGCCCCACGGGCGAGGGTGCCGACGGCGACGGTGCTTCGAGCTCCGGATCAGGCCCGGCATCCACGAAGCAGCCGAAGGAGCCGGCGCGCGAGAAGCCCGAGCGCAGCCAGCGCGCGGAGCGCAACGCCGACCGCCGTCGCACGGGCGGGCAAGGTGGATCGACGCAGCGGCGGCGCCAGCCTCCGCGACGCTCGCCACTTCCCGCCGCCAAGCGTGAGCTGCTGATCTCCATCGATATCGGCGAGCAGCGCGTCGCGATCATCGAGGACGACCGTGTTGCCGAGGTCTACCTCGAGCGCCCGGAGCGCAGGTCGATTGCCGGCAACATCTACCTCGGAACCGTCGACAACGTGCTGCCCGGGATGGAGGCTGCGTTCGTCGAGATCGGTCTCGAGAAGAACGGTTTCCTCTACGTCGACGAGATCGTCGTGCCGGAACTCGAGGGCAAGCGGCACGGAAAGAAGATTCAGGATCTGATCAGCCGTGGGGAGCAGTTGCTCGTTCAGGCGGTCAAGGATCCAATGAAGACGAAGGGGGCTCGACTGACGACCGAAATCTCCCTCCCCGGTCGCTTCCTCGTCTATGTGCCGAACGGCGAAGGGCTTGGCGTTTCTCGCAGGCTCGAGGACTCCGAGCGAGCCCGGCTCAAGGACATCATCAAGAGCCTCGACGTCAAGGAGGGTGGCGTCATCGTCCGCACAGCGGCCGAGGGAGCCTCCGCGGAGGATGTCGAGCGCGACCTCGTCTTCCTGCAGCGGTTGTGGAAAACGATTCAAGCGCGTGCGAACGGCGCTGCTGCGCCGAGCCTCGTCTATCAGGAGGCCGAGCTGCCGCTTCGGATCGTGCGCGACCTCTTCGCGGGTGACTTCGTCTCGGCGCAGGTCGACAACGAGCGCACGCACAAGCGTATCGTCAGCTACCTGAAGAAGACATCGCCGCACATGATCGAGCGCGTTCACCGGTACAAGGAAAAGGAGTCGCTGTTCGAGAGCTCCGGCGTCGAGAAGGAGATCGCCTCGACCCTCGATCGGCGCGTCGATCTTCCCTCCGGCGGCTATCTCGTCTTCGACTACGCGGAGGCGTTCACGGTGATCGACGTGAACACCGGCCGTTTCGTCGGCTCCCGCTCGAAGAACTCGAATCAACGGCTCGAGGACACGATCACGAAGAACAACCTCGAGGCCGTGAAGGAAGTTGTGCGTCAGCTGCGGCTGCGCGATATCGGCGGGATCATCGTCATCGACTTCATCGACATGGCCAACCCGAAGAACCGCGCTTCCGTCGAGGACGCGCTGCGGGACGAGCTCGAGCGGGATCGAACGAAGACGTACGTCGTCGAGATCTCTCCGCTCGGACTTGTCGAGATGACGCGTCAGAACGTCACCGACGGGCCTCGCGAGATTCTGACCCGCAAGTGCCCGACCTGCGCAGGCGACGGCATCGTCGTGTCCGATCACACGGTCGCGATGCAGATCGAGCGCAAGCTTCGGGCGCTCGCAGCTCCCGGGAGTCGCGTTCAGGCATATCGGATCGCGCTTCACCCGCGTGTCCTCGAGCTCGTCGTCGGTCCGGGTGGCGCCCGCCTCGCAGCGATCGAGGAGGCCACACGGCGTCGCTTCTTCCTTGTCGCTGCCGAGGGACACATTCACACCGATCACTTCTCGGTGCTCGCCGAAGGCAAGCTCGTCGACCTACAGCCCGCCGTCAACGTGGCGGAAGGGTCCACCGTCGAGATCAAGCTCGGTGAGCTGGGTCGCTACGACGCCACCGCCGGAGCCGGCAAGCTCGAGGGGCTCGACGTGCTCGTGGCGGACGCCGCCAAGCTCGTCGGCAAGAAGGCGACCGTGACTATCGGCCGAGTGCTCGACGGGCAGGCGTTCGCGACGCTCGTCGTCGCCGATGCGGGCGCCGGGCCGATCACCTTTGAGAGCGAGGCGGAGAAGCCCACGCGCGCGCCCGCCAAACGCAAGGCTCTCGTCACCGAGGGTGAGATACGCGAAGAGGATTCGAGCGACGAGGACGGATCGCAGCCCGACGACGATGCAGTGGACGCGGCTACAGATGTTGCCGCGGCGCACGATGTCGAAGAAGGCGATTTCCAGGGCGATGCAACCGGAGCCGATGAGGTGGCCGAGATCGGGGACGCCGAGGAGATCGATGCCGATGCCGAACCTGCCGCAGATGGAACGACTCCGGCGAAGAAGCGGACGCGTCGCGGCTCACGTGGAGGCAGGCGCCGGCGCAAGCCCGCCGGTGCCGGAGCGGCTGCAGTCGGCGGCGAGGACGTGGCGGGAGATGCCGATCAGGAGACTGAGGAGGCGGTCGACGATGGAGTGGCTCCCACCCAGGGAGCAACCGGTGACGCCCAGGGCGCCACGACCCCCGGCAGGCCGGAGCCGAGCCCGGGCCGTCGCCGCTCGCCGCGCATTCACGTCCCGAACGACGGCGCGACGAAGGCCGGAGCCTCCCCCGAGGTGATCGAGGATGCGATAGCCGACGAGGACGCGACCGCCGATGCCGGTGTCGTCGATGGGATCGTAGAAGAACCTGGCGTCGACGCCGCTGACGGCGCGGTAGCGCCCGTGAAGCGAAAGACGCGACGAGGGAGCCGCGGCGGCAAGAACCATCGCAAGAAGCCTGCTGTGGCAGCCGGCGCCGGGGCGCCCGCGGACGATGGGGTCAACGGTGCGGTGGAGATCGATGTCGAACGTGTGGACGATGGCGATGCCGTCACCGCTGCGGTCGAGGCCGACGTGATCCCTGTCTCAGTCGTGCCGGCTCCGGAACCGGAACGTGACGGCGAAGAGCCCGACGAGCCCGTAGCCCAGGAGGATGCGGGCTACGTGCCCATGTCGCAGTGGCTCGACGACTTCGACCGCAGATGATGCTCCGCGTTCGCTACACTCCCTCGGCTCGCGGGCACCTGCCCGCGTTTTCCGCGTCGGAGACCCAACTCGTATGAGCTACGCAATCATTTCCCTCGGTGGCAAGCAGTATCGCGTCAGCGAAGGTCAGCGTCTGCTCGTCGACCGGCTCCCGACGGAGGAGGGCAAGACGTTCACGCCGGATGTTCTGCTCGTCGGTGGAAATGGGACGCCCGCGCTGTCCCCGAAGGACGTCACCGTCACCGTCAAGGTGCTCGGTCAGCAGCGCGGCCCGAAGATCCGGATCGGCAAGTACAAGAAGCGCA
>NZ_JBDSNT010000122.1:0-11899 GCF_039915195.1 Gaiella sp.
TCGATCGCCTCCTCCGGGCACTGGAAGACCATCGAAGCGAGCTTCACCATCTGACCCGCGAGCATGTCAGCGGCACCCTTGACCGCGCTGAGCCCGGTGACGGCGAACTGGCTCGCGTAGGTGCCGGAGAAGCCGGCGTGCGAGTTCCAGTAGCTGTCGTGGCCCGCACGCACGTTCACGATGTCGACGTCGCAGTGGAGGATGTCGGCGACGACCTGCGCGGCCGTCGTCTCGTGTCCCTGCCCCTGCGGTGTGGTGCCGAGCGTGACGACGACCTCGCCGAAGATATCGAGCTTGACCGTGGCGACCTCGTTGTTGCCCGAGAACTGAAGCTCCGGGTTGATCAGCTGCGACTGCCCGAAGTTGTTCGTTCCCGAGTCGAGAGTCGAGCCGATCCCGAGCCCGAGGAGCTTGCCGCGGGAGGCCGCCTCTGCCCGTCGCGTCTCGATGTCGGAGGCACCGATCAGCTCGAGCGCCATGTCCATCGCTCGCGGGTAGTCGCCGGAGTCGTAGACGCAACCGTTCGGCGTCTCGTAGGGCATGTCCTCGGGCTGCACGAAGTTGAGCCGTCGGATCTCCACAGGATCGAAGCCGAGCGTCTGCGCGACGATGTCGATCACGCGCTCGGTAAACCAGAGCTGCTGCATGCGCGAGTAGCCGCGATTCGGCGACACGGGTGCCTTGTTCGTCATCGCCTGGGTGAACTCGAGCCGGATGTTGCGCCACTTGTACATCCCGGCCGCAACCTGCGACCAGATCACACCACCGAGTGGCTCGTAGCGGAGATACGCGCCCGCATCGTCGATCGCCTGCGTCCTGAAACCGAGAAGCGTACCGTCCGCCTTGACGGCCACCTCGGTGTTCTCGAACCAGCGCTCGTTGCCGTGCGACATCGACTGGTGGAACTCCGTACGCCACTCGGTCCACTGGATTGCGCGCTTGAGCTTCCGCGCGAGCAGGCAGCAGACGACGAGCTGCGGATGCGACGTGATCTTGTTGCCGAAGCCCCCGCCGATGTCCTGTGTGACGATACGCAGCTTGTCGAGACCGACCCGCATCGAAGGGCCCATCATGATCGCGGCAAACCCGGGGAACTGGTTGTTCGTGTACATCGTCCACTGCCCGGTACCGCGGTTGTACTCGACGAGGGCACCGTCGCACTCGAGCGGCGTGGAGTTGAACCGGTCGAAGTGCAGCTGTCCGATCGAGACGATGTGATCTGCCTCGGCGAAGGCACCGTCGACGTCGCCCCACTCCCAGACACCCGAGTACGAGAGGTTCCCTCCGCATTCCTCGTGCAGCACCGGCGCACCCTCGGCGAGAGCAGCGCGAGCGTCCACGAGCACGTCGAGAGGCTCGTACTCGACCATGACGTACTCGGCAGCTGTGCGGGCAAGCTCGCGGGTCTCGGCAACGACCGCGACGACCGGCTCGCCGAGGTAGCGCACCTTGCCGACCGCGAGAGCGTAGTCCTTCACGTGCCCCCCTGGCGGGGCCGCGATCTGGAAGAACGGGTCCGTGAGGATCGCGACCTCGTCCCCTGTCAGCGTGCCGTAGACACCGGGCATCTCGAGCGCGGCCGAGACGTCGATCGACTCGATCGTGGCGTGCGCGTACGGCGAGCGGACGAAGTGCAGGTAGCCCATGTCCTTGCGCTTGACGTCGTCGAAGAAAACGCCCTGGCCCTGAACCAGTCGGCCGTCTTCCTTTCGGGGAACGCTCTGCCCTACGGCGGAGCCCTTCTGGAGGGTGCCCGCCTCGGTCTCGATTGCCGTCATCGTGTTCCCTCCTCGCCTACGGCTACGACCGCCTCGATGATGTTCCAGTACCCGGTGCACCGGCAGATGTTGCCCTGGAGCGCGACCTTGACTTCGTGCTCGCTCGGTCGGGGGTTCTTCTCGAGCAACGCCGTGGCGCTGATCAGCATTCCGGGCGTGCAGTAGCCGCACTGCAGTGCGTGGTGCTCGTGGAACGACTGCTGTAGCGGCGTCAGTTCGCCCTCGTCACTCGCGAGGCCTTCGACCGTGGTGATCGAGGCGCCGTCTGCCTGGACGGCGAGCATGCAACAACTCTTGATCGCCTCCCCACCGAGCTGAACGGTGCACGCACCACAGCTCCCGGTGTCGCAGCCGACGTGAGTCCCCGTCAGATCGAGGTCGTCTCGAAGGAAGTGCACGAGCAGGAGTGACGCGGGCACGACACGCTCGTAGCTCGTTCCGTTGATCTCGACGGAGATCGTTCTGGTCGTTGAGGTTGTGGGCACGGCTATCCCTTCGCTCTCTCGGCGGCTTGTAACACGGCGCGGATGGCAGAGATCTCAGCGAGGTGGCCGCGATACTCGGCGCTCGCGTGAACGTCGGACGGCGGATCGAGGCTCGCTGCGAGCCCCGCGGCAGCAGCCCGGACCGACGGCTCGGAGAGGTCGCTGCCTTCCAGTCGCTCCTCCATCGCAGTCGCTCGGACGGGAACGGACGAGACGCACCCGAGCGCAACCCGTACGCCTTCGGGCGAGACCGTGGCAACAGCGCTTGCGATATACGTGCCGTGCGCCCCGAGCGTAATTCCGGCCATCGCGTCGCCGGTCCCCGGCTTGCGGGTCGGCACGGAGATCTTTGTCAGGAGCTCGCCCTCGGAGACGGCCGTCACGTAAACGCCGAGGAAGAACTCCTCGGCCGAGACGGTGCGCTCGCCAGAGGCGCTCCGGATCGTGAATGTCGCTCCGAGTGCTGCGAGGAGCGGCGGATAGTGGTTGGTGGGGTCGTTGACGCAAACGTTGCCGCCAACGGTGCCGCGATTGCGAATCTGGACGTCGGCGATCGTTGCTGCGACCTCCGCGAGGATCGGACGTGCCACCTCGACCTCGGAGGACGAGATCACCATCGTGTTGGTGACCATGGCACCGATCTCGAGCGCGGTCTGATCGGCGGAGAACGAGAGCGTGCGGAGCTCGTCGAGATCCGCGAGATCGACGAGCACATCGGGGGAGGCGGCCCGGGCTTTCATCACGTTGACGAGCGTCTGGCCCCCTGCGAGGGCACGTGCCCCATCGTGCTCGGAGAGGAGAGCGATTGCCTCCTCGATGGTGGCCGGACGCGCGTACTCGACTTCTCGTAGAAGCATGCCCCTATTGGTCGCACACAGACCACTGACATGTCAAGAAAGAGGTGATTCTGTAGCATCGCCCCGGTGGCCTCCTTCGATGCAATTTTCGTCGGCTCGGGGATCAACTCGCTGGTCGGCGCGGCGCTCCTCGCCCGCGAAGGCTGGAGCGTGTGCGTGCTCGAGCGCAACGAGGTCGCCGGCGGCTGCATCAGGACATCGCACGATCTGACCCTCCCCGGGTTCACGCACGAGGTGCTCGCATCGTGGCATCCGCTCTTCACGGGCTCTGCCGCATACGCGGAGCTGAAGGACGAGCTGGACCGCCGCGGCGTCAGGTACATCAACACCGACCTGCCGACCGGAACCGCGTTCCCCGACGGCTCGGCGGCGTTCATCACCGGCTCGCTCGAAGGCAACGTGGCGGAGTTCGGCCGCCACGTGCCGGCTGACGGTGCTGCCTGGGAAAGCCAGTTCAACGCGTTCATGGGCAATGCCGACCTGGCCTTTGGGCTCCTCTCGACCGAACTCTGGTCGGCGGCAGGCCTCTCACTCGGGCGCAAGGCGCTGCGCCGCCTCGGTCGGCGTGGACTGCTCGAGTTCTCCGGGAACACGCTCGTCAGCTGCCGTGATTGGGTCACGAGCACCTTCGAGTCCGAGACCGCTCACGGCGTCCTTGCACCGTGGGTCCTCCACACGGGCCTCGGTCCCGACCAGGCGACCTCGGGGTTCATGACGCAGGTGATCGGTGCCGCACTCCAGCTCGGTGGCATGCCTGTGCCCGAGGGCGGTGGCGTGCGCCTCGTCGACGCGCTTGCGGGGATGGTCACCGACGCGGGCGGTGAGGTCCGGCTCGAGGTCGATGTCACGCGGATCCTCGTCGCGAACGGGCGTGCGACTGGCGTTCGCCTCGGTGACGGCGAGGTCGTGGCGGCGACGCGCGCCGTTGTGGCGAACGTCACTCCCACGCAGCTCTACGGCTCGTTACTCGGCGCCACAGACGTTCCGCCCACTGTCACCGCCGCTGCCGCGCGTTATCGGTACGGCCGCGCGGAGATGCAGATTCACATCGCGCTCGACGAGCCTCCGCAGTGGGCCGGACCGGAGCGCGAACGGCTTGCTCGCTGCCCCATCGTGCATGTGACACCCGGGCTCGACGGCGTCTCTCGCGGCGTCAACGAGGCCGAACGTGGGCTGCTGCCTGCCGAAGGTACGATCGCCTGCGGCCAGCCTGTCGCCCTCGATCCATCGCGAGCGCCTGCCGGGAAGTCGATCCTCTGGCTGCAGCTCCAGGAGCTACCTGCCGGGAGGGTAAAGGGCGATGCAGCGGGCGAACTCGATGTCGGGGATGGGACGTGGACGGAGGAGCTGCGCGAGTCGTACGCAGATCGCGTCGTCTCCCGGCTCGGCGCGTCGATCACGAACCTCGACGCCGCCACGCTCGAGCGCGTTGTGCTCTCCCCCGCCGACATCGAGGGGCTCAACATGAACCTCGTCGCCGGTGACATCTACGGCGGGTCGTGCGCGCTCGATCAGAACCTCCTCTGGCGACCCCTCGCCGAGGCGCCCGGCCACGAGACGGCGGTCGTCGGCCTCTGGCACATCGGCGCGAGCACCCATCCCGGCCCGGGTCTCGGCGCCGGCTCGGGGTACCTCGTGGCGAAGGCGCTGACGAAGCCGCCGATCACACAGCGGCTTCTCTCGAGAGTTCCGGGACGCTCGTGATTCTCTCTCTCTCCGAGATCTCGACGGTCGGTGCAACGTTCGAGGAGGACGTAAAGGCGTACTCGGCCGCGGGCTTCGATGCGATCGGCCTCTGGGAGTTCAAGCTTCCAGAGGACGACGACGCGAACATCGCGCTTCTCCGCGAATACGGTCTCGGCGTCGCCGTCTGCGTGCCGGCGGTGCCGTCGATCCTGCAGCTGGCGATCCCCGGGATGGAAGGCCCCGCTGACCCCGGCGACCGAATCGCGGCTCTCTGCGCCTCCGTATCACGCCTTGCGGCCTACGACCCGGAGTGCATCGCGTGTCTCACCGGACCGCTCGGGGGCCGGTCGATCGAGGAAGGCTTCGAGGTCGTCACAGGCGGACTTGCCCTCGTCGCCGAGGCGGCGCACTCCGCGGCCGTTCGTGTCGGGTTCGAGCCGATCCACGTGAGCCAGCGGGAATCGGCCGGCTTCGTGCATACGCTGGCCGACACCGACCTGCTGCTCGCCACCGTCGGGTCCCACGAGATCGGAGTTCTCATCGACACCTACCACGTGTGGGACGATCCGATGGTGCTGTCGTGGATCGCCGCCAACCCCGACCGGATCGCCGGCGTCCACGTCTGCGACTGGCCGTCACGGGATCGCACCGACCGCGTTCTTCCGGGTGACGGCATCTCGCAGACCGGAGTGATCATCGCCGCGCTCGCGGCCGCGGGCTGGGAAGGCGCCCTTGACGTCGAGATCTTCTCGACGCCGGAGCTCTTCTGGGGTCTTCCGGTCGACGAGGCCGCACGTGCCGCGTACGCAGCGATCTCCGCGCTCGCGTAGTCGGCTTGGGAGTTCTCGCGCGCGGTGCACGTCGCAGGAGCTGAACCCCGCACGGGTGTTCCTCAGGACGGAATCCGTGGTCTCATCGCCCTGAAGCGGGCCCACCCGTGCGCCACCGTTGCAGACGCTGGCGTCACAGCGTGGCCGGGCGCCAGCGCCGACTACACGGTGCCGTAGAGCCTCATGATGATCGCGACGTATCGTTTCGTATCATCGAACAGACCGCGATCACGCACCGCTTGCGCGCCCTGGTAGTACCCGGCGAGCGCAAGCCGCGTGTTCCCGTTGAACTGATCGAGCAGCCAGCGGAGGTACCGAACGCCCACCTGCACGTTGCCGTCATACGTTCTCGGCGTGGTCGTGCCGAGCATGACCTGCTCGACCCACGTCCATGTTCCGGGCAGAAGCTGCATGACGCCCAGGGCACCGACGCTCGAAACGACGTCCTGGCGGAAGCCGGACTCCATCCACGCGGTTGCGCGGGCGAGTTTCGGGTCTACGCCGTAGACGGCTGACCAGTGGTTGAGTGACGCCCGCACCGCATCACGGGTTGCCACAGGAGGAGCCGTTGGGGTAGTCGCTGTCGGTGACGACGTCTTCGTGTCGGTAGGCAGGACGAGCGTCTGACCGGGGACGATGACCGCGGTCAGCTCGAGCCGGTTCTGCGTGGCAAGCAGGAGTGGGCTGATCCCAAGCCGAGCGGCTATCGAGTAGAAGCCATCACCCGGCTTGACCGTGTAGGTCGACACCTGTACGGGTGGAGAGAACGACCCAATGCGCCCGCCTGCGAGAGCCCGGTATGTCCGCTTGCCGGCGATGGCGTCCGCCGGGAGCGAGTGCGCGGCCTGGAAGCGCGCAAGCGCCTTCGCAGTGGCTGCGGTGAACCGACCGTCGACTGCCTTCGGCTCGAGGCCGAAAGGGATCAGCCTGAACTCGAGCGACGAGACGTCCCAGCCGACCGCGCCGACGCCGAGCTCGCGCTGCCCGAGAAGGGGCGCGCCAAGATGCCCGAATGCGACGCGGGTCTTCCGATCCAGGCGCCCACTCGCGGGAACACCGACGCGCCCCTGAAAGCGAGCCAGGCCCGTCTGCGTCAGAGGCCCTTCGACGCCGTCGATCGCCGCCGGGTAGTGACCGTTGGCGGCCAAGGCAACCTGGAGCGCGGCGACGCTCGCGCTCGTCGCAGCCGCGGCCGGGCCTGCGAAGGCGAAGGCCAGCGGAACAATGAGAGCACACGTGATCAGGCGGCGCATACCTGTTTTGTCGGCACCGACGGCTGCCAGCTGAACTCGTCTTACGCAACCTTTACAGCACGTCGCGCGTCGCACGTCGCGCGCCGAAACCGAGCCGATTCGGCCCGCGCATCGCTGTTCGGAGGCCCTTCCCGAGCACGATCAGCGCGACGATCAGCTCCCCGGGTTGGACTCGAACCAACAACCCTTCGGTTAACAGCCGAATGCTCTGCCAATTGAGCTACCGGGGAATGGAGCGGCCGGAAGTGTACCCAGCGCAGCGCGTGCTGTCCCGGGAGGGCACCTAGACTTGGCTGATGGACAACGCGACCACAGCGCGCAACCCGACGCCGTGGCCGCTTCGGCTACTGCGGTGGCCGCTCGATCTTCTCCGGACGCTCGTCCGCGTGATCCCGCAAGCGATCGACGGGTACTTCACCGATCGCTGCGGCCAGCATGCCGCCGGCATCGCCTACCGCGTGCTCTTCTCGCTCGTCCCCCTCTCGATCATCCTCGTTGCGATCTTCGGCATCGTCCTCCGCAACGACAGCCTCAAGGACCAGGTGATCGAGGAGATCGTCGCCGCGTTTCCGCTCTCCGAGAGCGGTAGCGCGGACGTGGCGCGACAGATCGAGAAACTCGCGTCTCCGGCGACGGCACTCGGCCTCGTCAGCCTGCTCGTCTTCACATGGGCGGCGACCGGGATGATGGCGGCGCTCCGTGCCGGTCTCGAGGTCGCGATGCATCTGAAGCGCGGGCGACCCGCGGTTCGCGGCAAGCTCGTCGATCTGATTCTCATCGTGGGCGCAGCCGCACTCATGCTCGTCGTCGTCTTCCTGAATCTCGCCCAGGCCGTCGTGTTCGGGTGGATCCAGCAGCCGCTCGACTCGCTCGGGCTCGACGGTGGCCTCCTCGAACAGGGCATCCGCTCGGGGGCTCCCCTACTCGTGACAACCGCTGTCGTTCTGCTCCTCTACCGCTTCGTCCCGGCTCGAAGCCTACGCATCGGCGACGCGCTCGCAGGAGCGATCGTCACCGCCCTGCTGCTGCTAGCGATCTCGCTCGTCTCGGGGATGATCTTCGAGCGGGTCAAGGGGCTCAGCATCAGTGTCGTCTACGCGTCGTTGACATCGGCCCTCGTGTTTCTCTACTCGGTGTACCTCGCTGCGTCGGCGCTATTGCTCGGGGCGGAGGTTGCGGCGGCCTGGTCGCACCCGGGCGAGCCGACCAACGAATCACGCTCGCAACAGATCCGCCGTGTCGCGCTCGGACTGTTCGTCGACCAGGACCCACCCGCACGCCCCGAGCCGAGGCCCCGCGTGCCGACCGACCCTACGCCGTAGGCGCGGGACCTGTCCCGCCCGCAAGCCCTACGAGATCTCGGTCAGCGCCTGCCGCACCTTCGCGACGTGCGCCTGCAGCTCGGTCGCCCGTGCCAGGTCGGTCTCTCCCTGGAGATCGCGTCGAAGCTTCTTCTCCCGGAGACGAAGCAGCATTTCCGTTCCGGTCTGTTTCGTGATCCCCTCGGTCGACGCCGTCGCGTCGAGTTCGGCGAGGAGCGGGACGAGATCGGGATCCGGCGGTAGGCGGGCGATCAGCGACGACCGCATCCTTCGATGCTCTCCGAGCTCGAAGTGCTCCTCGGAGAGACCCGCCAGCGCGTCCACGAGTTCGGGATGTGCGACGACCGCAGCAAGAGCCTCACGCTCGAGCCGCACGCCCGCGTCGAGGAGCTTCTTCGGCTGGCTCGACGGCGCACCGCTCGAGCTCCCACGCGCCGGAGCGATTCCGGAGAGTGTCTCGCGGGGGAGGTCGAGCCGGTCTGCGACGAGCCGCAGCGCCTCCTGCCGCTCGGGAGAGTCCTCCGCCTTCGCGAGGATCTCTCGCGCACGCACGAATCCTTCCTGGCGGTCCGAGGCGCGGTCGAGCTCGAGTCGCACGCGATAGTGCAGGTAGCTCTCCGCCTGGCCGAGCCGCAGCTCGAATCCGTCGGGAGCGTCGGCCGGATCCTGTCCGGATGGAAGCGTCACCACCCTGATCTCGAACCCCTGCTCGTAGGCTCGCTCCATTCCGCGCAGCGTCGCCTCCTCGCCGGCCGCGTCCGAGTCGAAGCAGAGATAGAGACGCTTGGTCAATCGCGAGAGCTCCTTCAGATGCTGTTCTGTCAGCGCGGTCCCCATGGAGGCGACGACCGGCTCGAATCCCGCCTGCCGCAGAGCGATCACGTCCGTATTGCCCTCTACGACCACCGCCCTGTCCTGTTTCGCGATCGCGGGACGCGCGAGATGGAGCCCGTAGAGAACGTGGCTCTTCTTGAAGAGATCGCTCTCTGGCGAGTTGACGTACTTGCCCTGCAACGGATCGTCATCGAGCAGCTTGCGCGCCTGAAACGCGATAATCCGACCGCGAGCGTCCGCGAGCGGGAACATGAGTCGCCGGGGGAAGTAGTCCCGGCCACGCTGGTTCGTGAGACCCGCCGCACGAAGCTCATCGGCCGTGAAACCCTTCTCACGAGCCTTGCCGGCGAGGCCGTCTCCCGGCGAGAGACCAAGGCGAAACTCCTTCGAGGCTGCCTCGCCAAGTCCCCTGCTCGCGAGGTAGGCACGCACGGGCTCGCCGTCGGCACCTTCCCACAGATGTCGCTCGAAGAACGCGGCGGCCTGGTCGAGCACGGCGTAGAGGCGCTCACGTTTCCGCCGCGCGTCATCGGCTGCCGGCGAACTCTCCTCGTATTCGAGCGTGACCCGGAAGCGCTCGGCGAGCCATTCGATCGCGCCCACGAAGTCGAGGCCCTCGGTTTCTCGAACGAAGGTGACGACGTCCCCACCTTTACCGCACCCGAAGCAGTGGTACAGATTCAGGTCGGAGTTCACGGAGAAGCTCGCCGATCGCTCCTCGTGGAACGGGCAGCGGCCCATGTAGCGCATGCCCGACGCCTTGCGCAAGGACGTGCGAAGGCCCACGACGTCCACAATATTGGCTGCCGCGATGACATCGCGCACGCTCTGATCCTTGATCCGGGCCACTAGCTCCCTCTCACGTACGAGAGCGCAAACCGATCGGTCATTCCCGAAATGTAGTCGGTGATCCGCTCGGGAGTATCACCGTCACCAGGGGGCAGAAGTTCGGGGTCGTCCACGAGCTGGACGAAGATCGCCTGCACGACGTTGCGCGCCCGTTCGTGCTCCGGTCCGACCTGCGGGCCGAGGTAGACGTGCTCGAACATGAACGCGCGTAGCGACAGCATCGCCTCACCGATCTCTGGACTCTGCTCGATCGTGCCGGCCTGTTCGGAGGCGTCGACGACGTCGTGGACAAGGCGGTCGATCCGATCCGTCCCGGTCGCTCCGAGAAGCTCGATCTCGTCGCGTGGGAGATCGCTCTCCCGGAGGATCCCGTAACGGATCGCATCGTCGATGTCGTGGTTGATGTAGGCAACACGATCGATGAGGCGAACGATTTTGCCCTCGAGCGTCTCCGGCTCCTGGTCGCCGGTATGCGTGAGGATCCCATCGCAGACCTCATGCGTGAGGTTCAGTCGGCGCGCTATCCGCGACGATTGCTCGTTGTGCCGGAAGCGCCTGCCGAACTCCGCGCTCAGCGCAGCGTCGAGGGCCTGCTCACCCGCGTGACCGAACGGCGTATGCCCGGTGTCGTGCCCGAGGCCGATTGCCTCGACGAGATCCTCGTTGAGGCGCAACGCCCGTGCGACGACGCGCGAGATGGCCGTCGTCTCGAGCGTATGGGTCATACGGGTGCGGTAGTGGTCACCCTGGGGGTCGATGAAGACCTGCGTCTTCCCCTTCAGGCGCCGGAACGGCTTCGAGTGGACGAGGCGGTCACGGTCGCGCTGGAACGGCGTCCGGAGGCTACAGGGCTCCTCCGCCTTCTCTCGCCCGCGGGTCTCGAACGACCGCACCGCAAACGGCGAGAACATCCGCTCGCGCACGCGCGTGAGCTCTTCGAAGCTCGACGTGGATGGGTCAGATGTCTCCACCTGTAGCAGCGTAGTCGTCCTCGGGTTCGGGGGCGTCTTACGGTATCCCGATTTCCCATGCTTGCCCGGCCGGCATGCTCAGAAGGAGCGCGACTGCCCACCGTCGACCGCCACGCAGGCTCCGACGACCCAGGACGCGCGAGGCGAAACAAGGAAGGTCATGACGTCGGCGACCTCGTCAACGGTCCCGAGGCGTCCCCAGGGGAGCTCACGCTCGATGAACTCTGCCATCCCCTCCGGGTCCTCTCGAAGGCGGCGCTCCCAGCTCCCTCCCGGGAACAGCGTCGAGCCGGGCGCGATGCTGAAAACCCGAATCCCGTCCGCGGCCAGGTCGCTCGCCATCGCCTTGGCGAGGCTGATCTCCGCCGCTTTCGCAACGTTG
The DNA here is from genome assembly GCF_039915195.1 of Gaiella sp. Lineage (GTDB taxonomy): Bacteria > Actinomycetota > Thermoleophilia > Gaiellales > Gaiellaceae > Gaiella. The sequence continues at coordinate 11,248 of NZ_JBDSNT010000122.1, forward strand.
TAGCTCGGCCCACCACCGCCCTCGCGGCCCCAGATCGAGGCGACCATCCCGATCACGCCGCCTCCCCGCTCGCGCAAGGCTGGCATCGCAGCGCGGGAGACGTTCAACGCCGGGAACAGGTTCTGGCCAAGCACTGTCCGGAGGTCGGTCTCATCCATGGCGTCGAATGACCGGGCGCCGGAGCCGCCGACGCTGTTGACGACGATGTCCAGCCCCCCGAAGTGCTCGATTGCAGCAGCGACGACAGCGGCGGCCCCTGCTTGCGTCGTTACGTCGGCGACGACGCCGACGCCGCGCCCGTTCTCCGGCAGGGCCGCTACAGCTGCGTCGAGACCGTCGGCCCCACGCGCGCAGAGAACAACGTCAGCGCCTTCCTCGACGAGTCGGGAGGCGATTCCACGTCCGATCCCCCGACTCGATCCGGTGACGAGCGCAATCTTTCCTGCGAGCCCGAGGTCCACCGTGCGATCCTACGTGCCGGGCATCCCGCCGCCGCCGTGGAGGCCCCCTGCCCGGATCTCATCTCACACGACGAACGCGTTGCCAGGCTCGAGGCCGAGCTCACGCACGATCGTCCCGGCGACGGCGGAGAGAATGCGTGCCGGCGACCGAGGACGACGCATCCGCGTCGCCCCTACGACAATCGCGCGAC
>NZ_JBDSNT010000150.1:0-6644 GCF_039915195.1 Gaiella sp.
TTGCTCGAGGACGCGGCTCAGGCCTTCGGCGCTGCCGGGACGGCCACCACCGGGGTCTGCTCCACCTTCAGCTTCTTCCCGACGAAGAACCTGTTCGCGCTCGGAGACGGCGGCCTCGTCGCCTGCACGGATTCCGAGGTGGCCGAGCGCCTGCGGATGCTTCGCTTTCACGGCTCGCGCGACAAGCAGACCTTCGAGCTGATCGGGACCAACTCGCGGCTCGACGCGATCCAGGCCGCGGCGCTGCGCGTCTTCCTGCCGCACCTCGCGGGCTGGAACGAGGGTCGTCGCGCGGGAGCGGCACGCTACGCCGAGCTGGGCCTCGGCAACGTCGTCGATCTGCCGCCTGACGTTCCGGGCCACGTCTACCACATGTATGTCGTGCGTACGCCGGATCGAGCGCTGATCTCTGCAGCGCTCGAGGAAGCGGGCATCGCTTCCGCCTCGTACTACGTGACTCCGCTGCATCTGCAGCCCGCGATGCGGTACCTCGGGTACAGGCCCGGCTCGCTGCCCGAGACGGAGCGCGCGGCGGCCGACAACCTGGCGCTCCCGCTCTGGGGCTGCATCGGTGCCGATGAGCAGGAGCAGGTCGTCTCGACCGTGCTCGCTGCCATGGCCGTCACGGCTGCGTGAGTCGGCTGGAGGCGAGTGTGCAGGCCCGTGCTACTGCTCCTCGAACTGTCCTGAGGTGAGGTCTCCGTTCAACCGCCACGCGGTCTGGCAGATAGCAACGGACGCGGCGCTGATCGCCGCTGCCTGGACGTTCGCCTGGCTCCTCCGCTTCGATCAGGGACGGCCGGTGTATTACAACCACTATCTCGACTGGCAGATCATCCTGATCGTCGTCGGGATCCAGCTCACGGTGTTCGCTCTCGCCGGCTTCTACAACCGCTGGTGGCGCTACGTCTCGACGCGAGACATGTGGGGGGCTCTGCGAGGGGTGTGTCTCGCCTCGCTCGCTACCTTCGTCGTCTTCACCCTCTTCGAGTTCCACCCGGCCCGCGTCCCGAAGGGTGTCTGGTTCATCGACCTGCTTCTCTGTCTCGCCTTCGTCGCCGGATCGCGTCTGCTCGCCCGCACGCTGATCGAGCGGCCGCTGCCGGGTCAGGTCGTCGCACGGGGGAAGGAGGCCATCGTGGTCGGCGCCGGGGATGCAGCCCAACTCGTGATCAAGGAGATGCTTCGCAACCCCGCACTCGGCTATACACCGATCGGGATCGTCGACGACGATCCGCGCAAGCGCAACCTGCGGCTCCACGGGATCCGCGTCCTCGGCACGACCGCAGACCTGCCGCAGGTCATCCGCGACCGCCGTCCAGACGAGGTGCTGATCGCGATGCCATCGGCCTCGGGCGAGGTGCGCGGCCGTGTCGTCGAGGCGGCGCGGGCAGGAGGACTACCCGTCAAGACACTGCCCGGGTTGGCCGAGCTCGTGAGCGGCGACTCGGGTCTCGCGACCCAGCTGCGGCCCGTCGAGGTCGAGGACGTACTCGGGAGGGAGCCGGTCGAGGTCGATCTCGAGGCAATCGCCGGCTACGTCTCGGGCGAAGTAGTAATGGTCACCGGCGCGGGTGGATCGATCGGGTCGGAGCTCTGCAGGCAGCTCTCTCGTCTCGGCCCGACAAGGCTCGTATTGGTCGACCACTCGGAGCCAGCGCTCTTCGAGATCGACCGCGAGCTCGCGCGCGAGCGCGGCTTCCTGAGCGGTGTGGCCGTCGTTGCGGACGTCAAGGACGGTGTCAGGATGCGCCAGGTCTTCGCGAGTCACCGCCCGACCGTGATCTTCCACGCCGCCGCCTACAAGCACGTTGCGATGATGGAGATGAACCCGCTCGAGGCAGTGCGTAACAACACCCTGGGGACGCGCACCGTCGCCGATACTGCAGTCGAGTTCGGTGCCGAGCGGTTCGTGCTCGTCTCGACCGACAAAGCGGCTAATCCGCAGACGATCATGGGTCAGTCGAAGGCGCTCTGCGAGTGGATCGTCGAGACGTGGGGCCACCGGGCCGACGTCTCGACGCGGTTCGTCGCGGTGCGCTTCGGCAACGTCCTCGGCTCGTCCGGGTCGGTGATCCCGATCTTCCGTCGCCAGATTGCGCGGGGCGGGCCGTTGACGGTGACGCATCCCGACATGACGCGGTTCTTCATGACGATCCCCGAAGCCGTGCAGCTCGTCGTCCAGGCGGGCGCGATTGCGGAGCGTGGGCAGGTCTATGTCCTCGATATGGGCGACCCGGTGCGGATCATGGACCTGGCCGAGAACATGATTCGCCTCTCGGGAAAGGAACCGGGGAGCGAGATCGCGATCCAGGTGATCGGCCCCGCGCCGGGCGAAAAGCTGCACGAGGTGCTCGTCGGCGAGGGCGAGGTCGTGTCGGCAAGCCCTCACCCGAAAATCCAGCGGATCGCCCGGCCTCCGGTCGAGGGCGCGTGGCTCGAGGGTGAGCTCGCGGTGCTCGAGCGGCTTGTCGATTCCGGCGATGCGACGGCGCTCGTGGACGAGTTGCGACGGATCGTCGCAGATCCACGACGCGGGGCGGTTGCGGCTTCCGCTCGAGGCCCGGGAGAGCTCCCGGTGCCATCCACAGATGACTCCGATCCCACTTTGCATCATGAGGTAGGGCTGACACCCGTCCCTGGCTCAGAGAGCTGAGAGCAACAGGTCGAGCATCAGCTCCGGATCGCGCTGCTCGCGCGCACCTGCCGCCTCCTTCTTCGCGAGCACGAGAGCGTCCGCGTCGGTCAACTCGGCCAGCCGTCCGTCCTCGATCAACCCCTCGTCGATCGCGCCGAGAGTTCCGGCGAACGTCGTCCAGACCGGCGTTCCGAGCGCGACGGCCTCGCGGTTCATCGTGCCGCCGGCGGAGACGACGAGGTCGGCGAGTGCGATCAGGCTTTGCGCATCGATCGCGTGCTCGGGGACGACGAGCGACGGGAGCGGCGCGTCGCGGATCGCGTCGCGCTGCGCCGGGGTGCGGGGGAGAACGACGGCCTGGACAGAGGGGTCGTTGCCGAGGCGCTCGAGCACGTCGGCGAAGAGCGGGTTCCCGTGGCGATGGTAGAGGGAGACCTCGGGTGGGGTGCGAACGACAGCGAGGACGCGGGCCGGGTCGAGGTCGAGCACGTCGAGGACGGCGGAGTCGGGCGTGAATCCCGAGAGGTAGTACTCCTCCTTGAGGCCCGGGTACCGCCGTACCTTGGTGGCCTTCGCACCCAGGCGGTCGAGCCGTTTCTGCGGGATCGCATCCGGAACGATCACCCGGGTGGCGGCGCGCGAGCCGAGTGTGTGTTGCGAGCGCGCGAACTCGTAGTCGTAGGCGTACGACGAACGGACATCGAGCGAACGCGCCGCGAGCGGTAGCTCGTGCGAGGCGTGGGAGAGCGCGAGGGCGAAGTTCTGCGGCCTCGCCCACGATCGCAGCGCCCTCAGCCGTGAGCCCATTGCCCGGATCTTTCCGGCGCGTCCGCCGCCGCCGTGGGGCGGGCCGACGATCTCGTGCGCGATCCCTGCCACCTCGAGCAACTCCAGCGTCTGTGCGAAGTCGCGCGCCGAGACCCGCACCTCGTGCCCCCGCTGCTCGAGCAGAGCGATCAGCGGCCGGAAGAACGGCACGTGCGGCGAGTTCGTCATGTCGATCCAGACCTTCATGCTCCGACCGTATCGTGTCGGACGGCCGCCGTCGGCGCGTGGAGCTCGATATCGGCCTCCGACCACTATCACTCAATCCGTGATCCTGAGATAACATTCGCTTATGGACACGCGTCAGCTCGCCGCATTCTGTGCCGTCGTCGAGCTCCACAGCTTCTCGCAGGCGGCCGAACGACTCGGTGTCACGCAGCCCGCGGTGTCCCTCCAGGTTCGATCGCTCGAGAAGCGGCTCGGCACACAGCTGCTCGATCGGTCGGGTCGGAGGGTCGAGCCCACCGAGGCCGGGTTGCGGCTCTTTCGTAGCGCGCAGCGGCTGCTTCAGCTCGAAGAGCAGATGCTCGACGAGGTGTCCGCTGAGAGCGCAGGGGCCCTCACCGGCGAGCTCTCGATCGGCGCTTCGACGGGGCCGGCCGCGGTAGCCGTTCCGATTCTCCTCTGCGAGTTTCAACAGCAGCATCCCGACCTGCGCGTTGCACTCGAGGTGCACGACACCCAGACCGTGGTCGACCTCGTCGCCAACCGTGAGCTCGAGCTCGGCATCGTCGGAGCCGCGCGCCGGCATCGGGCGGTCCGCTTCGAGCCGATTCTCGAGGACGAGGTGATCCTGATCTGCCTGCCTGGTCATTCTTTTGCCGGGCGCACGATCGAGCTCGACGAGCTGCGCGAGGAGACGCTGATCGTGATGCAGGAGGGCGCCGGCGTGCGGCAGGTGGTGGAGGACGAGCTGCGCTCGATGGGGGTGAGGCTGCGCGATCTCGCGATATCGCTCGAGCTCGGACTGCAGGAGTCGGTGCGAAGCGCGGTGCAGGCCGGGTACGGTGTGACGTTCATCTCCCGAACGGCCGTGGAGTCGGACCTGGCCGCAGGGACACTGGCCGAGGCGCGTCTCTCAGGAATGAACGCCACGCGGGAGATCTCGCTCGTTCGGGCGTCAGGTCGGGTTGCGACGAGGGCAGCGGACGAGTTCGTTACCTTCGTGAACGCGCGGACGTAAGCGCGCTGAGCCAGGTCAGGCAGGCGTCTGCGAAGCGCTGACGACGCGCCGCAGGCTGACGATACCGACCACCCGGTCCTCGTCGTCAACCACCGGGAGATGACGGAAGCCGTGCTCGAGCATGACCCGCGCCGCCTCCTCGACATCGGTGTCGGCCGACGCGGTGACGGGATCGGAAGTCATCCACTGCCGGACGCGCGCCTCGCTCGAGTGAACGCGCGCGGCCATCGCCTTGAGGAGATCTCGCTCGGTCAGAATCCCGATCAGCCGGCCGCTGTCCTTGACGGCGACGGCACCGACATTCACTGCCGTCATCCGTTCGGCGACCTCGCCCAGCGTGTCCTCCGGCGCAACCTCGATGAAGTCGGGTCGCATTACATCGGAGAGCCGGGACATCGGGCGAGTCTATCGGAGACTCGCCAAAGCGCCTAGCCGGGCGTCGGAGGAGGCCGGCGTAGCGGTACCGTAAGCCCTGTCTTCAATAAGTCTCCGTAATGCAACGAATAACCAATCGTGGTAGGCTTGCACCATGACGCCTCCGGCGCGATACGACGTGCTCGTGATCGGCAGCGGCGCCTCGGGCCTCGCAGCGGCGGTTGCGGCCGAACGCGGCGGGGCGAGTGTCGCGCTCGCCACAAAGGGCTCCATCCAGGCCAACAACTCCTCCAAGGCGCAGGGTGGGATTCAGGCCCCTTTCGGAGCGGACGACTCGCCCGAGCTGCACGCCGAGGACATGATGCGGTCGTCGCACGACACCGCCGACCCGCGGCTCGTCGAGGCGCTGACCGGAGATGCCCAATCGGGGATCCACTGGCTCGAGGAGCTCGGTTGCGCCTTCACCCGGGAGAACGGCGGCTACAGGCTGGCCCGCTGCGGCGGCGCCTCGCGGCACCGTCTTCTCCAGGTGGGCGACCGCACCGGGCACGCCATCACGAAGGCGCTCCGCGAGGCGCACGAGGGGGGCAGCGCACGCAGCTTCCAGAACCACGCCCTCACAGCCCTCGAGGTGACGCCGTCCAGCTGGCGCGCGTCGTTCGACGTCAAGGACGGTGACCCGGTCACGCTCGACGCCGGTACGGTCGTCCTTGCCGCAGGAGGCCGCTGTTACGCCGAAGCCGAGCGTCGTCACGAGCTCTCGACCAACCACCCGAATGCAACCGGCGAGGTGACCCGGATCGCGCTCGACCTGGGAGCCGAGGCGCGCGACCTCGATGCGCTGCAGTACCACCCAAACGGCGGCGCCTGGCCCGTCACGATGCAGGGCTACTCGATCCCCGAGACGACCCGCGCCTACGGGGCGGTGCTCCTGAACGCGAACGGCGAGGAGTTCACTGACTCGCTCGGTCCTCGTGACGTCGTCTCGCAGGCGATCTTCGACGAGGTCGCGGCCGGCCGTGGCGTCGAGACCGAGGACGGCCGTCCCGCGGTCTACCTCGACACCACGCGCATCTCGGAGGCCGACGCCGATATCTCGCTGCCGTACATGCTGCGGCGCTACCGCGGCGCCGGCATCGACCCACTGACGGAGCCCCTGCTCACGTTCCCGGTCCTCCACTACCAGAACGGTGGTCTCGTGATCGACGAGAGCGCCGAGACCACGCTCGAGGGCCTGTACGCCTGCGGTGAAATTGCAGGTGGCACCCACGGGCGCAACCGCATGATGGGCAATTCGCTGCTCGAGTGCGTCGTCTTCGGACGGCGTGCCGGACGGGCAGCCTCGGAGAAAGCGAGCGTATGAGCACGACAACCACCACCGATCTCGACGGAGCTGTCGAAGATGCCGCAGCACACCTGTATGTCTGGGCGCTGAAGGACATCCCGCAGGACCTCCGTGACGCACTCGCGGACGCACGCGACCGTGAGACCTCGAAGACGGGCATCCGAATTCTCGAGACGATCCATCGCAACGTCTCGATCGCAGACGAGCAGAAGAACCTCGTCTGCCAGGACACCGGCATCGCCGTCTACACCTGCCGCGTCGGCGAGCACTTCCCGCTC
>NZ_JBDSNT010000029.1:0-4443 GCF_039915195.1 Gaiella sp.
AGCAAAGCACCGCGGTGGAGCTTGCCCGCGCCGTCGCGAGCCAGATTGCGGTCGGGGTGAAGAAGATCCAGCTGATCGAGAGCCTCACGGAGAAGAACCTGATCAAGGACTTCTTCGAGGCGCTCGCTGCCGGTCGCGAGGGGGGAGGAATTGCGGGTCGAGCTATCCGTCTCGGGTGCGATCTCGAACGACCACACGTCGTGCTTGCCGCCGAGCCGGCCGACGAAGCTCTTGCGCGGACGCTGCTCGGCCTCCTCCCCGGCTCGCTGTTCGACCGCCGAGATGACTCCTTGTACGGGCTCCTTCGGCTTCCGGCCGGCGGTGATGAGCGAGCGGTGATCGAGATCGTTCGTCGCGTGCACGCGGATTGCCCGGGGCCTCTTTCAATCGGGCTCTCGAGTGCGTGCGAGGGCCTTACGAGCTTCGCCGGAGGATTCGAGGAGGCCCGGCAGGCGCTCTTCGGAACGACGGTGCTCAAGCGGGAGGCATCGGTCGTCGCCTTCGAGGAGCTCGGTGCCTACAAGTACCTCCTGCGCATCGCTGCCGACGGCGGCGTTCGTGACGCAACGATCGACGCGGTCATGCGCATCGCCGAGTACGACCGTGATCGCAGTGCCTCGCTGATGCCGACGCTCGAGGAGTTCCTTAAGCGTCGCGGGAGTATCAGTGCGACCTCGGAAGCCCTCTTCATCCACGCCAACACGTTGCGCCAACGGCTGCGCCGGATCGGTGACCTCTCGGGGATCGACCTCCGGCGCGATGACTGGCTCATGATCGAGATTGCCCTGAAGCTGGTGCAGCTTCGGCTCGCGCACCCCGCGAGGTAGGACGTTCCCGACATAGCGATGCACGTGATCATGGAGAGTCTCACCATCGATCCGGAGCTCCGGGAGTGATACGAACTCATTCACCTGAACGAGGAGGGAGTTCCGATGGGCACAGATACGAAAAAGCTCGAGGCGATCCGGACGACGATGGCGGACAGGGGCGTCGAGTTCATGTTTGCGCAGTTCGTCGATATGTACGGGCGCCCGAGCGCCAAGCTCATCCCTGCGGAGAGGCTGGACGATCTCGTGGAGGATGGCGCGGGCTTCGCAGGTTTCGCCGCGGGTGAGATCGGCCAGCTTCCGAGCGATCCGGACATCGCTGCGATGCCTGACCTCGACAGCTTCACGCTCGTGCCGTGGCAGCCCAACCTCGCACGGTTTGCCTGCGATGTGACGGTGGAGGGCGAAGCATGGCCCTACTGTCCCCGCACGATTCTTCGCAACGTCACCGGGGAGGCTCGCGCGCAGGGGTACGAGTTCAAGATCGGGATCGAGCTCGAGTACTTCCTCGTGCAGCTCAACGCCGATGGAACGATCGAGATCGCGGACAAGCTCGACACGCTCGAGAAACCCTGCTACGACATGGCCGGGTTGACGCGCCAGTACGAGTTTCTGACGACTGTCTCCCGCTACTGCAACGAGCTCGGCTGGGGCAACTACGCGAACGATCACGAGGACGCGAATGGCCAGTTCGAGCAGAACTTCGAGTACGACGAGGCGCTTGTGTCCTGCGACCGCGCGATCTTCTTCCGCTACATGGTGCACACGCTCGCGGAGCAGTACGGCCGAATCGCGACGTTCATGCCCAAGCCGTTCACGTCACTGACGGGCAACGGGTGTCACTTCCACATGTCGCTCTGGAAGGACGGCGTCAATGTCTTCCTCGACGAGGCGGACCCGCGTGGTCTCGGCCTCTCGGAGGAGGCATACGGATTCATTGGCGGCCTGAAGACTCACGCACGTGCCTACAGCGCGCTGACCGCGCCGACGGTGAACTCGTACAAGCGCCTGAAGATTGGCTCGACGTCGAGCGGTGCGACATGGTCGCCCGTCTGGATCTCCTACGGCTACAACAACCGCACGCAGATGCTGCGTATCCCCGCTCCGGGACGGATCGAGGATCGCACGGTCGACGGTTCGTGCAACCCGTACCTCGCGGCGGCCGCGGTGCTGGCATCGGGGCTCGACGGCATGGCCAACAAGCTGGACGCAGGAGAGCCCAACTCGGAGAACCTGTACAGCCACTCCTACGCCGAGCTGACCGCGCGCGGTCTCCGTTCGCTCCCCGCCAACCTGCTGGAAGCGACGGTCGAGCTCGAACAGGACGACGTTCTTCGCGCGGCGCTCGGCAGGACGCGGGAGAACGAGGAGTACATCGACTACTACGTGAAGGTGAAGCGTGACGAGTGGTTCCGCTACCACGAGCAGGTCAGTGCGTGGGAAGTCCGCGAATACCTCACCCGCTTCTGATGTGCGGGATCGTCGGACTGTTCGCGAAGTCGCCGGGCATCGAGGAGCACCTCGGCGCCCATCTCGTTGCGATGCTCGCGCAGATGAGCGACCGCGGCCCCGATAGTGCCGGGGTGGCGGTCTACCGTGACCCGGTCGCGGACGGTCTCACGAAGCTGACGCTCTACTCCCCGGTCGCGAGTGAGGACTGGCGGGCGGTCGCTGCGGGAATCGGCGGTGAGATCGACTCAGTGCGTGCAAGCCACGCGGTCGTCGTCGTGCCCACGGACGCCGCCGAGGCCGAGGCTCGCGTGCGCGCCGCGCGGGGCGACCTGAGAGTCATGAGCGCGGGAAAGGTGATCGAGCTCTACAAGGACGTCGGGCTGCCGGAGGTGTTCGCAGAGACGTTCGAGCTCGCGAACCTGCAAGGAAGCCACGCGCTCGGCCACACGCGCATGGCGACCGAGAGTCGGGTCACGACCGAGGGTTCTCACCCGTTCTCGACCGGTCTCGATCTCTGTCTCGTCCACAACGGCTCGCTCTCGAACCACAACACCCTGCGGAGGATGCTGCGACGCGAGGGAATCGAGTTCCAGACCGAGAACGACACCGAGGTCGCAGCCGGGTACCTGGAGTGGCGCCTGCGCGAGGGTGCGACGCTCGAGCAGGCCCTCGAGGGATGCCTCGACGATCTCGACGGCTTCTACACGTTCGCGGTCGGCACGGCAGACGGGTTCGCGGTGTTGCGCGACCCGATCGCGTGCAAGCCCGCTGTCCTTGCCGAGACCGACGACTGGGTCGCGATGGCGTCCGAGTACCACGCGATCGCGGTGCTTCCCGGCGCGGACGATGCCCGCATGTGGGAGCCGGAGCCGGGAATCGTCTACGTCTGGGACAGGGCGGCGGTCGCATGACAGAGGTGATGGAGGCCGAGGTCGTAGACCTGGCCGTATCGTCACTCCGTGAGCTCAACCAGCGCCTCCACGACGTAGCGCTCTCGGGCGACGGGCCGACGCGGTGGCGGATCGTGAACCCCAAGGGGGCGCACGCCGTTGCGTGTGGCCTCGACGCCGAGCTCGATGTCGAGATCGACGGGCATGTGGGCTACTACTGCGCCGGGATGAACCAGCTCGCGACGGTGCGGGTACGCGGGAACGCAAGCACCGGGATCGCGGAGAACATGATGTCCGGCCGCGTCGTCGTCGAGGGGAGCGTGAGTCAGTCCGCCGGCGCGACCGCGCATGGCGGCTTGCTCGTCGTTCACGGTGATGCTGCCGCCCGTTGTGGCATCTCGATGAAAGGCGTCGACATCGTCGTGCGGGGGTCGGTCGGCCACCTGAGCGCGTTTATGGCGCAGACGGGCTGCCTCGTCGTGTGCGGAAATGCCGGTGATGCGCTCGGTGACTCGATCTACGAGGCCCGGCTGTACGTGCGGGGCACGGTTGCAGGGCTCGGCGCAGACTGCATCGAGAAGGAGATGCGAGCCGAGCACGTCGAGCACGTGCGCGAACTCCTGGAGCACGCGGGCATCGATGACGTCGACGCTGCTGACTTCCGCCGCTACGGCTCTGCTCGCCAGCTCTACAACTTCACGATCGACAACGCAGGGGCCTACTGATGGGGAGCGGTTGGCAGCCCGGGTTGCGTGAGTCGGCCCTCTTCGATCGCAACGTGATCGCGGAGATCCAGCGCGCTGCGAAGGAAGGCATCTACGACATCCGCGGTTTCGGCGCCAAGCGGAAGCTACCGCACTTCGACGACCTGCTGTTCCTCGGCGCGAGTGTCTCCCGCTACCCGCTCGAGGGCTACCGGGAGCGCTGCGATACCAACGTCACGCTGGGAACGCGCTTCGCGAAGAAGCCACTCGAGTTGAAGATTCCCGTCACGATCGCCGGGATGAGCTTCGGTGCTCTATCGGCGCCAGCCAAGGAGGCACTCGGGCGCGGCGCGACCGAGATGGGCACCTCGACGACGACGGGCGACGGCGGCATGACCCCGGAGGAGCGCGGCCATTCGGAGATCCTCGTCTACCAGTTGCTTCCCTCGCGCTACGGCATGAACCCGGATGACCTCCGCAAGGCGGACGCAATCGAGGTCGTGGTCGGCCAGGGCGCGAAGCCGGGAGGCGGCGGGATGCTGCTCGGTCACAAGATCTCCGACCGCGTCG
>NZ_JBDSNT010000006.1:0-5320 GCF_039915195.1 Gaiella sp.
CCTGCTGCTTCCACGGCGTCGAGCGAGCCGGCGTCGCGGCGGGGGACACCGTTGCCGTTGTCGGCCTCGGTCCGATCGGCCTGATGCTGTGCGCGTGCATCGCCGACGCCGGCGGCTGGCCCGTCGGGGTCGGCTCGCGGCCCGAACGCCAGGCGCTCGCACCATTGTTCGGCGCCGAGACCGGCACGGGCGAAGGAGCCGACATCGTGATCGAAGCGGCCGGCACCGCCGAGGCGTGGCAGATCGCGCTCGAGCTCGTGCGGCCCGGCGGCACCGTTCTCGCCTTCGGCGGCCTGCCGCGCGAGAGCCGCGTCGAGGTCGATCCGTTCCGCATCCACTACGAGGAGGTGACGCTCCGAGGTGCCTTCCACCACACGCCCCGTCATGTGCGCACGGCGCTCGCGTTTCTCGGTAGCGGCGCCTATCCGTTCGAGCGGCTGATCACGCATCAGGTCGGACTCGACGGCGTCGCCGGGCTTCTGGCAGATCCGCCCCGCGACTATCTCAAGGCGGCAGTCGTCATATCGGGGTAGACATCGATGCCTTCAGCATCAGCTGCGTGACGCTGACGGTGGTCCCACGATACGAGCAGCGGGTCAAAGGCCCGGAGGCCGATGGCGCTCGCAACGTGAATCGAATCCATCCCTCGGAGACTATGTCTCACTCCGACGACAGCAGCTGAGTCGACAACGTCACTGTCGACCTCGACCAGATACGCCCGACCACGAAGGAACGCTCCGTCGATGACGTCGGGATCCACTGCAGCGCGCCCGTACCGCCCCGACCGGATGGCGGCCGCGAGCGCGCACGCGAGTTCCGCGTGGGAAACCCGGCTCGTTGCAAGTGGAGCCCCGCTGTCCCAGACCTCACGCGCGACATCCGAACCGGACTCGTCGAGAAAGAGCTTCACGAGCGCCGAGGAGTCCAGGTATGCGATCACACCGGGTCATCCTCGGTTCCGGGCTCTGGGCCAGGGCCGGGCCAGGGCCTTCCACGCACCCACATCAGGTAGTCCAACATCGTTGGGCCTTCGCCGACCGGTTTCATCAGCGGCGGCAGCGGTTTCGGCTTCCCTGTCGGTGGCGTGATTCGCCCCTCTCGAATCATCCGGTCCCAGGCAGACTCGGCTGCGCTCAGAAGTGCCTTCGGCTGCCCCCGCTCCGTGACGAGGATCTCTTCCCCCGCCGCAGCGCGGTCCAGCCACTCGGCCAGGTTCTCTCGTAACTCTCTGACGCCGACCTCCACTCTCATAGCATCAAGTGTACGCTCGTGCCCCTCAAGTGTCCACTAAGGACATGTCTGTCTTCAGGCAGAAAACAGCGTCAAGTCTTGTTCTTTCTCGCCGCGAAGCACGTCGAGGTCGACCTCGACCCAGGCGAGCCCACGTGACTCGGCGAGCGTGCGCGCCTGCTTCACGACCTTCTGCCCCGCGAGGATGCCGCGACAGGCAGCCATCCCGGGCAGCGTCTGGATGCGCTCGAGATAGCGCGAGAGCTGCTCGACGGCGTCGATCGTCGCAATCCTCTTGATCTCGACCGCAACCCACGCGCCGTCCCGATCGCGGCACATCAGGTCGACAGGACCGATGTCGGTTTGCCACTCGCGCTCGATGAGGCGGAGCCCGTCGCCGATGGCGTCGGGGCGGCCCGCGAGCTCGAGCTGGAGATCGCGCTCGACCCCGTCCTTCGCGAGCGCCGCTGCCTCCCCCATGTCGTGCTCGACGTCGCTCAGGATCTCGACGATGCGAATGTCGAGCCGGTCCTCCGTCTTGCCGGCGCGCTTGCGCACCACGATCCGCTCCGGTGGCTCGCCCTCGTGCTCGATCACCGTCGGGGGCGTCATCCAGTTCTGCGGCTTGAAGCCCCCCGTGTCGGCATGAACGAGGAACGAGCCGTCCGACTTCAGCATCAGGAGGCGAACGGCCTCCGGGAGGACGGCGTTGAGACGGCCCGAGTAGATGACCTCGCAGCGGGCGACGATCAGGCGCACGTCAGGGCTCAGGAGCTCCGGGAAACGCGCGAGCCGCCGACGATCCGCTCCGAACCGTCGGCCAGGCGCACGAGCGCCTTGCCGTTGCCGTCGTAGTCGGGCGACCATACGACGAGCTCGGCGTCTTCGCCGGCGACGGTGACCGCCTCACCGAGCGACGGAGCAGCGCCACGCCAGTAGGTGACGAACGGGTTGTGCTCCCACTCGCGGCCGATCGTCGTCTCCTCGGTGTGACCGGGAAGCACGCGGATCTCCGCCGGCAGCGTCATCAGGCCGTCCATCACCGAGAGCTGCACGACGTCGGCTGGGCCGCCACCGACGGCGTCCTTGAAGAGGACATCGCCGCTGAAGCAGATCTCGTCGTTCGCAACGAATGCGAGCCCATCGTCGGAGTGGCCGGGAAGCTCGATCGCGCGAATGCTCAGGCCGCCCGTGACGAGGTCGCCCATCACGACTGGGATCCCGAAGCGATCGCAAAGCTCGTCCTCGTGCTCGATGTGATCGCCGTGGGCGTGCGTGCGAAGCAGGTGCGTGGGCGTCAGACGTTCGCGTTCGACGAGATCGAGCAGCGGTCCGAGAGGTGCTCCACTGTCGACGAAAACGGCCGTTCCGCCCGGAGCATCGCCGAGGACATAGGCGTTCGAGAGCCACTGGTCGTGCATCGAGCGTCCGACGAGCATGGGTACACCCTACGCAATCCGGCGTGGCTGGTTAAACTCCACATTGATGCGTCGCACTCACGTCGTAGCCGCACTGCTCGTCCTCGCCATCGGCCTCCTGGCTGCAGGGTGCCTCGACGGAACGGATCAGGCCGCGACGCCCGAAACGGTCGTCGGCGAGGTGCCTGTTGCGACGACCGACACCGAGGCGCTTCCGGCGCTCGAGCTGACGGGCGATGCGGTCGCCGGCAAGGCCGTGTTCACGGGCGCGTCCAGCTGCGGTGGCTGTCACACACTTGCGGATGCAGGAGCGAGCGGCGCCGTCGGGCCTAACCTCGACGAAGCAAAGCCGGACACCGAGCTGGTCGTCGCGAGGGTCACAAAGGGGCAGGGTGGCATGCCCGCGTTCGGCGAGCAGCTCACGCCCCAGCAGATCGCAGACGTCGCCGCGTACATCACGCAGTCCACCGGCGGCTGAGACTCCCACCGTCCTTTCCATCCGATGTCCAGGCGTTCGCCTGCGACTTCGACCGCACGCTCGTCGGTCGTGACGGCCTGTTGCACCCGCGCACCCGCGGCGCGATCGCCCGCTCCCAGGCAGCCGGCATCCCCGTGATCGTCGCGACCGGCCGGATGTTCCGCTCGGTAGGCCCGTACCTCGCCGAGGCGGGGATCGAGGAGCCCGTCGTCTGTTATCAGGGCGCCGCGGTCGTCGACCCCGCAAGCGGCACGTTCCTGCTCCACGAGCCGCTCAAGCTCGACACGGCCCGGGAGGTGATCACGCTCCTCGCAGCGCTCGGCCATCCACCCAACTGTTACGTCGGCGACAACCTCTACGTCGATCGACACACGGAGTACTCACGCCGGTACGCGGAGTTCCAGCACTTGCCGGTGGAGGAGGTCGGCGACCTGGTCTCGTGGCTCGTCGAGGCACCGACCAAGCTCGTTGCCGTCGCCGATCCCGAAGCGATCCCGGCGCTGCGGGCCGCGGTCGCCAACCAGCTCGCCGGGCGCGTGTTCGTCACGACCTCGCTCCCGCATCTCCTCGAGATGGGCAATCCCGCAGCCTCCAAAGGAACGGGAATCGCCTTCGTCGCCGAGCGCCTCGGGATCTCGCTCGACCGCATCGTCTCCTTCGGCGACGGCGAGAACGATCTCGAGCTGATCGCAGAAGCAGGCTTCGGGGTCGCAGTCGAGGACGCTAACCCGTTGCTCCTCGAGCGGGCCGACTGGATCTGCCCGAGCGCCGAGGTCGAGGGCGTCGCCACCGTCATCGACGCGTACCTAGAATCCCTCGCATGATCGACCTCAAGGCAGCCCGCGCCAACCCCGACATCTGGCGCACCGCGCTCGCGCGAAAGGGTGCAGCCGAGGCGTTCGACACCCTGCTCGCCGCAGACGAGAGCTGGCGTGCACTCGTTCCGCGCGTCGACGACCTCCGCAGCAGGACGAAGCTGAAGGGGAAGCCGACGCCCGAGCAGCTCGGGGAGCTGCAGCAGGTGAAGGAGGATCTTCGCGGCGCGGAGGAGGAGCTTGCAGTCGCCGAGACGACCCGCGACGCCGCTCTCGCCCTCGTCCCGAACCCGCCGCATCCGTCAGCCCCTGACGGCGACACCGAGGACGATGCGGAGGAGCTGCGCCGTGTCGGCGAGCAACCCTTGCTCCCCGACGCGAAGGAGGCGAGTGAGGTCGGCCGCTTCGAGCTCGAGCGTGCGGCCCGCCTTTCGGGCTCACGCTTCGGGTACCTCGTCGGCGACACCGCATTGCTCGCGTTTGCGCTCTACCGGTTCGCACTCGATCATGTCGCGTCCGCAGGTTTCACGCCGGTGCTCCCGCCCGTGCTCGTGCGGGAAGAGGCGATGATCGGCACGGGGTTCTTCCCGACCGAGAAGTCGAACATCTACGAGCTCGAGCAAGACGGCCTCTTCCTCACCGGCACCTCGGAGGTTGCGCTTGCAGCGATGCACATGACCGAGATCCTCGAAGGTGGCGAGCTGCCGATCCGCTACGCCGGCTTCTCGACGTGCTTTCGCCGCGAGGCGGGCGCGGCCGGCAAGGACACGCGCGGGATGTTCCGCGTCCACCAGTTCAACAAGGTCGAGATGTTCGTGTTCACGACCCCCGACGACGCCTGGGCCGAACACGACCGCATGGTCGCGCTCGAGGAGGATCTCCTCACGCAGCTCGGCCTGCCCTACCGGGTCGTCAACGTCGCCGCCGGCGACCTTGGTGCGCCCGCAGCGAAGAAGATCGACATCGAGGCGTGGTTCCCGACTCAGGAGCGATACCGCGAGGTGACGTCGTGCTCGAACACGACCGACTTCCAGGCGCGGAGACTCGGCATCCGCTTCCGCGGAGAGGACGGTCTCGAGACGCCGCACACGCTGAACGGCACCGTGGTCACCGATCGTGCCTTGCTCGCGATCCTCGAGAACTTCCAGGGTGAGGTGCCCGACGTGCTTCGCGCCTACGGCGCACCCGAACGCGTCAGCGGCTGAGGTCGGGCGGCAGCGGCCGCTTGAAGGCTGCGTGCTTGTGGGTCAGACCGACGAGCTCCCAGCCTTTGCGACCGAGCGCGTTCCAATCCGCCTCGTCTGCCGATCGCTTCCCCCGCCGCTTCTCGAGGCGATACTCGAATAGCTGCTGCGCGGGCGCCGACCGTGGGTCAACAG
>NZ_JBDSNT010000041.1:0-4941 GCF_039915195.1 Gaiella sp.
TCCGTCGTCTGCGAGGTGCTCTGCGAGACAGGCCGTGGCGTAACACTGCCAGGCCAGGTCGGCGTCGTGCCTGAGCCGCTCGAGCGCCGAGGTGACCTCCGAGAGGCCTGTCGCTGAGCGCGCGAGCGTTGCGAGCCCTGCTGAGAGTTGCGCTCGTCGATCCGGGCCGTCCAGGTCCTCGGCGAGCGCGGTCACGGCCCTGCCGTGAAGCTCGAGAGGTCGGCGAGGATCACCTCCGGCCGCAAGCAGTAGCTCGGAGCGCCTGAGCGCGGCAGCCACTTCGTGCTCGTCGAGCACGAGGCCGCGACCGGCGAGAAAGCAGAGGAGCACGAGTCGATCGTCACCGCCGGTGGCCTCAGCAGCGCGGAGTCCGCCAGCGAGCGCAATCAGGGCATCTTCGGGCGGTGGATTCACGCCTGCACGAGGATACGTGGCGATCAGCCGGCGCGCGCTACGGCGAGCTGAGCTTGCGCTTCAGGCTGTTCCAGCGCGCCGGTGTACCGCGTCCCTCGAAACCGCCGACGAAGCGGCCCTTCGCGTCGACCAGGATCACTGCCGGCTGGTAGTTCGCTCCGAAGCGGCGCGCCAGTGTTCTCTGGGGATCGGCGATCGACGGCCACGTCCAGCCGTATTTCTTGAGAAAGCGACGCGCGTCGGGATTCGTGTCGCCGACGTTGAGGCCGAGGAAGCGGTAGGCCGTGCCCTGCTGCTTGACCCAACGTGCGTAGGCAACTGCCTCGCTCTGACACGTGCTTCACCACGACGACCAGACGTTGACGAACACCGGCTTGCCGCGGAGTGCGGCGAGCGACGCCTTCCCGCCGGTGACCGTCGGGCCGGCGGCGGCCGGTGCGGGTTGGCGCGTCGCGGCGGCGGCCGTTGTGACGACGACAAGAGCGAGACAGACGAGAAGAAGAGGGAAGTGTCGCCGCATCGAGGACTACGGTACCGATTCGGTCTCCCGCTTCCCGGTCGTTCCGAATCTCGTAAGAACTTCGCAGACGGGACACACTCGTCGGGTGAGTACCCGCTCAAGACAGTCGGGGAATCGCCGATACAGGGGGAATGCGCCGCCTACTCGCGCTCGCAGCCACCATTCTCCTCTCGCTCGGCGCTGCCGGCACGTCCTCGGCGGCGCTGCCAGCCGTGCCGCCGTCCGTCGCGGTCGCCGGCCCGTCCGCACCGGGCGGCCGTTCGTGGGCCGACGCGCAGATCAGGGTCGTCACATCGGCGGGCCTCCTCGGTACGGATCCTTCGACCTTCCGGCCCACAGAAGCGCTCACTCGCGGTGAGCTCGCCGCGGCGCTCGCGGCGTGGGGAAAGCGTACGACGACACCCGCTGATCCGACTCGTCTCGTCACCATGCGCGAGCTCCACGCACAGCTCGTTGCTGCACTCGGGTTAACCGCAGCCGCGAAGCGAATACGAAGCGCGGCAGCCGATGCGGGACTGGCCCCGACAGGCATGCTCGGAACCGAGACCATCGCACGGCTGCTCGGCCTCCGACTCAATCATCCTCAGGGGCAGGACCAGCTGGAGCTGCAACCGAACCAGCCGGCGACACGGGCTGAGGCAGCGTATTCGCTCGCTCAGGCCCTGAAGCTGTCCGCCGAACAGATCGCGTCCCTCGACACGCTCAGCCAGACGTTCTCCGTATCCGAGCTCGGCGAATGGCAACGGACGGTGCTGACGCGGGCGCTCCGATTCGTCGGCTATCCGTACGTCTGGGCAGGCACGTCCGAGTCGACGCAGAAGCTCTGGAGCGCGACCGCACCCGGAGGCACCGAGACGCTGCCGGGTGGCTTCGACTGCTCGGGCTTCGTCTGGCGGGTCTACAAAACGAAGCCCTATCCCGGCGCTCCCCTCCTCGGCGACATGCTCAAGGGACGGACCACGTACTCGATGAGCGGCGAAGTGAAGAAGTCGGCGCGCATCGCGATCGAGAACCTCGAGCCTGGCGACGTGATCTTCTTCGGCAGCAAAGGCCCTCAGTCGTCCTCGGCCGAGGTCGGTCACTCCGGCATCTACGTCGGAAACGGCTGGTTCGTGCACTCTTCGAGCGCCGGAGTCACCTTGCGGCCGCTCTCGGACTGGTACACGAAGACCTTCGCCTGGGCGCGGCGGCCGCTGGCCGAGGCCGGATTGCTCTAGCCGCCTCCTCGACGATGCCCGGACTCGAGGCGCGCTCGGCCCGGGGCGCGGAGAGTCGCACGATCTCCGACTCTCTTCCGACGCACTTCCGGCACAGTGCGTGCACGTGCGCGCCGGTACCGTTCAATCAGGGAGCCTGCTCCCCTGGGGGCCCTTCCGCGTGGAGGGCTGGCAGAGGTTGGGGCCGTGAACGCAACAATGCTGCTGCACCGCCTGAAGTTGCTGCTGCACCGTCTGAAGTCGGTGCTGCGCCACCTGGAGGAACACCCGAGGTTACGCCGGGTCATTCTCGCTTCCGTTTTGCTCTCCCTCCCCGTCGTCCTCGGCGCGGCCGGAGAGGAGCAGGCGGCCGGTCGGGCGCAAGCGGCAGCCAACCGCGTTGCGGAGCGCGCGGCAGGGTCGGCTCAGGATCCCACCCTGCGCGAGTTGGTCGGCCAGAGGTTCGTCGTCGCAATGCAGGGAACCTCGCCGTCGCCCGCACTCCTCGCCCGGATTCAGCGCGGCGAGGTGGGAGGAATCATCCTCTTCGGCGGCAACATCGAGAGCCGCGCTCAGCTCGCTCGATCCGTCGCGGCGATGCAGCAGGCCGCGCGCACGTCGGGGCGCCCGCCGCTCCTGATCGCGACCGACCAGGAAGGCGGAAAGATCCGTCGTGTCCCTTGGGCGGGACCGGCGCTTGCGACGTCCGATCTCGGCCGCCTGAGCCCCGCCCACATCCAGCGGGAAGCGCGCGCGGCCGGCCTACGACTCCGTTCCGCAGGCATTAACGTCGACCTCGCTCCCGTCGCGGACGTCCCGGCCGCGGGATCGTTCATGGCGCTCGAACGTCGCACGTTCGCTTCGGATGCGAGGCGCGTTGCAGCTGCGGCCACGGCGTTCGCGCGCGGTCTCGAATCCGCCCGGGTGGCGCCTGCGCTGAAGCACTTCCCCGGGATTGGCCGAGCGACACGCAACACCGATCGCACCGCTGTCGTCCTTCCCGCCACCCTCGCGGAGCTCACACGCACCGATCTGCTCCCGGTTCGCAAAGCGATCGCGGCGGGAGCCCCGATCGTGATGATCTCGAACGCCACATACCCGGCGCTCGACGCGAAGCCCGCGCCGTGGTCGCCGCGGATCCAGGCGCTGCTGCGGAGCACGCTCGGCTTCGAGGGCGTCACGATCACCGACTCGCTCGACGGTGCGGCAGCGAGCAGGGGCCGCACGATCGAGAGCGTCTCCAGCCTCGCTGCTCAGGCCGGGATCGACCTCCTGCTTCTGACGGGCACCGAGGCGTCGAGTGGCGGTGCGTACGAGAGCGTCGTGCGCGCGGCCGAGCGCGGAAAGATCCCGGTTGCGGGCTTGCAGCGAAGCTACGCGCGGATCACGGCCCTCAAGGAGGCGGTCGGCTGAGAGCACGAGTGCGGCACGAACGAGATACCCTCCGTCCACATCTTCAGGAGGCAGACATGACTGAGCTCGCATCGGCGCCCGGAGAGCGCGCGCCGGAAATCACTGCAATGACACCTATTCACCACTGGGTTGGAGGTCGGAGCGTTGCAGGAACCTCGGGCCGCACGAGCCCTGTGTTCAACCCGGCGACGGGGCGGCAGAGCGGCTTCGTCGACCTCGCATCGGTCGACGAGGTCGGTCGAGCCGTCGCCATTGCACGGGAGACATTCGGATCGTGGCGCAGCGTCTCCCTTGCCAAGCGCGCGGAGCTGATGTTCAACATCCGTGAGCTCGTCCACACGCACAAGCAGGACATCGCAAAGCTCCTCGTCGCCGAGCACGGCAAAGTGCTCTCGGACGCGATGGGCGAGGTCACGCGCGGTCTCGAGGTGATCGAGTTCGCCTGCGGGATCCCGACGCTGCTCAAGGGCGAGTTCTCGGAGCAGGCCTCGACGGGTGTCGATGTGTACTCGATCCGCCAGCCGGTCGGCGTCGTCGCGGGCATCACGCCGTTCAACTTCCCCGCGATGGTTCCGATGTGGATGTGGGCGCCCGCGATCGCGTGCGGCAACACGTTCGTCCTGAAACCGTCGGAGAAGGATCCGTCCGCATCGGTGTTCACGGCCGAGCTGCTGAAGGAGGCAGGTCTCCCGGACGGCGTTTTCAACGTCGTTCACGGCGACAAGGTCGCGGTCGACGCGCTACTCGAGCATCCCGACATCGCGGCCCTGAGCTTCGTCGGATCGACCCCGATCGCTCGCTACATCTACGAAACCGGCACAAGGCACGGCAAGCGCGTGCAGGCTCTCGGCGGAGCGAAGAACCACATGATCGTGCTGCCCGACGCGGACATCGAGATGGCAGCCGACGCCGCCGTCAGCGCCGCGTACGGATCGGCCGGGGAACGATGCATGGCCGTGTCGGTCGTCGTCGCGGTCGGTGACGCAGGCGACGCGCTCGTAACTGCGATCAAGGAGCGGCTGCCGAAGATCACGGTTGGCGATGGCATGGACCCCGCCTCGGAGATGGGGCCCCTCGTCACCCAGGCGCATCGCGACAAGGTCGCTTCGTATCTCGATTCGGGTGCGCAGCAGGGTGCGAGCGTGCTCGCCGACGGACGCCAGACGGCCCCCGAAGGCGACGGCTTCTTCCTTGGCGTCTCGCTCCTCGACAACGTCACCACCGAGATGGACGCCTACCGCGACGAGATCTTCGGCCCGGTGCTCGGCGTCATGAGAGTCGACACCTACGACGAGGCGCTGAAGCTGATCAACGACAACCCGTACGGGAACGGAACGGCGATCTTCACGCGCGACGGCGGTGTCGCCCGGCAGTTCCAGTTCGACGTCGAGGCCGGCA
>NZ_JBDSNT010000067.1:0-16245 GCF_039915195.1 Gaiella sp.
CGCCCTCGCGCGCGTGGCGGGAGGTAGACCTCCCGCTCGCCGGACGCGCATTCGCAGCCGCCGCCGGGTTCGCCTTCGCGATCTCGCTCGGCGAGTTCGGCGCAACGGTGTTCGTCGCCCGGGCAGAGCAGCCCACGCTTCCCGTCGCGATCTTCCGCTTCCTCGGCCGACCCGGCGAGCAGAACCAGGGAACGGCGGCGGTACTGGCCGTTGTGCTCGCCGCGATCGCGGTCGCCGCTGCGCTCCTCGCAGAACGGGCCGCCGACGGACGGGCCGAGGTTCTCTGATGCTCTCCGTCCGCAACGCGCGGGTCACACTGGGCGGACATCCTGCCCTTGCCGGAGTCGACCTCGACGTTCCCGCAGGCACGGTTGTTGCGGTCGTCGGCCCGAGCGGCAGCGGGAAATCGACGCTGCTTCGCGCGATCGCCGGACTCCAGTCGCTCGATCACGGGTCGATCGAGCTCGACGGAACCTCCCTGGCCGGCGTTCCCCCGCATCGTCGAGGTGTCGGCCTCATGTTCCAGGACGACGCGCTGTTCCCCCACCGCGACGTAGCGTCAAACGTCGGCTTCGGCCTGCGGATGCAGTCCGCGGGCAACGATGCCATAGCAGCGTGCGTGACCGAGATGCTCGCGCTCGTCGGCCTCGCAGGGACGGGGCACCGTTCGATCGGGTCGCTCTCGGGAGGAGAGCGCAAGCGCGTCGCCCTCGCCCGCGCCCTCGCTCCCGCACCCCGAGTCCTGCTCCTGGACGAGCCGCTCGGCGCGCTCGATCGCCCCCTTCAGGACCGCCTCGTCAGCGAGCTGGGAGGGCTGTTCCGGGAGATCGGACAGACCACCGTCTACGTGACGCACGACGTCGCAGAGGCGTTCGCGCTCGGGGAGCGCGTTGCCGTGATGCGCGAAGGACGCGCCGTGCAGATTGCCGCACCAGAGGACCTCTGGGCGACTCCGAGCGATGCCTGGGTCGCGCGGTTCATCGGGCTCGCGAACGTCGAGGTGCGCGGCTCGACGGCCGTCGTCACCCAGCCGGAGGGTGTGACCTTCCGACCCGATCCCGCGGGCGAGGCCGTCGTCGTGTCGAGTCGCCGCGACGGGCCGCTCGTGACGCTGTGCGCCCGCTACGAGAGCGGCGCCGAGATCGTCTCGGCACACACAGGCACCGAGCCGCCGGCCCCCGGAGATCGGGTTCGGGTCGCGATCGACCCAGCTGCTGTGCGAGTCATCCCGACAGAATCGCGAGCCCGCGGCCAAGCGCGGAGCGATCCCGCCTGAGCATCATTCCTCGTCGCCGTCGAAAGCGTCGTCCCACTCGTCCTCGATGTCATGGACGCGGCCCGTGCCCGATCGGCTGCGGTCAGACCGAGGCCTTCCCACTGCAGCACGGAGGTGACGCGAGCGCCCATGACAGTCGCTAGCGCTCGGGAATGCAGACGCGGTCGTCGGGCCCGACGATCCGGTCGAACAGCGCGTTGAACTGCCTGTCCTGCTGAGGGTCGTTGCGACCAAGAGCAGGCCCTTCCCACTGTACGACCGGCGTCACACCCGGCCCCATGACGGTCACGCGGTGGCGCTCGCCGTTCCCCGGGGGCCGCACGACCCGCGTTGGGTACCCCGGTGGCGTCATCTGGGGGACGAAGCTGTAACAGAAAGCTCCGTTGCGACTGTGCGCGACCTTGCCGGCGTCATGCTTCCAGCCCGCTCCGAACACGGAGTTGAAGGTGTCGACGTAGAAGAAGCGCGCATTCGGGTCGCGCTTCGTCGTGGACGGTGTGCGGTAGCCGAACACCGGGTCGCCGCGATACGTGAGCCGCCCGAAGAGCCCTTGCCACGCTCCGCCGTAGGTCCAGTTCTGGGAGATCTCGAGAAGGGGCAACTCACCGCTCCAGTGCGAGATGTGCAACTCGAACGCCGCCTGCTCGGGTCGGAACGGCTCGATCCCACGCATCGGCAGCATGCGCTGCCAGCGCTGCAAGGCCCAGTACGAGCCGTCCGGGGCCTTGCACGCGGCGACGAGCCACACGAGCGCCGGCCCGTCGTAGGGGCGGCAGCGGTTCTTGAACTCCCGCCACGTCTGGCGGCCGTTCTTCTTCCAGCCGCCCGCGTAGTCAAAGCGGAACCGTTGCTGCTGCTTGGTCGGATCCGTCCTGATCGCGTTGATCGCACCCCAGACGTAGACGTTGCGAAGGGCACCGCGCGATGTGCGGTAGGTGACGAGAGCCTCGCCTCGATCATTCACCTTCAACGACTCGAACGAAACGTCGAGATCGCCGAACTGCTCACTTGCTCCGCTCGGGCTCGCGAGCGAGAGGAACACGACGGCGAGGGCCGTGAGGATCAGGACGATTCGAGCGGGCATGCGTCGCCACGCAGGGTAGCCACGCGGCCTGCGTTACTTCCTAGCGCTCCCAGCGCACGAGAAACGACTCGCCCGAATCAGTCAAAGGTCACTCCCACTCGATCGTCGCGGGTGGCTTCGAGGAGAGATCGAGTGCGACGCGGTTCACACCAGGCACCTCGTTGATGATCCGGTTCGAGATCGTCTCGAGAACGTCGTAGGGAATCCGGGCCCAGTCGGCCGTCATGGCGTCCTCGGAGGTGACGGCCCGAATCACGACGGGATAGGCGTAGGTGCGTTCGTCTCCCTGGACGCCGACGGACTTGATTGCCGGGAGAACCGCGAAGCTCTGCCAGAGATCGCGATACAGGCCGGCCCGGCGGATCTCCTCCTGGAGCACGGCGTCCGCGGCGCGGAGGATTTCGAGCCGCTCCTTCGTGACGTCGCCGATGATCCGGATCGAGAGTCCCGGCCCGGGGAAGGGCTGGCGCCAGACCATTCGCTCGGGCATCCCGAGCTCCTCGCCGACGCGGCGCACCTCGTCCTTGAACAGCAGCCGCAACGGCTCGACGAGATCCATCTCCATGTCGTCCGGCAGCCCGCCCACGTTGTGGTGCGACTTGATCTTGGCCGCCACACCGTCGTCTCCGCCGGACTCGATCACGTCGGAGTAGAGGGTGCCCTGCACCAGGAACCGCACGTCGCCGAGCCTGTCGGCCTCCTCCTCGAAGACGCGGATGAACTCCTCCCCCACAATCTTGCGCTTCGTCTCGGGATCGGTGACACCCGCGAGCTTTGTGAGAAACCGGTCCTCGGCGCGCACGTGGACGAGCGGCACATGGAAGTGGCCGCCGAAGGTCTCGACCACCTGCTCCGCCTCGTTCTCGCGCATCAGACCGTGATCGACGAAGACGCACGTCAGCTGGTCGCCCACCGCCTTGTAGACGAGTAGCGCGGCGACGGCAGAGTCGACGCCGCCGGAGAGGCCGCAGATCACGCGCTCCGAGCCGACCTGCGCTCGGATCCGCTCGACCTGCTCCTCGATCACTGCGGCGGGCGTCCAGCTCGGAGGGGCGCCCGCAACGTCGTAGAGAAAGTTCTTCAGGATCTCCTGGCCGTCGGGTGTGTGCACGACTTCCGGGTGGAACTGGACACCGTAGAGCCCACGGGCCGTGTCCTCGAAGGCGGCGATCGGGGTCGAAGGCGAAGAAGCCGTCACCCGCGCGCCAGCCGGGGGCGCCGTGACCGAGTCGCGGTGACTCATCCACACGACCTGCTCTGGCGGCAGATTGTGGAAGAGGGCCGATTCTCCGAGCTCCGCATCGGTCTTGCCGTACTCCGAGACGTCGTTCGACTCCACCTCTCCGCCGAGTTCGCGGGCCATCAACTGCATGCCGTAACAGATGCCGAGCGTCGGGATTCCGAGCTCGAGCACCGCCGAATCCAGCTCGGGCGCGCCCTCCGCATACACAGAGGCTGGGCCGCCGGAGAGGATCAGCGCGAGCGGATTCTTGGCCCTGATCTGATCTGCGGTGAGGCGGTGGCTGACGAGCTCGGAGTAGACGCGAGCATCGCGCACGCGCCGTGCGATCAGCTGGCTGTACTGCCCGCCGAAATCGAGCACGAGCACGGGGCGTTCCTCCGGTGCCGGCGGTGACGCCGGGAACACGAGGATCTCGGCGCTCTCAGACACGCCGGTAGTTAGGAGCGTCTTTGCTGATCGTGACATCGTGCGGGTGGCTCTCCCGCAGGCCCGCACCGGTGATGCGAACGAACCGGCTCTCGGTCTTCAGCGCTTCGATCGTCGGCGCGCCGCAGTAGCCCATGGCCTGCCGAAGCCCACCGACGAGCTGATAGACGATCGGCGCAATCGGGCCCTTGTAGAGCACGCGCCCCTCGATTCCCTCCGGGACGAGCTTGTCGACGTCCTCGACGTCGCCTTGGAAGTACCGATCCTTGGAGAAGGATCGCGCTTTCATCGCGCCGAGCGATCCCATGCCGCGATACTCCTTGAACCGCTCACCCTGGACGAGAATCACATCACCAGGTGACTCGTCGGTCCCCGCGAGCATCGAGCCGAGCATCACGGTGTCCGCGCCGGCCGCGATCGCCTTCGCGACGTCGCCCGAGGAGGTGATGCCACCGTCGGCGATTACCGGGATCCCATGGCGGATTGCCACCTCGGCGACGTCGAACACGGCCGTCACCTGCGGTACTCCGACGCCCGCGACGACTCGGGTTGTACAGATCGAGTTGTGCACGATGGCGTTGTTTGCGACGAAGCTGTGCGTGGGGCAGTCGACCTCGAGGTCATAGACAGGGATCCGGAGATCGACCTCACGCAGTTCGAGGAGCTTCACGACCTGATGGCTCTCGCTGAGTCGCTTCTGGTGGGTCACGTTGAGGCGGGAGACGTACGAGGGTAGACATCGATCGGTCGTCCTGCCGACGAGGCCACCCGCACTTGGTGCTTCCGAATGCGCATTCGGGAACGCGCCATGCAGCAGAAACGTCACAACGTTGAAGAGCTCGACGAGTGCGAGGGACGTGTTCTTGAAGCAGATCCGGCCGTCCGCCGCGACGAACCCGTCGCTCGCGACGAGTCCATCGTGCAGGCCCTTCAGATAGGTCGGGTTGCCGCAGAGGTAGCCCCGTGGGAGATGCTTCCGTTCACGCTTGCCGAACTCGGCGAGCAAACGCGCCCACTGCAACGAGTACAGGTGAATCGTGATCGTCTTGCCGTTCTCGACGACGCTCGGCTCAACGCCCGTCGCCGTGCGCACGGCCGCCGTGAGCGCAAGGGAGATTGCGTGCTCTGAAGGCCCGAAGTACCAGGAGACCCTTCCGATCTCCGACCGGCCGTTCGTGTTGAGGAAAGCGTGTCCGTCGCCGAGGAACGCCCCCAGCATGAAACCGAGCTCGTAGGAATCCTCGATGAGCCTTCGATATCGATTCAGGGGCCCCTCGCGAACCGCGAACTCCGCCAGATCGATGCTGAAGTGGTCGCGAAGCTCAAACGCGATCCGGCGTGGAAGGAGGAGCACGTCACGGTCGACCTCGCCGATCTCTTTCCAGTGCAGCTTGGACTCGCCGGCTCGACTCGGGCGCTCGAGCATGCGGAGATAGCCCGCCGAGGCGAGCGTTCGTGCGCTCACAGCATTGAGATCTCCGACCCAGTACGCGTGGTCGGGTGTCACGAGTGTCTCGAGCGGCGACGCCGCATGTCGGACACCAACAACCTCTCGCACGCCCGTGCACCACGCATGGACGACGGCAACGGGCTCACCATTCATGTTGATGACACGGTCACCCGGGACGACGTCTTCGATGTTCTTGTAGCTGGCATCGGCCATGAGTACGCGCGTTCCGGCCGCCAGGCATCCAGGCCCCACTCCCGCTTTGAGACAATCTGCTCCGGCATCGATCAACGCCTCGGCCGCTTCCCCCGTTGCGATGTTGCCGGCGATGATCTCGATCTCGAACTCCGCCTTGATTCGCCGCACCATCTCGACGACGGCGCGCGAGTGCCCATGCGCGGTATCGACGACGAGCACGTCGACCTCGGCAGCGACGAGGGCCGCAGCGCGCTCGATTGCGTCGGTGCCGACACCGACCGCTGCGCCCACGCGCAGGCGTCCGCGTTCGTCCTTCGTCGCGAGCGGATAAAGCTCGCGCTTCTGGATGTCCTTCACGGTGATCAGCCCTTGCAGACGTCCCTGCTCGTCGACGATGGGGAGCTTCTCGACCTTGTGCTGCCCGAGCAGCGCCTCCGCCTCGGCGAGCGTCGTGCCGACCCGCGCGGTGACAAGGTTCTCGGTCGTCATCAGCTCACCGGTGCGCTGGTCCGGTCGGGCCCCGAAGCGCAGATCACGGTTCGTGAGGATGCCGACGAGGACGCCGTCGGGGTTCGTGATCGGGACTCCCGAGACGCGATATCGCGCCATCAGATCGAGCGCATCCGCGACGAGATCGTCCGGCCCGAGGGTCACCGGCTCGACGATCATCCCGGCCTCGCTTCGCTTGACCCGGTCGACTTCGGCCACCTGATGCTCGATCGCGAGATTGCGGTGAATGATGCCGAGGCCGCCCTGCCGGGCCAGCGCGATCGCAAGCCGGGCCTCGGTAACGGTGTCCATCGCCGCCGAGACGATCGGGATCTCGAGCGCGATCGTCGGCGTCAACCGGGTGGCGGTAGCGACGTCATTGGGTAAGACAGCCGACTCCGCGGGAACGAGCAGCACGTCGTCGAAGGTCAGCCCTTCCTTGCCGAACTTGCTATCTCGATCCAGCTCGAACTCCAAGAGTCGAATGACTCTACCAAGCGGACGGGACGGAGCTGTCGTCGCTACGCGACGGGCTGGAGCTCGCTGACCTCGACGAGCGAGACGAGACGGGCCGCTTCCTTCAGATCGAACCGCCCCGCGCCGACCACGAGGACCGAGGCCGATGCCGCCGCGACCGCAAGCCGGAGAGCGTCCTCGGCCGACGCCCCCTCGTCGTGCGCCGCGAGCCAGCGGGCGAGGAAGACATCCCCGGCCCCGAGTACCGAGACGGGCTCGAGCTGGGGCGCCCGGGCGTAGTAGCGGCGCACCTGACGTTCCTCCCGAACGAGCGAGAAACACCCCGTCCCCATCGTGATCTGGACATTCCGGGCGCCCATGTCGGCGATCGTCTCGAGCGCCATGGCAAAGTCGTCGTCGTCCTCGAGCTCCTGACCGACGAGCTGCTCGGCCTCGTGCTGATTCGGCGAGACGAGCCACGGCTCGGCCTCGATACCGCGTCGCAGGGGCTCGCCTTCCGCGTCGAGGACCACCCTGGCTCCGAGTCGCGTCATCTCGCGCACTGCATCGGCGTAGAAGCCCTCATCCACTCCGCGGGGCAGCGAGCCGGCGAAGACGACCGTCGATGCGCCGCGCGAGAGATAGCGCAGCTTGTCGAGCAGGATCTCGAGCTCGTCCTCGGAGACCTTGGGGCCCCACTCGTTGATCTCCGTGTAGGTGCCCGCCGTCGGATCGACGACCGCGGTCGAGGTACGGGACTCGTCGCGGATCCGAACGAAGTCGTTGAGGATCGCCTCTTCGGTCAGCTCCTCGACGATCCGCGTCCCTGTCCGCCCCCCGGCGAGGCCGGTCGCAACGACCGGAACGTCGAGCCGTTTGAGCGCCCGGGCCACGTTGATGCCCTTTCCTCCCGCGAGCACGAGCACGTCGCTCGAGCGATGCCGATGACCGAGCTTGAAGATCGGGACGCTCAGCGAGCGGTCGAGCGCGGCGTTCAGTGTGACGGTGATGATCACTGCGGCCCCTTCCTACGAGACGACGGAGCTACGAAACGAGTCCGAACACGTGGTGCACCGTCCGGCGGGCGTACCACTGGGCCTGTCCGACGATCCCGACTTCGGGGACCGACGCTGCTGCAACGAGTGGCGAACGTGCGATCAGCCTACCGTCCGAGAACACGCGGACTTCGCCGGCACGTTGCCCTTTGGTTACGGGGAGGGCAAGGGCGGTGCTAGCGACGACGCGTTCGACCAGCGGGCGCCCCACACGGACACTCCGAACGACGCTACGGGCGGCAACGAGAGGCACCCGCGGGCGGCCGTAGCCGACCTCGGCGTGACCGTACACATGGCCGCCGGTTACGACGACCCGGCGATACTGGTCGAGGCCCCATGTGAGGAGCGATGCGAGCTCGGCGTTCCTCTGCTGCTCGCTCGCCGCGCCGAGCAGCGATGCGGTAATGCGCACACCGTTCCTCTCGACGGCCGCAACCTGCGACCAGCCGGCATCGTTCGTGTGGCCCGTTTTTGCGCCGACGAGCGGGACCTTCCCGATCAAGCCATCCGTGGACGTCAGCGTTCTACCGCCCGCGATCGTCGCGGTCGACCGCGACGACCACGTGCGGATGAACGAGTTCTGGAGCGCCGCGGTAAGGAGTGTCGTGACGTCACGCGCGCTCGAGACGTGCCCGGGCTGATCGAGCCCGTGAGGGTTCGCGAAGTGCGTCGAGAAGAGGCCGAGGGTTCGCGCCTTCTCGTTCATCAGCTCGACGAAGCGTGAGAGCGAGCCATTCCCGACGTGGAGGGCGAGTGCGGCGGCCGCGTCGTTCGCGCTCGGCACGAGCGCGGCAATCGCGAGGTCGCGGACCGTCAACTGCTCTCCGGGCCTGAGTCCCGCCGAGGACTCGCCAACGGTCGCCGCCGAGGGTGAGATCGTGACGACATCGTCGAGTCGCGCCTGCTCCAGCGCGACGAGGACGGTCATCAGCTTGGTGATGCTGGCTGGAGCCCGGCGAACGTCCGGTGCACGGGCAGCGATGATGACCTCATCCGAGCCGCCACGCACGACGTACGCGGGCGCCGAGACGGGTGGCGGTGCACCCGCCGCGGAAGCGGCATACAGAGCAAGTCCTGCCACGACGACGGTGAACGCGCGACGCATCGCGGTTGAATGTAGACGAGGGCTACCAGCCCGCGGCGGCCCAGATCTCAGCCGAGAGGCGTGCCGCCTCCGCTCCCGCGGCCGCCCTCCAGTCGTCCTCGGTATCGCGGTAGGCGAAGATCACCGAGCGCGACGCGTTGACGAGTGCGCTCGCCGGCCCACTCGTGAACGCGCGAGCGACGTCCGCCGGCGTCGCTCCCTGAGCGCCCACGCCCGGCAGAAGGATGATCTGCTGGGGCATCGCCCGACGGGCATCACCGATCAGCCGCGGAACCGTCGCGCCCACGACGGCCCCGACACTGGACATTCCACGCTCGCCAACCAGGTCTGCTCCCCATTCCCCGACAAGGCCGGCGACGTGCCGCCAGACGGGGACGCCGTCCGAGAGCATTGCGTCCTGGAGGTCGCGTGCTCCCGCGTTCGACGTCCTGACGAGACAGAAGATGCCGGCGCCGTGCCGTCGGCACGCGGCGAGGTACGGATCGATGGAGTCGGTCCCGAGGTACGGATTGACGGTGAGGGCGTCGGCAAGCGGCGGCTCGGAGCCCTGTGGTTCGAGGAACGCAGCGGCATAGGCTCTCGCCGTCGACCCGATGTCACCGCGCTTGGCGTCCGCGATCACGAGAAGGCCGGCGTCGGCGGCGTAGCGCGACACGATCTCGAGCGCGTACCATCCATCGCCGCCGAGAGCCTCGAAGAACGCGACCTGGGGCTTGACGGCAACGGCATACGGCGCAACGGCGTCGACGATGCCCTTGCAAAAGCGCTCGACGGCGCCGGCCGCTGCGGCCCGTCCGCGGCCTGCCTCACCGCGCAACTCGACCGGCAACAGGTCGACGCGCGGGTCGAGTCCGACGACGAGCTGCGTGCGCTTGCGCTCAACGGCCTCGGCAACACGGTCGGAGAAGGGAACCACCTTCGTCTCCCTCTCTGCTCCTGTGTTCATGCGACCAAGGCTACCCCGTTCGCTGCGGCCAGGATCGCGTTCCGCTCGAGCGCAACCACGCGAAGCTCTGGCGGAGGGCGACGGATGAAGGAGGCGATCAGGAGAAGCTCCTCGGCGGTCGTCGCGGCGAGCACCGCATCGGCAGGTGCACGCACGTCCGCGAGTCCGGCCTCGACCTCGAGCGATCCCCCGCCTCCACGCGGGATCGTCCTCCGCGAGATGCCCCCGTTCCCCACGAAGACGCCGCGCATCATTCCCGGCTCGACCGCCGGTACGAGGAGACAGACCCGCAACGCGACGGATTCTCGAACCTCGTCGATCCTCGCGATCACCTGTTCGAGGGCAGCGATGCGATCGCGAAGGCGGGCAGCGTCCTCGAAGCGCAGGTCGGCAGCGAGGCCTCGGAGGCGAAGGCGGAGCTGCGGGAGGACGCTCCGAGGATCGTCGCCGTCGTAGCCGACGAGAGCCTGGGCGGCGCGCCTCGCGATGCCGCGCCCGCTGATCGGGCCGTGGGGCGTGGGCTCGCTGACACAGGCCCAGCTGGTTCCGCGACGGCGAAGGTAGACGTGCCGATCCGGTCGGGTGCTGCGCGCGTTCGCCGGAGGGCGCAACTCCCGGAGGAGCAGGAGCTCTTCGAGCGCAGCCTCGAGCTCGCTTCCGGTCGGCTTCCAGTCGACGGATGCGAGCGCTCCGAGCGCTGCCTCGACGGCCGGGCGCTGCCGGCTTCCGGAGAAGTACGAACGCAGGCGAGCCCGGAGATCGCGAGCGCGCCCGACGTAGAGCGCCTGTCCCCGGGCATCGCGGAAGATGTACGTCCCCGGCGCGGTTGGCGCCTGGGCCACGAGCGACCGCTTCCCCTGCAGGCGCCTGGCCCGCGGTGCGGACAGCGCGACGAGATCGGCCACTGTCTCGGCACCTCGCTCCTGCGCGAGGCCGATCAGCGCGACAAGGATCTCGGCTGTGGCGGCTGCGTCCGCGAGCGCACGATGGCACGGCGTCACCGACGTGCCGAAGAAATAAGCGAGTGGTTGCAACCCGAATCTCGTCGTCCGGCCTCCGAGAAGGCGCCGGGCCAGCCAGACGGTGTCGACGACCGGCGCAGCCACGCGTCTGCCCGTGAGCCGCTCGACGGCGCGATCGAGAAAGCCCATGTCGAAGCGCGCGTTGTGCGCAACGAGCACCGCGTCTCCCGCGAACGACAGGAACCGCCGCACCGCAAGGTCGGGATCGGGGGCTCCCCGCACCTCGTCGCGGCCGATGCCGGTCAGCGCAGTGATCGCCACGGGCAGCGGCACGCCCGGATTCACGAGCGTCTCGAACCGTGCTCCCATCGCCAGGTGGTCGACCTTCTGAGCGCCGATCTCGACGATGCGCGAGCGTGCCGGCGAGAGCCCGGTCGTCTCGAGATCGAAGACGACGAAGGTCGCCGACTCGAGCAGCATCGTTGCTCCGGGCGCGTCGGCAAGGCCGACCGCGGTGCCGCGCCAGACGAGTCGTGCGTCGCCCGTGACGACCTCCTCGAGCAGTGAGCGCGCGATCGCGGTCGGGGTCGCGGAGAGCGCGAACAGCGCCTGAGCCGCGTCCGAGGCGGGGATCGGCCCACGGCGGGCCTCGACGAGCTCGACGAGGCGGTCCGCGGCATCGAATGAGAGTTGCATGCCGTCAGATCCTAGACGAACGTATGTTCGATGAAAAGGACAAAAGAGAGGGCCCGGGGGGAGCGGGCCCTCGTCTTTCGTCCTCGGAGGAGGGCGGCCTAGTTGACGGCCTTCTTGAGCACCGAGCCGGCCGAGAACTTCGGCACGGTTGCGGCCCTGATCTGCACCTTCTCGCTCGGGTTCCGCGGATTGACGCCCATGCGTGCTGCACGATGCGTCGTGTGGAACTTGCCGAAACCGGTGAACGTCACCGAATCGCCGGCCTTGAGGGCATCCTCGACGGTGCTGAGGAACGCCTCGACAGCCTCGGCTGCGTCACGCTTGGACGAGCCGGTCTTCGCGGCTACTGCCTCTATGAACTCCTGCTTGGTCACTGCCACTCCTCCTACTAGACGTTCGTTGTTGGGACCGCCGGAGAACCTATGACTCCGGCGACTTTGGCTCAACTATGCGGGTTTGCGACACGCCCGGCGGCGTGTCAAACCCGCCGAGGCACGTGGACTCAAAGAGGCGGTCAGGCCGGGATGCGCCCGGCAAGGAGATCGCTCGCGCGGTAGAGGCTGCGGAGTCGCACCCCCAACCGAGCGAGGGCGTCCGCCCCACCCTCCTCGCGGTCCACGACGCACACAGCGTTGCGGACGACGAGCCCTGCATCCCGAAGTGCGGATACCGACTCGGCGAGTGCGCCACCGGATGTGACGACGTCCTCGACGAGGCACACGACGTCCCCCTCGTCGAACGGACCCTCGATCCGATTCGCTGTGCCGTATTCCTTCGTTTCATTGCGGACAATGATGAAGGGCAGTTCGGACGCCATAGACGCGGAAGCGGCCAGAGCAACCGCTCCGAGAGCCGGCCCGGCCAGTCGTACGGCGCCCGGCTCCGCCTCGTTCGCCGTCTCGGCGAGTCGCACTCCGAGCGCGCGAAGCAGGTCCGGGCGCGTCTCGAATCGATACTTGTCGAGGTAGAAGGTCGACCGCTTTCCCGACCGCAGCAGGAAGTCGCCTTCGAGCAGCGAGTGCTCGGCGAGGAGGCGCCCGAGGTCATCGGTCACGACGCTGCGGCCTCGGCTGCGATCGCCGTCAGCCGATCGAGCTCCGGCGAGCCTGCCTCGAGCGTCACGGACGACCCGTCCACGTACCCGATCGTGACCCGACCCGTGCTCGGCTTGGAGCGACGCCCGAGGAGCCACCACACAGCGGAACCGATCACTGCGAGTGAGAGAAGCCTACGCATCGATCTGGCCCTTTCTCTTCTTCGCCGGTCGAGGCGCTGCCTGCTCCGCGTCGAGACGCGCGAGCATCGTCCGTAGGTCGTAGACCATGAGCCCGGCGATCGAGTCCGGCGCAGTCGTCGCGATCGCGATGCGCCCCGCATCCCGGACGAGGAAGACGTCGGTGCCCTCGCTGCTGATCTGGATCCGAGAAATCTCCGCAGCGCCGGGCCGGACGTCGCCGGCAGCCGCTATGAGGTCAACCGCGACCTGTGCGAGCTGCTCGCCCCGCTGGACGGCTCCCGTGCTCGCGAGCACGAAGCCGGACTCACCCAGAATCGCGATCTCACGCACCTGAGCGGAAAGAGTGAGAAGCTCGGCCAGTGCCTCGTTCGGCGTCATCGCCCGTCGAAGCTACCAGACTCTCGGCGAGCGTCATACGACAGCCGATCTCACGGCCAGCCGCTCGGGCCGGCGACGCACGGCTTCCGCGACGAGGAGCCGCACCATCGGCTCCGCCTTCGCCCGGATCGCACGTCCACAGCCGCGGTCCTAGCGGCCCCCGCGCGACGACCCGGAGCGCTGCAGTGCGGCTGCAAGCGCGCGCGTGGCGCGTGCGCGGTGCGAATTGGAGGCCTTCCACGCATCACCGAGGTCTGCGACCGTGTGTGTTTCGCCCTCGGGAACGAAGATGGGGTCATACCCGAACCCCTCGTTGCCACTCCGCTCGGACACGACGGCCCCCTCGAGCGTCCCCTCGACGACGACTTCCTGGCCCTCCGGGCCGATCGCCACGATCGTGCAGACGTATCGTGCCCGCCGGTCACCGACGCCGTCCAACTCCTCGAGGAGCCGCGCGACGCCGTCGGCGGCCCACCGCGCCGACTCGAGGCCCGGCCCGCCCTTGAGTCCCATGGCCTCGATCCCCGAGTCCTCGCCTACCACCCAGGCGTCGCCGGGCGAGTGGAGGCGCCCATGCTCGGCCTTGCCTCGCGCGTTCGCGACGTACGTGGAGCCCGTTTCAGGCGGATACGACGTCGTCTCGACGAGCTCGATCTCCCAGTCGGGGAGCGCTCGACGGAACTCGTCGAGCTTGTGCCGGTTCCCTGTCGCGAGCCGTGCTCTCACGCCCGGGGAGCGTCAGCCGCCGCTCGCTGCGCAAGCGCGAGCCGCTCGATGCCGCCAGCGGCGAGGTCGAGCAGCTCGTCGAGCTCGTCCCTCGTGAAAGGCTGCCGCTCGGCGGTTGCCTGCACCTCGACGAGCCGACCGTCGGCGGTCATCACCACGTTCATGTCCGTATCGGCCTGAGAGTCCTCGGGATAGTCGAGGTCGAGCACTGCCTGGCCGTTGACGACTCCGACCGAGACGGCTGCGACGGACGAGGGCAATGCCTTGGAGAGGCCCATTCGATCCAGGGCACGATACGCGGCGACGTAGGCGCCAGTGATCGCAGCGCACCGCGTTCCGCCGTCCGCCTGCAGCACGTCGCAATCGAGCCAGAGCGTGCGTTCGCCGAGCGCCTCGAAGTCGCAGACCGAGCGGAGCGCACGGCCGATCAGTCGCTGGATCTCGACCGTGCGCCCGTCGGGACGCCCGCGGGAGACCCCTCGCTGCGTCCGGTCGCCGGTCGACGCGGGGAGCAGAGAGTACTCCGCTGTCATCCAGCCGCGGCCCTTCCCACGCAGCCAGCGCGGAATCTCCTCCTCGATCGTGGCCGTGCAGAGCACACGCGTCTTGCCCTGCGACCAGAGCACGCACCCGTGCGGCTGCTCGAGGAAGTCCGGCAGGACGTCGAGCGCCCGGAGCTCGTCCGGGCGACGGCCGTCGTGTCTCATGCCGCGACGACCTCCAGGTCGGCAACCCGCACCTGCTCGACATCCGCGATCGGGAGTTGCAGGAAGCGGCTGCCCATCGCCTTGAACGCGGCTGTGTCCCCGGTGGTCAGGAACCGATACGTCCCCTCTCGGGCCGAATCGTTCTCGATCGCCTTCCGCGCCAGGGTCTCGGACACTTCGTGCGCCGTCTCGTCGGCCGAGAAGATCAGCGTCACGTCGCGACCGAAGACGCGCTGCAGGATCGGGCGGATCAGCGGATAGTGGGTGCAGCCGAGGACGACCGTGTCGACACCGACATCCTTGAGAGGGCCGGCGACCTCCCGCACGGCCTCTACCGTCGCCTCGCCGAAGGGGTCGTCACCCTCGATCAGTGGCACGAGCTTGGGGCACGCGACCGGCGTCACCGTGACACCGGCGTCGAGCGTCTCGATCAATGCTTCGTAGCGGCCGCTCGCCACCGTCGCCTCGGTCGCAAGGAGCCCGACACGGCG
This sequence comes from Gaiella sp., assembly GCF_039915195.1. GTDB lineage: Bacteria > Actinomycetota > Thermoleophilia > Gaiellales > Gaiellaceae > Gaiella. The sequence goes on from NZ_JBDSNT010000067.1 coordinate 14,923, forward strand.
GTTGCGGGTCGCGCGCACGGCCGCGTGCGCCTCGGGCTGGATCACGCCGATCACCGGCACGGAGAGGGTCAGCTGGAGTTCGGGAAGAGCAGCGGCGGTCGCCGAGTTGCAGGCTGCGACGACGAGTTTGACCCCCTGGGACTCGAGGAAGCGACCGATCTCGGCGGCGAAGCGCCGGATCTCGGCGAGCGGCCGGGGGCCGTACGGCAGTCGGGCACCGTCACCGAGGTAGACGAAGTCCTCGTGCGGCAAGGTGACGAGGCACTCGTGGAGAACCGTGAGCCCACCGACACCGGAGTCGAACACACCGATCGGGCGGGCATCCACGGGCGGCAGTGTAGTTGTCGTCGCAGTCGGGGAGGTGCACTTCTTCGGCTACCCTTCGCGGGTCTTGACGAGGACATTGATAGGAGCGGCATCGACGGCGCTTGTGTTCCTCGTCCTCGCAGGCCCGGCATCGGCCTTTTCGAAGCAGGATCCGGTTGTCACGTCGTTCGACGGGACGAAGCTCGCGACGACGCTCCACGTTCCTGACGGCGCCGCTCCCGCGGGAGGTTGGCCGGCCGTCGTGCTGTTCCACGGCCTCGGCGGCAGCCGTGCCGGAATGAGCGCGATCGCCACCTCGATGGGGCTGATCGGCGAGCAGTACGTCGTCCTCACGGTCGATGCGCGCGGCCACGGCGCGTCCGGCGGCCTCTTCGAGGGAGACGGCCCGAACGAGGTTCGTGACGTCAAGACGCTGTACTCCTGGCTTGCTGCCCGGCCCGACGTCGCGGATGCCCGCATCGGTGGGTGGGGCCTCTCGCTCGGCGGCGGCGCTATCTACACGTCGCTTGCGGCCGGTGTCCCCTGGGCGGCGATCGAGGTCGCAGAGACATGGACGGATCTCCGGACCGCATTACTCCCGCAGGGCCTCTCGAAGTCCGGCGTGATCGCCGGCTTCATCGGCTCGTTGCCGCCCGAGCGCGTCGCCCCGTCCATCTTCGCCGTTCGCGACGCGGCCTACGCGGGCGCGCTCACCTCGCCGAACGCGTTCGCGGTCGAGCGCTCGACGATCACGGCACTCAAGGGTGTCAAGACACCTGCGTTCTTCATGCAGGGCCGCCGCGACTTCGCGTTCGGCATGGGCCAGGCGCTGCAGGCATACAACGCAGTCGCAGGGCCAAAGCGCCTGTGGCTAGGCCTCCATGGCCACGCGCCTTCGACGGTCCCGGGAGCCGACACCGGAGTGATGCTCGCCGAGGGAGCAAGATTCTTCGACCTCCACCTTCGCGGGTTGCCGGTCGCGCTCGATCCGCTCCCGGTCGCCGTCTCGCCCGAGAA
>NZ_JBDSNT010000128.1:0-7358 GCF_039915195.1 Gaiella sp.
AGCTCGACGTGTTGAGGCTCGTTGCACGCGGCCTTTCGAATGCGGAGATCGCCGTCGAGCTGTTCGTCGAGGCGTCGACGGTGAAGTCGCACGTTGCGAGCATCCTCGCCAAGCTCGGGGTCCGCGACCGCGTGCAGGCCGTGGTCGCCGCCTATGAGTCGGGGCTGGTCGTCGCCGGTTCGACGTAACGTGTCGCCGCGCCATCCGCGGACCGGTCAGGCCGTGACGCCGACACCGTGCTTGCCCTGCAGGTAGCGCAGGTACGGCTCCGGGTCGAGCGGTCCCCCCGCGACACGTTCGAGCGTCTCCTTGGGCGTCAGCTTGCGGCCGAGTGAGTAGAGGTTCTCGCGGAGCCACGCTCCAAGTGCCGAGAAATCGCCCTGCTCGAACTGCTCCTCGAGTCCCGGCAGTGCCGCCTGCGCTGCCTCCCAGATCTGCACGCTCATCACGTTGCCGAGCTGGTAGGTCGGGAAGTAGCCGAAGTAGCCACACGACCAGTGGACGTCCTGGAGTACGCCGAGGCGATCCTCCGGCACCTGCAGGCCGAGGTACTCCTCGAACCGCGTGTTCCACGCGTCGGGCAGATCTGCCGTGGACAGCGTCCCCGCGATCAGCTCTCGCTCGAGCTCGAAACGCAGGATGATGTGCATCCCGTACGTGACCTCATCGGCGTCGACGCGGATGAACGAGGGCTCGACGCGGTTGACGGCTCGGTGGAACTGCTCGACGGAGAAGCCGCCGAGCGCCTCGGGGAATGTCGCGACAAGCTGCGGGTGCAGCCAGCGACAGAACGGGAGAGAGCGGCCAACGATGTTCTCCCACAGCCGGCTCTGGCTCTCGTGCAGCCCGGAGAAGCAGCCGTGGGCGAGTGGCGTGCGTTCGAGCGACGGGCTGACGCCGCGCTCGTAGAGCCCGTGGCCGATCTCGTGCATGCACGAGAACAACGACTCGAGATCGTCTTCCTGGTAACGCGTTGTGACCCGAATGTCGGAGATCGCGAACGACGAGCAGAATGGATGTACCGTCGTGTCGAGTCGAAACGACTCCGGCTCGAAGCCGAACGCCGTCATCGCGGCTAGCCCGACCAAGCGCTGCCCCTCCTCGGGGAAGGGGCCGCCGCCGAGGCCGCCGCCGTGTCCGGCTGCGTTCACCTCCTCGATCAGTGGGACGAGCACCTCCTTGAGGCGAGCGAAGATGGCCGAAACCTCCGTGGTGCTCGTTCCACGCTCGAAGTCGTCGAGGAGGTGGTCGTAGGGGTCTGCCGTCGGGCCGAAACAGGCGATGTACTCCTGCTTGAGCTCGAGCTGGCGATCGAGCCACGGGCGGAACGCGGCATAGTCGTTCGCGGCCCTAGCCGCGACCCATGCCTCCATTGCCTCGGACGCCGTCTGCGTGAGCCGCGCTGCGAGCTCTGCGGGGATCCGGCGCGCCTTCTCCCAGTCCCGCCGCGTCACCCGGATCAGGCTGGCGTCGTCCGAGTCGTACGGCAGCGACGATTCGAGACCGTCGAGTTCGCTCACGAGTTCCCCGATTCGATCTTCGGTGAATCGCTCGTGGGCAACGCGCTCGAGCGTTGCCTGCCGGAAGGCGCGGACAGTCGCACCTGCGGGCGGCATCATCACCATCTGATCCCACGCGAGGAGCGCGGATGCCGAGCGAAGGTCGGAGACCTCGCCGAGGCGCATCTTCAACTCGGTGAGATGGTCGGTCATCCGCGCACCTCGCGGCGGACTCGCCCCCCGGAGCTCACCGCGGCTCTCAGGGGCGCCATGCGGGCGCGTTGTCCGTCCATACACCGCTCGTCAGCACGTGAACCTCGCCACCGTCGGCGTTCATCCTGAAGATGTCGGAGTCACCGTCACGGTCGCTCGCGAATGCCAGCATCGACCCGTCCGGAGACCAGGTCGGCCCCTCGTCGGCGATGTTGGCGTTGTCGGTCAGTCGCGTGACACCCTTTCCGTCGGCGCGGACGGTGAAGATGTCGCTGTCGCCGTCGATGTCGCTCACGTAGGCGATCGTCATGCCGTCCGGTGACCATGCCGGCGACGTGGACAGCGCCTTGAGAAGTCTGCGCTCGCCCGTACCGTCCGCATTCATCGTCCAGAGGTGGGCGAACCCGCCGCGCCTGCTCGTGAACACGATCTTCGATCCGTCTGGAGACCACGACGGCTCGGTGTCCTCGCACGCGTTCGACGTCAACTGCATCAGGCCCGTTCCATTGGGACGAATGGTGTAGATCTCGAAGCTTCCGGTGCGGTCACTCGAGAACGCGATCCACTTCCCATTGGGCGACCAGGCGGGCTCCTCGTCCCATGCGGGGCCTTCTGTGATCTTGCGTCGGCCCGACCCATTTGCTGCAACGACGGCGATATCGAAGTCCTGTCCCGTTGCATCGGACGTGGCGAGTGCGAGATGGCGCCCGGTCGGTGCCCAACTCGGCGCGACATCCATTCCCGGGCCCCGCGACTGCATGACCCGGCGAACGCCCGCCGTCGCGCCGTAGACGTGGACGCGCCCGGGCCCTCCTCGCTCGCTCCCGTACGCGATCACTGTGCGCTTGGAGGCGGCGCCGGCGAAGCCCGCGGCCAGAGCGGCGAACCCCAGTAGGGCAACCGTGACGGTCCATAACGTCATCGCTCCTCGCGAGGATCGCATCCCCACATCCCCCTCCACTTGCACAAACGGCTTGCGCATGGTGCCACGGTTCTACGAAGAATACAACCCCGCGTCACCCGATTATCCCTGCAAATCAGCATGTACGTGCCGCTGTACACGGTACTCGCTGGCCAGGTCGAACTCGGCTTCCTGCCAGATCCTAGCCTCGATCACGAGATCATGGTTCGTCCAGCGGACGACATGGAGGCCATTCGCCTCGCCGAGGCGGTGAGGGCGAGGCCTGCCGAAGCCCGGCGCGGTGGCGAGGACGAGTGACACCCGGTTGTCGTCGAGCGCTTCGAAGGCCTGTCTGCCGACAGCGGTGCTCTGGTGGATATGGCCGCCCAGGACGAGATCCGCTCCTGCGATCGCAAGAGAGCGGAGGGCCTTGTCCCGATCCTTGAGCGGAAACTTCCGCGAGGCACGCCAGGGGGCACCCGAGAGGTGGTGGTGGAGGGCGACGACCCGAAGAGCGTTCGGCGGTGCGTCGCGCAGCACAGCCGCCGCGGCGGCGAGTCGGGAAGGTCCGAGGCGCCCACCCTGATGTCGCCATGGCCGCGCGGAGTTCAGGCCACAGATGACGGCGTGATCTGTGCGGAGTACCGGATCCGTCGTTGCAAAAACGTCCGTGAAGCGGTCCCACGGGCTCGTGAATCTCGTCGGGAATCGGTAGGGGAGATCGTGGTTGCCCGGCACGACGAGCGTGGGTGCCGGGAGGCGATCGAGCAGCGCCTTCGATGCCTCGAACTCCGTCGACCGTCCCCGGTTCGCGAGGTCGCCGCTCGCGATCACGGCCTCGGGCCGGAGCTCCTCGCACAACGCGACGAGAGCGTCGTCCAGCGCAGGAGCCTCGCGCGTACCGCGATGGAGATCGGAGATGTGGATCAGGCATGCAGTCACCGCCGAACGAGGCTATACACTCGGAGCATGTCGGAACAGACCCCGGAGATTTTTGACGACCTCTACCTCGGCCTTCAGGCCGGTGGAGCACTGCGCAAGCAGCGGCGTGGCGAGGAGCTGACGGAGCAGGAACAGGCGGCGCTCGGGCACTGGCACCGCCTCTCGGTGTGGCGGAAGGTCGTCGCCGTCGGCGCGTTCGCGCTCGGGACGTTCGGGCTCGGCTTCACCGTCGGCGGTCTGATCTTCGGCCGGCGACGCGCGAAGGCCTAGAGCGGAAGTAGGCCGCCCGCTAGCCGATCGGCGATCGTGCTACGAACACTTGTTCGATCGAGACAGACGCGGTAAGCTGGCTCGTATGCCGATTGAAGAGCTCGTTGTCCATGGTGCCCGGGAGCACAACCTCAAGGACGTCACCGTCCGTCTCCCGCGCAACGCCCTCATCTGCATCACCGGTCTGTCCGGTTCGGGCAAGTCCTCGCTCGCGTTCGACACGATCTATGCGGAGGGTCAGCGCCGCTACGTCGAGTCACTGTCGGCCTACGCGCGCCAGTTTCTCCAGATGATGGAGAAGCCCGACGTCGACTCGATCGACGGGCTCTCTCCTGCGATCTCGATCGACCAGAAGACGACATCGCGGAACCCTCGCTCGACGGTCGGCACCGTGACCGAGATCTACGACTACCTCCGCCTTCTCTATGCCCGGGTGGGGCGTCCTCACTGCCCGGTCTGCGGGCGCCCGATCGCTGGCCAGAGCCTCGACCAGATCGTCGAGCAGATTCTCGCGCTTCCGGAGGGCACACGTTTCACGGTCAATGCGCCGATCGTGCGCGACCGCAAGGGCGAATTCCGCGACGTCCTCGAGGAGCTTCGCCGAGACGGCTTCACTCGCGTCAAGGTCGACGGCGAGCAGCGGCTGCTCGAGGAGGAGATCGTCCTCGACAAGAAGTTCAAGCACACGATCGAGGTGGTCGTCGACCGGCTCGTGCTCAAGCCCGACATGCGGCAGCGCCTGACGCAGTCCGTCGAGACCGCCACCTCGCTCACCGAAGGGCTCGTCGGTGTCGACGTCGTCGACGGCGAGAGCTTCCTCTACTCGGAGAACTTCGCCTGTCCCGAGCACGGTGTCTCGCTCCCCGAGCTCGAGCCACGCATCTTTTCGTTCAACGCTCCGCACGGCGCGTGCCCGCGCTGCACGGGGCTCGGGGCCCAGCTCGAGATCGATCCGGACATGCTCGTTCCCGACCCGTCGATCTCCGTCGCCGACGGAGCGCTCGTGCCCTGGTCGGTCGGGAGTTCGAGCTTTTACGAGGGGGTCATCCAGGCCATTGCCGACCGCTACGAAATCGATGTCGATCTCCCCTGGCGTGATCTCACGGATGAGCAGCGCAGCTGGTTCCTCTACGGCACGAACGGGGATCGCATCCTCGTTCAGTACAAGAACCGGATGGGCCGGAAGCGCCAGTACGCAATGGCGTTCGAAGGCATCCTGCGCAACCTCGAGCGGCGCTACCGCGAGACAGAGTCGGCGCAGCAGCGCGAGCGGATCGAGGAGTACATGAGCTTCCGGCCCTGTCCGGACTGCAACGGCGCGCGGCTCAAGCCCGCCGTGCTCGCGGTCACCGTTGGCGGACGCTCGATCAACCAATTCGCCTGTCTCTCTGTCACGGGCGCGCTCGGCTTCCTCGACGACCTCGGCCTGAGCCCGACGGAGGAGCTGATCGGCCACCGGATCGTGAAGGAGATCCGCGAGCGGCTCACGTTCCTCTCCGACGTCGGCGTCGGCTACCTCCAGCTCGACCGCGCTGCGAAGACGCTATCCGGCGGCGAGGCACAACGGCTCCGCCTTGCGACCCAGATCGGCTCCCAGCTCGTCGGCGTCCTCTACATTCTCGACGAGCCGTCGATCGGTCTGCACCAGCGCGACAACGACCGGCTGATCCAGACGCTGCAGCGCTTGAAGGCACTCGGAAACACGGTGCTCGTCGTCGAGCACGACGAGCAGATGATGCGCGTCGCCGATTGGGTCGTCGACATGGGCCCCGGGGCAGGCGAGCACGGCGGGTATGTTGTCGCCGAGGGCACGGCAAAGCAGGTTATGCGCACGAAGGGGTCCGTGACGGGTGACTTCCTCTCCGGACGGCGAACGATCGCAATCCCTCCGCGGCGCGAGGACGACCGCGGTGTCTTCACGATCCGTGGTGCCGCCCAACACAACTTGAAGGAGATCGACGTCGACTTTCCTGTCGGCAAGTTCGTCTGCGTCACCGGCGTCTCGGGCTCGGGCAAGTCGACGCTCGTGAACGAGATCGTCTACAAGGCGCTCGCGAACCGTCTCAACAAGGTGCGGGTGAAGCCGGGCTCGCACCAGGACGTGGAGGGGATCGAGGTCTTCGACAAGGTGATCGACATCGACCAGACGCCCATCGGTCGGACTCCGCGTTCCAACCCGGCGACCTACACGGATCTCTTCACGCACGTACGAGACCTCTACTCCCTGACGCCAGAGGCAAAAGTGCGCGGCTACAAGCCGGGCCGCTTCTCCTTCAACGTCCGCGGCGGTCGCTGCGAGACATGCAAGGGCGACGGCCAGATCAAGATCGAGATGCACTTCCTGCCCGACGTGTACGTGCCATGTGAGACCTGCCACGGCAAGCGCTACAACAAGGAGACACTCGAGGTCCGCTTCAAGGGCAAGTCGATCTCGGACGTCCTCGAGATGTCGGTCGAGGAGGCGCTCGAGTTCTTTGCTCGCATCCCCAAGATCCGCCGCCGGCTGCAGACGCTGCACGATGTCGGGCTCGACTACATCCGTCTCGGCCAGCCGGCGACGACGCTGTCGGGCGGCGAGGCGCAGCGCGTCAAGCTCGCGTCGGAGCTTTCGAAGGTGGCGACCGGCCGCACCCTCTACATCCTCGACGAGCCGACGACGGGCCTTCACTTTGCCGACATCGAGAAGCTGCTCGAGGTCCTACAGCGGCTCGTCGACACCGGGAACACCGTGCTCGTGATCGAGCACAACCTCGACGTGATCAAGCAGGCCGATTGGGTCGTCGACCTCGGCCCCGAGGGCGGGGAGGCCGGCGGCGAACTGATCGCTGCCGGCACGCCGGAGGACATTGCAGCGGTGGCCGCCTCGTACACGGGGCAGTTCCTGCGCGGGGTGCTCGCCGGCGACCGCTTCGCTGTCGTTGCGGCGTAGAACAACAAGGCGCGGGCCGCACGCGGATGGGGGCGAGCCTTAGTGAACCGGTCGTCTTTAATGCCGTGCCGGCGTCGAGCTTGTTGCCTGAGTCGCACGTGGCGCGCCTATCGCCATGCGAATACGGGTTGCTCGAAGCCGTCGACTCGTTCGTCGATTCGACCCTCGACGGCGACCCAGCGGAACTGAACGAGCATGGCGCCGGTTGGCGCGTAGATCAGATCGCCGCCCAGCGGGACCTCCACTACGGGCCGGTCGCTCTCAGCGATCGTCGCGAAGCGCGGGGAATCTGGCCGACACAGCTCGTGGAGTCCGATCCGGTACGCGTATGCGACCTCGACAGGGTCGGGGAAGAGATCGACATCGCCGCCGCCCCAGACGACAACGGGAGTGATCACGTACCCGGAGCGAGTGACGTAATCGTCGAGCAGGCCGAGAACGGCGTCGTGGCCGAGTCGCAGCCCGAGCTCCTCTTCGAGTTCACGGAGCGCAGCCTCGGGTGCGGTTTCATCGCCGTCGCACCGGCCGCCTGGCAGTGACCACTGTCCGGCGTGGGCGCTGAGCTTGGCCGCACGACGACACAACAGGAACGCTGCACCGCCGG
>NZ_JBDSNT010000049.1:0-20650 GCF_039915195.1 Gaiella sp.
AGGCTGGTGGCTCCTCTCGGCGAGCAAGTGGTTCAAGGGCCCGGTTCGGATGGGCACCGATGCGGAACTCGAACAACTGGAGGGGAGGGAAGCGGCGGCGTTCGCCGTTCCCGCCGACACCGAGTACGACCGCTAGATACCTGCTGGTTCGATCCCGCGTGGGGGGCGCCTCTGCGGCGCCCCCCACGCGTTCTCCCCTCGCCCCGAGCTCCTCACAGTGGCGCTGGCTGGGTCTTCAGCCCACCCAGGCGCTACCGTTCTGGTCGATCGCCTGCCCCGTGACGCCGCGCGCATCCGGCGAGAGCAGCCATGCCACCGTGCCTGCGATGTCCTCCGGCAGAGACATCCGGCCGAGCGGAACCGCCCCCATCGCGTCGCGGTACGCGCTCTCACGGGTGCCTCCCGTTTCGCCTGCAATCGCGTCGAGGCCGTCCCACGCCATATCGGTATCGACCCAACCGGGGCAGATCGCATTGACCTGGATGTTGTCTTCGCCGAGCTCGGCGCCGAACGAACGAACGAGACCGAGGAGCCCCGCCTTCGATGCGCTGTAGCCCGTGTACTTCGGCACGGCGATCCGCGCAAGGATCGACGAGATGAGGATGAGGTGACGCGCCTCGGGGCCGGGAGCAAGGCGCTCGTGAGCCGCACGGCAGCAGTAGTAGGTGCCGTTCAGGTTCGTGGCAACGATCTCGTCGAACCGATCGGCATCAGGCTCACCACCGTTCGGGCCGCCGATCCCGCTGCACGCCACGAGGGCATGGATGGGCCCGAGGTGATCGACCGCCCCCGCAAACGCCTTCTCCACCTTGCCCCGCTCGCGGATATCGCACGCGGCAACGTGCGTCGGCCCTTCCATCGCCGCTGCAACAGCCTCGAGCCTGTCCCGGTCGCGCGCGAGAAGCGTCACCGAGGCTCCGTCGCGCCCGAGGCGCCGCGCGATCGCACGGCCGATTCCGGTGCCGGCCCCCGTGACGACGATGTGCTTTCCGTTCATGGCGACTCCAGACATTCGCAATTTGCGGGAAGGTCATGTTCTTGGCCCTTGATCTCCGTGCCGCCGAAAGCATAGATTCCTCTCTGCGCCGAGCACGGGACGCCAGAGGACGAAGCCTCGCCGGGAGGCAGTACGCGGAAGCGGAACGTCAGCCGGCCAGGTGGACGAACGCGGCCCGGCTCGGCGAATACGCGCTCGAATACTTTTTAGAACACACAGCACGAGTCGCAATCTCGTACGCTGTTCGAAGAAAAGTCTGCAATTTGCGGAGTTTGCGATCTAGACATCTTGACGGGCGTTCCAGCACCTACTAGGTTGGTGATTGCACCGAGGTAGGAGCACCTGAGGTTGATGGACTCCTGATCGGCCGCTCGCTTCGGCGAAAGGTCAGTCAGGAAGCCGGACGAGGGAGCCACCGCCCCGGTGCATTTTTTTGTGCCCCGATACCTCAGGCTCTCGTGTGCCACTGCGCCAAGTGGGCGGCGGCCCACAATGCGAATTCTAGGAAGCACAATGCGAATTCAATGCAAATTGCGCATTTTAGGTTGCCAAGCCTCTTGACGACGTGAACTCGAGGCCCTAGATTTCCGTGTGCACCGAGAACGGAGCACCGGAGGTTGATGACTCCCCAGTCGGCACTCACTTCGGTGAGGGTCAACCGGGAAGTCGGACGAAGGGGCAACCGACTCGGTGCATTTTTCTTGGTCCAGCCCGTAGGGCCGACAACGTATGCTCGAGCCCATGCGCCGCCTTCTCGCCGTCGTCAGCATCACCGTCTTCGCTGACGCGATGCTCTTCTCGGCGATCGTCCCCCTGGTTCCCGTGCTCAGCGACACATACGGGCTGTCGAAGCTCGGGGCCGGTCTCCTCGTGGCGGCCTACGGCGCCGGAGCGCTCATCGCCGGAATACCGTCGGGGATGTTCGCGTCGCGGATCGGCCCCAAGAGCACGGTCGTCGTCGGTCTGGCCGTGCTCGCCGTCTCGACGCTCGCCTTCTCCCTCGGCGAGTCCACGGTCATGCTCGGAGCGGCCCGCTTTGCCCAGGGCGTCGCGAGCGCGATCACGTGGTGCGGCGCACTCGCCTGGCTCACCCTGGCCACGCCCCGCGACCAGCGCGGTAAGGCCGTCGGCACCATCTTCAGCATCGCAGTCCTCGGGTTCATCGTCGGGCCGGCGATCGGTGCCCTCGCCGAACTGACGTCGCTGAGGGCAACGTTCCTGACGATCGCGGGCCTGACGGTTCTCGTCGCGGCGTTCGCCGCTTCCTCACCCGCCGGCCAGGCGGAAGAGCAGCCCCCTGACGCTCTTCGCCGGATCCTCGGCGATCGCGGTTTCTTCGCCGCACTCTGGCTCGTGCTGGTGCCCGCGTTCTTTCTCGGTGTGCTCGATCTCCTCGTACCGCTCTCGCTCGATGACGCGAGCTGGAGCACGATCGCCATTGCGGCGACGTTCATCGTGGCCGGGCTCAGCGAAGTCATCCTTGCCCCATTGATCGGCAGCTTCAGCGATCGGCGGGGCAGGCTCGTGCCGGTGAGGGCGGGGCTCCTTTTGCTCGGGATCACCGGCCTTGCGTTTGCGGCCCTCGACGGTCCGTATGCCATCGCCACTCTCGTCATCGTCGCGTCGATCGCAGCCGCCCTGATCTTCTCACCCAGCGCGGCCCTGATCTCGGATCGAGGAGAGTCGGCCGAGATTCCGCAGACGCTGGCTTTCGGCTTCATGAACACGGCCTGGGCCGGAGGCGTGATGCTCGGCCCTTTTCTCGGGGGGGCGACCGCCGATGCCCTCGGTAACGCAGCCCCCTACATGGTGGGGGCCGCGGTAGCGCTCATCACCCTCACCTCCCTCCGCACTGCGAATGCGACTGGCGCGCCGGCGCCAACGGCCGAGTAGAGGTCAGGCAGCAGCCTCGCTGCCCACGGGATCATCCGCTGCCGCGTTATCACGGGCGTCCGGGCGCGTTACATGAAGACAGGTTATCGCTCCGAGTGCGGCGCTGAGGATCGCAACACAGGCGAAGGCGGCCCACATTGCGCTGTCCCCACCCGCACTGCGCACCTGGAGCCCGAGAAAGGGCGAAAGGGCGAATCCGATCGCAGCCGTACTCCCGAACGCCCCCATGTACGCGCCGCGAAGGTCCTCCGGAGCCATGCGAGCGGCGATCGACTGCGATGTCGGGACCCAGAGCATCTCACCGATGACGAACACCACGAGGATCGCGAGGATGACCGGGAGGGCCGACGTGACGCGCAGGAAGAGGAAGGGTAGTCCCATCAGGAGCATCGCCACGACCCACTTCAGCGCAGGGGAAATGCCGGTGACCCGTCGGGTGAGCCGCAGCTGGAAGACGGTCACGAGGAGCGGGTTGACGACGAGCAGGAAGCCCCAACCCCACTCCGGGATCCCGTGGCTCTCGACGAGCGAGATCGGGAGCACGGTCTCGTACGCCACGTAGATCAACCAGGCGAACATGCTCGCCGCGAGGAAGAGGAGGAACGTTCGGTCGTGGAGGATCACGCGCAGCGAGCCACGCTCGGGTGGCCCCTCGGGAGCGTAGGCGCCCCGCACCGGCAGGTAGCGAAAGGCAAGCACCCACGAACTCAGCGCGAGGAGGCTTACGGATGGGAAGAAGAACGACCAGCCGCCGATGAGGAGGAAGAGGCTCCCGATCGGCGGCCCCATCGTGACGCCGAGATTCGCCGCCACGCGAACTGAGGCGTAGGCCGCTTCATGCCGCTCGGGTGGGACGAGATCCGCAACCATCGCCTGCCCGGCGGATCCGCCGAGCGACCCGAGCGCCCCCGCCCCCACGATCAGTCCGAGGCCGAGCCAGACATGATGGCCCGCGCCGAGAAACAGGAGGATGTAGATCGCGAAGATGCCCTGGCCGACGAGCATCAGCCGTCGGCGACCGAAATGATCCGAGAGGTGGCCGGCGATGTAGCCGACGACGCCCGCCGTCAAGGCCACGACGAGGTAGCCGTATCCGAGCTGGGACGAGGTCGCGCCGACCTCCTTCAACGCCCAGATCCCCATGAAGCTCCAGACGCTCGATCCGGCGAGCGCGCCGATCAGCGTCACGAGCAGGACAGGGCGAAGCGCCGGATCGACCTCTGCCCCCCAGATCAGATGAACGAGGCGGCGAAGCATGTCCTGAAGCTAGCGCAGCGACGTCAGGAGCGGCCGAGGATCCGATCGAGCCATGACCCAGACGAGGCGTCATCAACCGTGACGAGAGGCTCTTCGGACGTCAACGCTGCCGTCGACTCAACGACCTGTCCTACCGGGTCGCCCTCCCCGGCCTGCCGACGGCGCATCCGCTCGAAGTCGCCGCGGAGGGCGGCGCCCATCTCGTCCTTGTGGCTCTTCTCTTCCACCCGATCTGGTTCCCCGCCTCGTCGCAGTTTCCTCCCGATACAGCGTCAGCCGTCGGGGGAAATGGCGGCTCGCGAGCGCCAAGTGATCGCAGCCAGTCCTCCGAGGACGAGCGTGGGTACCACCGTCAGAAAGCGGTAGATCAGGACCGCTGCGACGACCTTCGCGTTTGCCCCGCCAAAGGCAACGAGCGCGGTCGTGAGGCCGAGCTCGACGATCCCGAACCCTCCCGGTGTGATGGGGATCGCCCCGATGATGCGTACGAGCGACCAGGCCGCGAAGATCTCGATCGCGTCGACCTCCGAGGCCGGGACACCCACGGCGCGCAGGCTGAGCAAGAGGAGCACGAAAACTGTCAGGCTGCCCGCGAGACTCGCCAGCGTAAGGACATGCCAGCGCCGGGCAAGCAGGTCGACGACATCGTTGCGAAACCGGACGAAACTCGCGCCACCGAACGCCACTGGCCCGCGACGAACACGGGCTTTGACCCACGAGACGAAGGCCGCGACCGCGTCGCCGACCTCGCGGGCGAGGCTCTCCGAGTAGAGGACGAGCACGAGCAGGGATACAACGACCCCGAGCACCACGACGCCCGCAAACGCCACCGTACCGAGCAACGCAGTCTCGCCTCCGTTTGCCTTGAGCAGGAAGAGCGCGACGACCGGGAAGACGAGGTTCGCAAGCTGGTTCCAGACCCCCGTCAGCGTGACGGCGCGCGTCACGTCGCTCGTCGAGTAGCCCCAACCCCGAAGCATCCCGAAGGACCCTGCCATGCCGACCGCCGCGCCTCCGGGCGCGACGATCGACAGCGCTGTCGATGCCTGGGTCATCCGGAGCGACTGCTTGAAGCCGAGGCCCGGCAACGCGATCATCCAGGGCGGCGCGAACGTTGCGATGTTGAGAGCCATCGCAGCGGACAACACGACGATCCACTCCCAGGTGAGCGTCGTGACGACGTCCCAGACGTCCCGGTAGTCGGCGATCCTGGGCAGCACGACCGCGAAGGTGACGACGACGATCGCGATCCCTGCCCCTCCAAAGACGTAACGCTTCCAACCGGCCCGCTGCTTCTTCCGGAACTCGGGCGCACCATCGGGCGTGTCGACGCTGCTCACGGCGCCACGGTAATCAATCGCCCCCGACGCCGCTGATATCGTCGAGCGCCATGGAGATGATGAGAGACGAGTCGATGATCTGGGAAGGTCACCCCACGTGGCGCGCGATGCTCTCCTTCCACGTCAAATGGTTTGCCGCAACCCTCGCTCTGTTCGGATTGCTTCTCCTCCTGCGGCAGATCGGGATCGACCTCTCATACGCCGTGATCGCGACGGTTCTCCTCGTCGGTCTGGCCGTGACGATCGTGATCGGCTGGATGCAGCGCTTCTTCACGCAGTACACGATCACGACGGGCCGCCTCAACATTCGCAGCGGGATCCTCTCCAAGACCGAGAGCAGCACGAACGTCGACCGCATCCAGAACATCACGGTCAAGCAATCTCCCGTCGACCGGATCATGAGGGTCGGATCGATCGACTTCGACACGGCAGGCGACAACGCCGCGGATCGATTCAGCTTCATCGGCGTGAACGACCCGCAGGATCTGCGCGAGCGCATCATGCATGCTCGTGACGACGAGAAGGCAGCGGGTCGGCACGACGGCCAGGGCGGGCTCGCCTAGGTATCTATCCTCTGAAGGTGCGACGCGCCTTCACATTGATACTCGTCGCGGCTGTCTGCGTTGGTGCAGCCACGGTTTCGGCCGCCTCCTCCACGACACCCAGGGCGAGGGTAACTGTGATCGGCGACTCGATTGCCACGGCGATGGCGCTCGAGTCGGACGCCAGACTCGTCCTCGAACGCGGGATCGACCTCGACCTCCAGGTGGCGCCCTGTCGACGTCTCGTTGGCGAGAGCTGCCCCTACGAGGGCAAACGGCCACCGACGCTGATCGAGCTTCTTCCGTCGCTGCGTCTCGGGCCGACCGTGGTCGTCGCGACCGGGTACAACGACTATGAGAGCACGTTCGCGTCGACGATCGAGACGACGCTGACGGCGCTGCGCGATGCCGGCGTCACGAGCGTCCTCTGGCTCACCCTTCGCGCGGAACGCCAGTCGTATCTCAACATGAACGATCTGATCCGCGAAGCCTCGACACGTCATCCGGAGCTGACCGTGGTCGACTGGAATCTCTACTCCCGGAGTCATCCGGACTGGTTTCAAGCCGACGGCCTGCATCTGCGCCGTGACGGAGCGATCGCGATGGCGACCCTTGTCCATGGAAAACTGGACGACCTCGGTCTCGTCGCAATGCCCACCAGGCGTCCGCTCGCAATCGCCACGACCCGGCTTCCCGCTGGCCACGTCAGGGGTCGATACACCATCCGCCTGCGCACGACGGGCGGCACCGTACCCGTGCGGTGGGTGCTCGTGCGGGGAGCGATTCCAGCAGGGCTAGCGCTGAAACCACGCGGAGTGCTGTCGGGTACTCCTCGCATGGCCGGGAAGCGGTCGCTCCTCCTACGTGCGACCGATATCGCGGGCCGGTCAGTCGCGCGGCGATTCACCATCACCATCACCCCCTGACCTGACGTTCGAAGCGGCTAGAATCGCACGATGCCACTCGCGATCAACACCCTGTACCTCCTGCCGTTCATCTTCATCGGGGTGCTCCTACTCGCGATGGGCGTGCTCTACCTCCTCGCGCGCATCCAGAACGGTCGCTTCCTGCGTCCGATCGTGACGCTGCTCTCGAAGATCCCGTTCATGCGACGCTGGTTCCAGAAGATGTCCGTCGCCGCCTACGAGCGCTCGAACCCCGAGCTCGCCGGCGCGATCAAGAAGATGCAGACATTCGGTGAGATCAAGACCCCCGAGCAGGCGCAGCGTGCGCTCGCTGTCATGACGCCCGCGGAGCGCAAGGCCTACGTCGCGATGGCCGGCGAGCAGGGCGCAATGCCCGAGCCCGTCAACCGTGACCAGAGGCGGCGGCAGGAGCGTGGAGCGCAGGGAATGATCGTGCAGCAACGCCCGGGCTCGACCGGCCGCAAGGGCAAGAAGAGGTAACCGAACAGCGCGGGCAAGCTTCTCCTTCGTCCAGTTCGGGCCGTGGGCACGGGGCTGAGGTCTCTGACCGCTGCAACCGGCTGAGAAGCTTCAGCCCTGTCCGGTGCTCAGCGGTTTCGGTAGACGATTCGCCCGCGGCTGAGATCGTACGGCGAGAGCTCGACCTTGATCCGGTCACCAGGATTGATCCGGATCCGATAGCGACGCATCTTGCCCGCCGTGTAGGCGATCATCTCGTGCCCGTTGTCGAGCAGGACGCGGAACATGCCACTTGGGTAGGCCTCGAGAACCTCGCCTTCCATCTCGATCTTCTCTTCACCCACGGGCCGCACCTCCTCGAGCGAGTCGGGCGCGGGGTCGCACTGGACCCCGCGCCTCACGCGCAGACATCGTCCTAGAGGGCGACGACGTTCGTCGCCTCCGGGCCCTTCTCACCCTCGCGGGCGTCGTACTCGACCTTCGCGTTCTCGGCAAGGGTCTTGAACCCCTCACCGGCGATGTTGCTGTGATGGACGAAGAGGTCCTTGCCTCCCTCGTCCGGGGCGATGAAGCCGTAGCCCTTCGCATCGTTGAACCACTTCACCGTTCCTGTTGCCATGAATCAAACACCTCCTCTCACCCGATGTCGAACGGGTGAAGGAAGCATCATGTCGCCTCCGGAACCGCGCTCGGATTTCGCGTCAAAGCGTACCCAATGCCGACAGCACGGGCGACCCTCCAGCGATGCGGATTCGTATCATCTGTCGCCTGTGACCCCGATGATGGATCCCAGCTGGCTGGACGCGGTCGGCGACGAGCTGGAGACGCCCGGCATGCAAGGACTCCGCGAGTTTCTGCGCTCGGAGGTGGTAGCCGGGCGCGGGTTCTACCCCTCTGCTCCCCTCGTCTTCAACGCGCTCCGGCTAACCCCCCTCCCGAGCGTGCGCGTCGTGATCCTGGGGCAGGACCCCTACCACGGCCACGGCCAGGCGATGGGGCTCTCGTTCTCCGTTCCCTCCGACGTCGCACACCCGCCGTCGCTGCGGAACATCTTCGCCGAGCTCGCAGCCGACCTCTCCGTTCCCACGCCGACGACCGGCGACCTCACGCCGTGGGGCGAACGTGGCGTGCTGCTCCTGAACAGCGTGCTCACGGTGGCTCCGCGATTACCCGCCTCCCACGCCGGAAAGGGATGGGAGTCGTTCACGGATCGCGTCATCGCAGAGCTGTCCGCGCGGCGCGACGGAATCGTCTTCCTGCTCTGGGGGCGCTACGCCCAACAGAAGGGATCAATCGTCGACACGGCGCGGCACCACGTTCTCACGGCCGCGCATCCATCGCCATTCTCGGCCCACAACGGCTTTTTCGGCTGCCGCCATTTCTCGCGTGCGAACGCACTGCTCGCGGCGGCCGGGGTTCGGGAAGTCGACTGGCGGCTGTGAGCTCAGCACCAGGGAATCGCTGAACCGGTGAACAGCGGTCGCGCAGCCGCCTCGCCTCGCCGCTCACATACGGCGGCGTACGCGTCGTCCATGACGGGCGGGCGTCCGCGGGTGTGCCCATCCGATGCGACGAGCGCGATCAGCTCTGCGTCGAGGAGGGCCCACGCCGTACGTTCCGCGGTCTGGCCGTGGCCGCCGAGGAAGGATGGTGCGTTGGCGCAGAGCAACCAGCCCCGTTCGACGAGCGCTCGAACACACCCCGGATCGTCAGCGACAGCGCGGCAGCGCTCCGGATGGGCGAGTATCGGCAGCAGTCCGGCGCTCTCCACGATCATCGCTGCCTCGCAGACGATCGCGACCGCGTCGTCCAGGTCGAGCCAGAAGCCGGGGAACTCGATGAGGACTCCCCTGGTTCCCTCGAGCGAGTACTCCTCCACGTTCTCCGGCGCGATCACGGTCGGGTAGACCTCCCAGCCGCGCCGAAGGTCGAGACCCCATGTCGCGGCCTCCTTCTGCATCACTGGCAACGCGGCGGCGTACACGGCATCCCGCCGGGGACTTCTCGGAAAGGTGTCCCACGGGGCGTGCGCGTGCGGCGTCGCGAAAAGCACGTCCGTGCCGGTCTCGAAGGCGATGCGGCAGAGAGCGAGACCCTCCTCGATTCCCTCAGCACCGTCGTCGCACGACGGCACGACATGTGAGTGAACGTCGATGAAACCGCGCATCGCGCTGGATCAGGTATCCAATGAGGCGACAAACGCGCGAATGCGCTCGACGGCCTGCTCGAGGTTCGAGAGCGACGAGGCATACGACACGCGCAGGTGATCGGTCGCATGGATCCCGAAAGCCCTCCCCGCGAGGAGTGCTACTCCGGCCTCGACGAGGAGGCGCTCCGCGACCGTATCCGCGTCGAGCGGGAGTTGCGATACGTTCGGGAAGGCGTAGAAAGCCCCGCCGGGTTCGATGCAGCTGATGCCGGGAATACTGTTCAGTGCGGGGACGAGGTAGTCGCGGCGGCGGCGAAACTCGGCAACCATCTCGACGACC
The DNA here is from genome assembly GCF_039915195.1 of Gaiella sp. GTDB lineage: Bacteria > Actinomycetota > Thermoleophilia > Gaiellales > Gaiellaceae > Gaiella. Next base: position 9,904 of record NZ_JBDSNT010000049.1, read on the forward strand.
GCATCCTGCGGTCCCTCTAGCGCAGCAACGCCCGCGAGCTGGACGAACGGGGGCACGCACGATGTCGAGTTGACGATCAGCCGAGTCAGCGGATCGACCAGATCGGTGGGAACCGCGGCGTAGCCGAGCCGCCAGCCCGTCATCGAGAACGTCTTCGAGAAGCCATCGAGGAGGATCGTGCGGTCGAGCAGGTCCGGCAGCGACGCGATCGACGGCGCCACGACGTCGTACGTGATCCGCGAATAGACCTCGTCCGTGAGCACCCAGGCGGGCGTACGAAGGATCGCGGCGGCCGCACGCTCGAGGTCGGCGCCGGGAATGACGCCGCCCGTCGGGTTGTGTGGTGCATTGAGGATGACGAGTCGAGTTCGCTCGCTGAGCAGGCTCTCGAGCTCGGCCGGATCGAAGCTGAAGCCGCGCTCCTCGCGCAGCGGAAGCGGCACGGGCGTCGCCCCCACGAATCGGACGGCCGACTCGTAGATCGGGAAGCCGGGGTCGGGGTAGATCACCTCGTCACCAGCCCCACAGGTAGCGAGTACCGTAAAGAAGAGGAACGGCTTGGCCCCGTTCGCCACGAGGACGTTCTGCGGATCGAGGGCGACGTTCCGCGATGACGAAAGCGATGCTGCGGCAGCTTCGCGCAACGCGGGTAGCCCGGCCGTCTGGCAGTAGTGCGTCTCCCCCGCCCTGATCGCGTCGACTCCCGCCTCCGCGACGTGCGGCGGAGTTTCGAAGTCGGGCTCGCCGATCTCGAGGTGAATCACGTCGTGGCCGTCTGCCTCGAGCGCCCGCGCGCGGGCGAGAACGGCGAATGCGCCCTCGGTACCGAGACGCGAGACCGCGTCGGTGACGTTGGCCCTCCGCATCCCTTGACCCTACGTGGTTGACTGGCGTCGTGGACGTGGCGAACGCCAAGCGGAGGACGAGGAACGGCCGGATCGCGATTCTCGGCGCAGCGATCGCGTGGTCGACCGCGGGGCTCGGCCAGCACGCACTCGAGGCCACAGCGGCAACCCAGATCGCTGGACGCGCGTTCTTCGCGTTCATGTTCCTGCTCGGGGTCGTCGGCTTCACGGAGCGAGGCCGCGCGATCGCCTCGCTCCGTTCGCTCGGACTCAGCGGTGTGATCGTGACCGTCTCGCTCGCGATCTCGTCGGGGACGTTCCTGTTCGCCCTCAACTACACGTCGGTCGCGAACGTCCTCTTCTTCCAGGCCGCCGCACCGATGCTCGCGGCGCTCCTCGCCTGGGTGGTCATGTCTGAGCGCATCGCCGCGCGTACCTGGCTCGCAATCGCGGTTGCGGCTGTCGGCATGTCGGTGATGGTCGCAGGGTCTCTCGACGCGGGAGCGCTTGCAGTCCTACTCCCGTTCGTGATGACGACTTCGTTCGCCGTCGTGATCGTGATCACACGGCATCGACAGGAGGTGTCGATGCTCCCCGCGACCTGCGCCTCGCAGGTGCTCGTCCTGGTCGTGCTCGCACCATTCATCTCGATCGGTTCAGCGACCGGCTCCGACTGGACGATATTCCTTCTTCTCGGCTTCTTCCAGATGGGGCTCGGCCTCACGCTTCTCACGGTGGGAGCGCGGATGCTGCCCTCCGCAGAGGTCGCGCTCCTGACCCTGCTCGAGGTCGTTCTCGGCCCCCTCTGGGTCTGGCTTGCCTACTCCGAGCGGCCGACCGCCACAACGCTCGTCGGAGGAGCGATCATCACGATCGCGGTGATCGTGCAGGCGACCGCGAGCAACGATCCCGCACCCATGACCGCGCCGGTCCTGGCCGTTCCGACACCCGACTCCAGCTGAGGGTCAACCGCCGGCAGGCTTCGCGCGGATTCCTGCGGCGAGCAGACGGGCCACGATCTTGTCGCGATGGTCACCCTGGATCTCGATTGTCCCCTCCTTGACCGCCCCGCCCGTGGCGCAGTGCCGCTTCAAATCCTTCGCGATCCCGTTGAGGTCGCCCCTGAGCCCTCGGACCACCGTCACCGTCTTGCCGCCACGTCCACCCTTCTCTCGGAAGACGCGCGCGACACCGTCGTTTGGAAGCTGCGGGCCTTTCGAGGTCGAAGCTTGTTCACTGGGCGTACGGCGATGATCGCCGCCGGCGGTCGAGTAGACAAGGCGGTGGTTCGACATGACCCGATCGTAACGCCCTCGGGAGCTACCCTCGTCGCGATGGACGTCACCTCGCTTGGACTCAGAACGGATCTCGCACTCCTCGAGCGCGCCGGATCCACGGTCGAGGATCGCGGTGATCACCTCGTGGTTCGCACGCCCCGCAACCCGACTTTCTACTGGGGCAACTTCTTCGTGCTCGATCACGTCCCTGACTCGGACGCGATCGCCGAATGGCTCGAGCGATTCGTCGCGACTCTTCCGGGCGCGCGTCATCGCGCGTTCGCGTTCGACCGTCCAGACGGCGAGTTCGGAGAGCTAGCCGGCTTCGCCGAACAGGGATTCTCCATCGACGCCCTCACCGTGATGACAGCGAGGTCCGTGCAACTTCCTCCCGTCCCGAACGCCGAAGCGACGTACCGCGCCCTCTCCTCCGACGGTGACTGGGAACAGAGCATCTTGCTCACACTCGCCTGCCATGACGGATACGAGGAGAACCATCTGGAGTTCGTCACGCTGCGGGTTGAGAGCAACCGAGCTCTCGTATCCGACGGTCATGGGCAATGGTTCGGCGCCTTCTCCGACGACCGCCTCGTGACGCAGATGGGGCTGATCACCGCCGGCAGCGGCCTCGCGCGGTTCCAGTCCGTCGAGACCCACCCCGAGTTCCGGCGACGCGGTCTCGCGGGCACGCTCGTCCATCACGTCGGCCAGTACGGGATCGCGGAGCTGGACGCCGAGACGCTCGTGATGGTCGCTGACCCGAACGACGCCGCCATCCGCATCTACCGAACCGTCGGTTTCACCGCATCGGAATCGGAACTACAGGCCGAACTGGCGCCGGGCAGCTCACGAGGAAGCCGGTTGCCTTCACGGCAGCCAGATTGTCGGCCGGATTCATAGGTGTGTCGAACGCCGCCGGGAATGGCGACCTCCGCGTGATCAGGTTGAGGTAGGCGGCGTGGCAGGCCTCGACCGTGGCGGGCGGCCTGGAGGTAGTCGAGGCAGAACTGGCCCGCGCCGAACTCGTATGCGATCGCAAGACCGCGATCATTCTGGGCATCATCCGCTGGCGCGGCGCAGCAGCGGATGATGCCCAGCATCAGTCGACTTGTGTTAGCCGAGGATCACGTTGCTGCGACCCGGCAGGTAGCAGCCGCCGACCTGGAGTTGCGGCAGGACAACGCGAACCTTCGACCGCAACGGGACGGTCGAGCGGAACGATACGCTCGAGATCACCGTCGGGGCGATCCCCGTCGAGTTGGCGCGCAGGAGCACACGCTTGACGTTGACCCAACGCGCGAGGGTGGTGTTGTAGCGCTGGAACGTTCCATACTTGCCCGCGAAGCTCCGGGCGGCGAACACACGCAGCGAGTAGCGGTGCGCTGCCACCTTGCCGAGACGGAGACGTGGCTTCACCTTCACGGTCACGGCCTTGCTCGACGTGCTCTTCACCTTCACCGTGAACACGGTGTTCTTGAGCGGTGCGATAACGGCGGTGTATGCGCCACCGGCCGTCGTTTGCACCGTGGTCACCTTGGCTGCCGCGGTCTGTCCACAGGGGGTCGCGAGCACATCGACGTTCTCGCCGACCTTCTGGTTCGAAAGCGTCCCCGCCAACGTGACCTTGCTCCCGTAGACGGCCGCCTTCGGCTGCGCCGAGAGCGTCAGCGTCTCGGCGGGCACCTGGCCGGTCACGGTAACCGTTCCGCGGAAGGTGTTTCCCTTCACGTTGGGATCGGAGTAGGTGAACGTTCCCGGTGCCGCGAACGTGCACGTACCGGTTTGCGTCGGCTGCAGCACGAGCGGGTTCGGCGTGCAGGTTACACCGGTCGTGGACTTGAAGATCACCTGGTGAGCGACCGTGTCGGTGTTTGTGAACTGAACCGTGTCGCCGACTGCGATCGTCGCCGCGTTCGGTACGTACCCGTTCTTCGTGATCGAGACCGGCACCGTCGCTGCAGCCGCCACGCCCACGATCACGAGTGACATCACCGTCACTGCGGTGATCAGGAATTTACGCGTCATCATATTCTCCCCTGGTTGGGTGTACACCAGGTAGAAGCGGGGAGCGACCGGTTCTTGCGCGATTTCGAGGAACACTTACAACGTCGCCAGGAACGCTTACAACTGTGCTCTCTCAACTGGACACCCGAACTACGACCCGGAGGGCGGCTGGAGCCGCTCGGGCTGACATCTTGCTATCTCATTCGGTGAAGCTTTTGAGGACGTCGTCGCCACTCCCGGTCGATTAGTCGGGGCATGCCGAAGCGTCGGGAATACGACGAAACCTGTTAGGCGACGAGGGCGGCGCGCCAACCATTCCGGCCGACGGACTTCGCTTCATAAAGGGCGCCGTCGGCGCGAGCGAGCACGCTGTCCATCGAGTCGTCCCGGCCGGCAAGGGCGATGCCAACGCTGCACTTGGCGCGAAGGCCGGCGACGCCGACGGGGAACAGGACCTCGCCGAGGCTCTGAACGACTCGCTCGGCCACCTCGTCTGCCTTCTGCTGGTCGACATCCGCGAGCAGGACGATGAACTCGTCGCCACCAATGCGAGCAACGATGTCCGACGGACGCACGGTCGCGATCAGGGTCTCGACGACGCGGCGGAGCAGCTCGTCGCCGACGGCATGCCCGTGGAGGTCGTTCACGTCCTTGAAATGATCGAGGTCGATCGCCAGCACGCCGGTCGCCGAGTTCGATCGGCGACCTTCGAGGGCCAGGCGATCGAAGGCCAGCTCGAGCGCAGGGCGATTGACGGCGCCAGTCAGCGAGTCGTGAGCTGCGAGGTGGGAAAGCTCGGCGTTGCGGCGGATGAGCTTGCCCAGCAGCCACAGGGCTGCCGCCGCTGCGAGCACGAAGGCCAGGAGGACAACCCACGGGATCCACTTCTTCGGGCCGGACAGCGGGGCGAGGAGCTGGGAGGAAGGAGCGAGCGTCAGCAACCGCCAGGGAGTGCCCCGAACAGCTTCGGAGTCAAAGCGGTACTGCGTGCCGTTGACGGCAACGTTCCCGCTCGTCCCGAGCGTCTCGGGCGGAAGAGCAAGCACCTGCTCGGCTGAGCCGCCGGCAACGATGAGCCTGCCGTCGGCGTCGATCAGGTAGGCCCGGCCGCCCTTGAAGGGCAAACCACTGCCGAGGAACTGCCGGAGTGGCCCCCCACTGATCGGAACGCCAACGCTGAAGACGCGGCGTCCGAAAGGAGAGTGGAAAGGGACGGCAAAGGCGACGATCGGCTCGGACCGGGTGGCGGAAGGCACGACCCCCGAAACGGCGGAGGTACCGGCGACCGCGGCGCGGAGGTGCGCATACTTCACATCCAGCCGCTTGCCGATCAACTCCGGCTTGGCGGGCAGGACGCTCAACGCGCGCCCCTGAGCATCGAGGAGAACGGCCGCGCTGGAACCGAACACACCACTGGCGCGAGCGAGTCGGGTCGTGCTGGTATCTCGGCCTGCGAGCAGCTCGGCAGCCTGCGCCACTTCACGCTTGTGGATATCAGCGACATAGGCAGCGACGAAGCTGCTCTGGAGAGCGGCGCGAAGCGCAAAGCGTCGCTCGAGCTCGACGCGTGACTGCTCCTGGCTGTGGAGCAGGAGGACACTCATCCCGCCGATCAGCAGACTCAGGAGACACACCGCCGGCAACCAGACCCGCGTCAACTCTGACCGATATGCCCGTCGAAGGTGGCGCCGCAGCGCCTCGTCACCAACGCGGCGATGGGCCGGTGAGGAATCGTCCGAGATGCCTGGCTTACGGTTCACCATCAGGGTATCGGCGCACAGTCCACGAACCTTGATGTCGCCGCCACGGACACCACCACCTCCGAGGGTGCCTCCGTGGAGAACTTGGAACCGAGCGTTCCGACCCACCGCCTTTGCATCAACGCTGGGTACACACGCCGTACGCGAACCCTTCCGGTCGTCTTCACGACCGCCTACGACATCGTCCTGCGGTACGGCGGCGACGAACTCGTCTGCTTCATGCCGAATCTGCACGAAGCCAAAGCAGCGGCGCGTTTGCAGAGCGCGGTGGCAGCCCTCGGATCGGTCAACCCAAACCAGTCCGTCACGTTCGGTGTCGCCGAGGCCCGCCCCGATGACACGCTGGAGACACTGATCGGCCGAGCCGATGCCGACTTTCTCAAAGCCCGCTCGCTCCGTGCCTGACCGTTATGACTCGGTTGGCCCGCAACCGACAGGTAGCTGAAGCGTCCGGTTGAACGCTTCAACTACGGCAGGGTCGAATTGTCGACAGCTGAGTCCTTGAATCTCATCCATCGCTTGCCCGACGCTCCATGCGTCCTCGTAGGGCCGCGCGTGAGTTAGCGCGTCAACCACGTCGGCAACCGCAGTTATGCGTCCTCTGAGGGGTATTTTGTCGCCCCGTGAGCGCGCTGGGTAGCCCGTTCCGTCCCACCATTCACGGTGAGAGAGCGCGATCTCTGCCGCACATACAGCCAGCTTGCCTACGCCGTGAAGTGGGGCAGCCTGCTGCATGACCGAGGTCGTGAAGGCGTCGCGTCCGTACAGCAGAGTTAGGTTGGTTTGTGGCGCTGCCTTAGTGCTTCGGCCCGGTGGAGTGCTGCCTCGGCGCGTGCGACGGCGGCGATGGCGCGTTCCTCGGCGGCGCGTACGCGTTCGCTGTCTTCGTGTTCTGCGGGCGGAGCGGGTTGCTCGCCGCTTTCGAGCGCATCTTGTTGGTGGTCGAGGGTGTCTTGGCGCTCGTCGCGGCCGGTCTGCGCTTGGCCGAGCTGGGATTGATGGCTGTCGAGGCGGCGTCTGGCGTTCTCGAGTCCGATGTGGCGGCGGCGGAGCTGGGTTTGGATTGCGATTTCGTCGGGAGCGCTCGTTTCGTCGGCTCCGAGTTGGGCGTCATCGGCGGTGAGGCGTTCGTCGGTGCGGTCTGCGATCGCCTGTTCGCGATCGCCGACCGCCTGGTCGAGATCGGCCAGCGCCTGTTCTTGGTCGATGTCGTGTTGGAGTTCGCTCGTGTGGTCTATGTCTTCCTGGTTGCTCATCCAATCTTCCTCTCGTGGACTGGTGTCGTTGGGTTCGGCGAAGCAATTGCCATGGGTCGGCCGAGGAAGTAGCCTTGGACGCAGTCTACGCCGAGCTCTGACAGGAGCTCCAGGATCGCGGCGCTCTCGACGCCTTCTGCGACGGTGGCTACGCCGAACCCGCGGGCGAGGCTCACGATCGCCTCGACGACGTGGCGGCTGTAGCGGTCGTCGATGATGTCGCCGACGAACTCCCGGTCGATCTTGATGAAGTCGACCGGGAGATGTTTGAGGTAGTGGAAGCCGCCGTAGCCGGAGCCGAAGTCGTCCAGGGCGATCTTGCAGCCCAACTCACGGAGCCGTGTGAGAGCGGATTTGGCTGCCGCCTCGTCAGCGATGATCGCCGTCTCGGTCACCTCGAAGGTCAGCAGCGCGGCGTCGATACCGTCCGATCGGATCTCGCGCTCGATCAGGCGGGTCACATCGCTGTCGACAAGTGAGCCCGCCGACAGGTTGATCGACAGCGGCTTACCGGCCTGGGCGAGCTTGATCGCGGCGCGGATCACCCATCGGTCGATCTCGCCCATCAATCCGAACTGCTGCGCTGGCGGAAGAAACACACCTGGGGCCACGATCTCTTCGCCGACCACCAGGCGGAGCAGCAGTTCCTCACCAACCTGCTCTCGGGTGCGAGCAGACACGATCGGCTGCGAGTGGAGGACAAGCCCGCCGTCGGCGAGCGCTTCACGGACACGCCCTACCCATCCGAGCGCGTCGAGTTCCTTCTGCTGTCGGTCGGCCTCCGCCTTCTGCACGGTGACGTCACGGAACACGATGACCGATCCGGTGACGCTTCGCTCGGTCTTGAACGGTGAGGCGGTGTAGGCGACCGGAAGGAGCGTACCGTCCTTGCGAACGAAAACGTCATCGTCGACGCGCATCACGCGTTTCTCAGTTCGAGCGTGCTCGATAGGGCAGTCCTGAAAGGCGTGAGGGCTGCCGTCGGGATGCAGGAAATGTGTGAGATCGTGCATGCGGACGCCGAGAAGCTCGGCAGGCGGGAACCCGAGAAGCTCCGCGGCTGTGTCGTTCACGTAGGTGACTCGCCCGCTGTCGTCGAGCGCAAACAAACCTTCGCCGAGACTGTCGGTCACCGCGCGCAAGAAGTCGCGAACCCCCCTTATCTCGTGCTCAGCGGCGATCCGTCCGGTCACGTCCGTCGCGATGCCGACCATGCCCTCCACGTCGCCGTCCCCGGTGTACACCAGGGCGTTGTGGGCCGAGATCGTCACCCTGGAACCGTCACGCCGCTGAACGACGAAGTCGCCGATCCACTCCCCGAACTGCTGCAGCGCCGCAATCGCAGTCGCTGCCGCTTCACGCTGGTCATCGGGCACGAGCAGCTCGCGCGCTCGGCAACCGAGAGCCTCCTCTCGGCTCCACCCGTACAAGTGCTCGGCTGCCTTGTTCCACTCCGTCACGCAGCCGTCGGCGTCGAGAGCGATCACCGCCGCCTGAAGACCGTCGAGCAGCCGCGCCCGAAACCTCGTTTGCTCGTTGAGCCGCTGCGCTTCAGTGACGTTTCGGTGTGTGACGACGATCGACCGAGCCTGCGTGGCGGCGACGAAGATGCGTGCCTGCAACCGAAACCAGCGCTGCTCGGTGGGAGAGTCGCACGGATACAGAAGCTCGAACAGTTCGCGATCTCCAGCCACGATGCCGCGCAGCCCAGCAAGCGCCTCGGACGCCAACCGATCTCCAGCCCCCGCGGAACGCTCGCACACACCGAAATAATCAGCGCCCACGCAAACATCCGCCCCGCCGCCGTTCGCAGCTGCGAAGTCGCGCCACGCCGCATTGACGGCGACCACAGTGCCGACCTCATCGAGAACCGCAACATGTTCCTCGATCGAATCAACCGTTGCCTGCCAAAAATCGGTCGTTCGCTCCACTTCGCGAACGAGCCGAACAGGCGCCCGCTCAGAGAAGCGAGCACGAGCCTCCTGCCTCAACGCAGGAAACAAACCGCCATCAGTCCCAAAACGCGTCACAGATGCGTTATCGGCGACAAACCGAGTGTCACCAGATACAAACGAATCTGACGCCTCAGGCTGCCAGAAGGGGAAGTCCACGCTCCTGCTTCCCCGACGGGGAGCGGTTACCGCGCTACGATCGTGGCGTGACCGGGCCGACCAGTTCCGGGTCGAGGAGCCCCGCCTCGCCCGCTGCCAGGACAGCCTGCAGACGAGAGTGAACATCGAGGACCGCCATCAGCTTCGCAATATTGTTACGAACCGTCGCCGGGCTCAACGACAGATCAGAGGCGATCTCCTCAGTGGCTCGCCCTGAAGCGAGGAGCCGCAGAATCTCGATGTGCCGCTCCGTAAGGCCCGGAACCGTAGCGGCGGGACGCCTAACGACACTAGCTTCGCGGGTGATTCCGAGCGCGCCGACTACGGTGTTGTTGTCGTCACGGAGCGCGTGGATGTTCATGATGATCGACGCGGGCGCACCGTCCACGTTGGTCAGTTGCATCCAAATGTCCGACGGCTCTCCGGTGGCAACTACCTCTTGGAATGCCTCAAGCTCGCCGACTTGAACCTCGGCACCCGAAAGGTGCGCAAAGTTGGTGCCGATACGCGACCCCCATAGCGCCAGAGAGGCAGCGTTCTGCCATAAAATCACGCCATCAGCATCGAACAACCCTGCGGGGACGGCCATCTCCTCAACCGCTGACTCGACCGACGTACCCAGCACGTGCAACTCACGCTTGAGGCCACTCATCCGACCACTCCCCAACCCATGACTCCATGACGAGGACTATCCACCTTCTAGGCTGCCCAACCGTCACCGAACTCAAACCCTCGCGTGCTCGCTTCTGTCGCGACGATTGTCCCTCCGGGATGAACCCCATGCCCGACCACGACGAACCTCGACGCACACCTGGACGACATAGACCGTGAGACCGCGCTCCGTCGCCTGCACGGCGAGGAGCCAGTCAGCTAGTCCCTAGGCTCTCCCACTCTCGGGAGCAGACATAGCACGATCGACCGTATCGCCAGACGCGATGCGTTTCCTTGCCTGCCAATTGGTCGAGGTGCGGACTACAACATCTTTCCGGGGGCTTTCTGACGAACTAAATCTTTCCGCAAGGCCAGAAAACCCCTGCACATCGAATCCTTATGGGACAGCTTCAGAAATTCGGAACAGCGCTCTGGGAGCGGCCAGGCAGTACCCGTTGACTGGATCGAGGCTCGATTCGTAACGGCTCTTTGGGAGAAGCCGCTTGGGGAGCCGGCTGGCGGATCCTCCAGCGGACGAAGGTTCGTGAGAGCCTCCTTGCGAATCTTCTCTAGGGGTGGTGACAGCCACGACGAGGTGGAGACAGAAGATGTCAAGTCGCAGTCTGCGACGGTTGACGAGCATCCAGGCGAGCTCTCCGGAGCCGATTCCGTTACGAGCTGCCGACCAGCGAGCGCGAACGCCCATCACGCGCCATGGCGTATTCAGTCAATCCTCGTCCAGCTCGCAGAGCGGCCTGTGCTTGAACGAATTTTCCCAGCATCCCTCAACTCGTTGAGAACAAGCCTGATCGTGGCGCTACTCACTCCAGGGAGCGCGCGACG
>NZ_JBDSNT010000047.1:0-3832 GCF_039915195.1 Gaiella sp.
CGGGAAGACGACGGCGTCATAGCCCTTCATCCCCCAGAAGTTCGTCAGGTAGAGCACGTTGTCCGGTGCGCGGACGACGAGCGCGTCGAGGCCGCGATCGCGCATCAGTGAGCGAACGCGGTCGAGCTTTGCGTCGTCACGCGGCCAACGCACGTCTAGACTCCTTCACCCCACGGGCGCACACGAGCGAGCGGAGGGCTGCCGTGCCCCTCCTGCCAGGAGACGATCGGGTTCCGAAGCACACCGATGTGCTCGATCTCGGCCTCGACGACGTCGCCCGGCTTGAGGTAGAGCAATGCCCGCTCCTCGGGCGACTTGAAGCCGGCCACGCCGGCGACGGTGCCGGTCGAGAGGACATCGCCCGCCGAGTATCCGAGGCCCGAGAAGTTCGACAGGATCTCGGGGATCGTGACGGACATGTTCCCCGAGTGAGACTCCTGGCGCACCTCGCCATTGACGCGAAGCACCATGCGAAGGTCGCGCGGATCAGGGACCTCGTCGGGCGTCACGATCCACGGCCCGAGCGGGCAGAAGGTATCGATCGCCTTGCAGAAGGAAAAGACGCCAGAACGCATCTCGCCGCGCTGGATATCGCGGGCCGTGAGGTCGTTGAAGATGACGTAGCCGCCGATATAGTCGACCGCCTCCTCCGGTGTGAACCACTTCCCCGCCTTCTTCAGCACGACCGCCAGCTCGAGCTCGTAGTCGAGCTCCTCGGTCAGGTGCTCCGGATAGATGACGGGCTCGTCGTGGCCGACGATTGCGTCGACGTTCTGGAAAAAGTTGATCCAGGGCGCGATGTCATGTGACCAGTTGACGTTCTCCGACTCCGTCTTGTGCTCGCGGAAATTCCCGGCGGTGTGGAAGAACTTCTTCGGGATGATCGGCGCTCGGAGCCGCGTCTCGACGAGCGCCACTCGCTCACCGGTCTCGTCGGCGCCACCACGCTCGAAGTACTCCCGCATCGTCGGGACTGCGAGGACGGCGATCTCCTCGCCATCGAGTACCCCGACCCTGCCGACTCCCTCGCCGAACGTCACCAGCTTCACGTGCTTCCCGTCCTCTCGCTCGATAGTTCGTGTTGATTCAACACAAGGATCCTCACGCGACGCCACAGATACGCATCGCGATCTTTGCGTACGTTTCTGCGGTCTTCACAAGTCCGTCGATGTCCAGGTTCTCGCCCTTCTCGACGTCCATCAATCCTGTCGACGTGCCGTAGTTCACGGTTGGGATCCCGTAGCGTGTCAGCGCCGAGGCGTCGGAGAACCAGCGCGTGACGTCTCGCTCCGGCACCTCGCCGAACACCTCCTCATGGCAGGCGTCGATCGCAGCGACCAGCTCGTGGCCCTCGTCGATCTCCGCGCCGGGCGCCGTCACGTAGACCTGGCCCTCGATACCGTACTCCGGGAACCGTCCGGCGAGGCCTCGCACCATGTCGAGCACCTCGCGGCGCGCTACGCCCATCTCCTTCGTTGGCGGCACTCGCACGTCGAGGAACAGATCGGCCTGGTGTGGCGTGCGGGAGACCCGCCAGCCGAAGCCCCCGTCGATCGCCCCGACATTGACGATCGCCTTTACGCCCCTGTAGGCGTTCACCGGGTCGTTCTCCCACGCGGGGATCCACTCCTTCACCGCAGCGAGGACGTCGTGCATGCGCAGGATTGCGTTCTGATCGCGCTTCCCCTCGCTGAAGGCTGTGTGGATGAAGTTGCCGTGCACCCGGATACGGAGCCACAGGGCGCCGAAGTGGCCGAGCACGACCTTCCCCTCCGTGGGCTCTCCGAGCAGGCACATGTCAGCGACGCCGCCATGCGAGACGAGGTAGCGGGATCCCGCGGCGTACCCCCGGTACTCGGCCCCCGTCGCATCACCGTACTGCGTCTTCTCGATCTCGCCGCAGACCGCGGCGATGAGCACGTCGCCTTTGAGGCGCACGCCGGCGTCCTGCAGGGCGTTCACCGCCTCGACGTAACACGCGAGCGCTCCCTTCATGTTCGAGATCCCGAGTCCGTAGAGGCGGCCGTCGTCGACGAAGTGCTGTGGCTGGAAGCCGGGGACATCCCGAAGCCACTCCTCGCGGCCCGAGTAGGACGTGTCCATGTGCCCGTTGAACATGAGCGACTTGCCGCCGCCCGCACCGTTCCAGATGCCGAGCGCGTTCGCCCGGTTGTCCTCGACCTGCTGCCACTGCACCTGCAGGCCGAGCGGGCGGTAGAGCTCGACCATCAGCTCCCCCATCCCCTGCTCGTCGCCCGTGAAGCTGTGGACGTCGATCATCCGGGCCGCGGTCTCGACGAGCCGGTCGCGGTCGACGGAGACGGAGGCCGCGGTCACGTTCACGCGTCCCGAAAGTGCGGGAGCACCTTCTCGCCGAACAGACGGATCTGCTCGAGTCGATCCTCGCCCCAGAGCTCGAGCATGATGTGAGTGCAGCCCGCGTCGCGGTATTCCTCGATCGCCTCGATGCAGTCGCTCGGGGTGCCTGCGATCGGCCTGCACTTGTCGAGCAGCGAATCGGTCACCAACGCCTTCGCCGCCAGCCTGCCGCCGCGCTCCATCGCCTCGGCCACGGGGATGATCTCTTCCTGATCGATACCGGCGGACTCGAGAAGCACATCAGCAGAGCCCTGGATGTTTTGCACCTTGTTCGCGAGGTACATGCCGCCGATCTCGCGGGCACCGTCGCGGCCCGCAGCGCGGTCGGTAGCGTGGATCGAGGCAAGGATCGTGCAGCCGAGATCGACGTCACCGGGGTCGCGGCCCGACTTCGTAGCTCCTTCGCGGATATTGCCCGCCGTGTAACGGACGTAGTCTGGTGTCGTGATCGACGGCGTGAGGAGGCCATCGCCGATCTCACCACCGATCTGCTGCATCATCGGCGCCGTCCCCGCCACGTACACGGGGACCTCCCAGCGGGGCGCATGTGCCTCGTCGGAGAGGGCAGGAATGTCGGCCGAGAAGACCTTGCCGTCGTACTCGAAGCGCTCGCCGCCGAGAATGCCCCGCACGATCTCGACGGAGTCGCGCATGTGCGCGAGCGGCTTGGTCACCTTCGGCGGCCCACCCTGCTTGGTGTTGTTGAGGAAGATCTTCGACGTTCCGAAGCCGACGATGAACCGACCGGGACCTGCGGCCTCCTGGACGACGCGCGCGTCCATCGCGACCTGCACCGGGTGGCGCGTGTAGGGCGAGATGATGCCCCAGGCGATCGTCAGATTCTTCGTCTCGCGGGCCATCAACGCGGAGACGACGGTCGAGCCGCGCGCCTCCATCTGATGCTTGCGCCACCACGGATAGGCCTCGGCGAGCCAGACGGTGTCCATCCCCGCCTCGTCCATTGCCCTGGCCGACGCGAGCATCTCGTCGAGCGGCTCCATCGTGAGCTGCATCACGCCGATGCGAAACGGAACGGCCATCAACGACCTCCTGACCCGGTGAACGGTGACATGTCACGGGACCCTAACATCTCGTGAGGCGCGTTGCACGAATCGCATGTCGCGACGTTCGACGAGCGCCACTTTCGCATGACAGACTTCGATTCGTGCCTGCGTGTCTGTCATGCTGTTTCGAGTCGGACGAGGTGTTCACGTTCGATCCCAGATCTGGTGCGAAGTTGGTGCACGCAGTGCCCGGCGCCCTCGAGCAGGCGATCGAGCGGCACGACTGCACAGTCATCCTGTTCCCCGCGGCACGCCTCCAGGCACGGGGCGCGCGGCTTCAGGGTGCAGTGCCACGGTGACCTCGCCCCTGGCGCCCGCGCAGCGAGCCGACCTTCCCTCCGGCACGGTCACCTTCCTGTTCACGGATGTGGAGGGCTCGACGAAGCTGC
>NZ_JBDSNT010000079.1:0-9985 GCF_039915195.1 Gaiella sp.
GAAGGCGTACGGCACGGCCGACGTGTTGACGGTGGACGAGATAGACCGGCCGGTGATCGGACCCGACGAGGTGCTGGTGCAGGTCCACTCCGCCGGGCTCGACAGGGGCACCTGGCATCTGATGGCCGGTCTGCCCTATGCCGCCCGGCTGGTCGCCGGCCTTCGCGCACCGAAGAACCCTATCCCCGGCCTCGACGTGGCGGGTGTCGTGGTTGCAGCCGGAACCGAAGTAACGCGCTTCCAGCCCGGTGACGAGGTGTTCGGAGTCAGCAAGGGCTCGTTCGCCGAGTTCGCCGCCGCCCGCGAGGACAAGCTCGCGCGCAAGCCGTCGAGGCTCACGTTCGAGCAGGCCGCCGCGGTGCCCGTCTCCGCGATGACCGCGTTGCGCGGACTGTGCGACGTCGGCCGGCTGCAGGCTGGACAGAACGTATTGATCGTCGGCGCCTCCGGCGGCGTTGGCAGCTTCGCCGTGCAGATCGCCAAGGCAACGGGAGCGGAAGTCACCGGGGTCTGCAGCACCGACAAGCTCGACCTGGTGCGGTCGATCGGCGCCGATCACGTCATCGACTACACCCGCGAGGACTTCGCCGATGGTGAGAAGCACTACGACCTGATCCTCGACGTCGGCGGCAACTCAGCGCTCTCACGGCTGCGGCGTGCGCTCGCCCCCAGGGGCGCTCTCGTCATCGTCGGCGGCGAAGGCGGGGGCAACTGGATCGGCATGGGCCGCCAACTGCGGGCACTAGCCCTCTCACCGTTCGTCGGCCAGCGCCTGACCATGCTCGGCCCCAAGGAGCACTACACCGTTCTCGAACGCCTCAGCGAACTGATCGACGAGTGCCAACTGGTGCCCGTGGTCGAACAGACCTACCCGCTCAGCGACATGCCCGATGCCATGCGACAGCTGGTAGCCGGACGGGCGCGAGGCAAGCTCGTCATCACCGTCAGCGACGCGATCGCGCCGGCGGGCCAACCCCACACCGTGTAGTCACGAGGCCCGTGAGGCCGATCCGCCTGCTCGAGGCGGAGGGCGATCCCGCCCGCTGCGGCCGGGATCGCCCGTTGCGTTCTCCACGGCGAGCGGAGAGAGGCGTCGCCCGCCGGTGTGTCTCGATCCGGGCTTCGCGATTCGTTCGCAGCGGTGAGGCACCTATGCACCGCGTCAGCTCGTGGCCTGAGAGAGGACCGGAGCGTCGCGTTTGAACCCCTTGACGGTGCAGTAGATCCCGAGCGACAGTTCCCATAGGAACTCCGGGATCGTCGCGAGGGCCTGCACGGTGCCGCCGGCGTCCCAGACGTCGAGCAGCACGCCGATCCCCGCGATGATGATCAGTGGGCCACCGATGAGGCCGAGCATCGCCATCCCTCGCGGTACGAGGCGGGAGCTGTACATCAGGTAGCCGAGGATCAAGCCGTTTCCCCAGCCGACGACGAACCCGGGGCCGAGCAGGAACGTCCAGTCCTTGAGCGCGGCGAGCGAGACGGCGAGTGCGGAGGCGCTCGGGTCGTCTTGACGCAGGCTGACGATCCCGAGCACGAAGATGATCCCGGATGCGATGAACATGCACTCGACGAGGCGCGCGGCGACGTAGCCGAGGGAGAGGATCTCGTTCTGGCGCCTCAGGATTGGATAAACCACGACTGCTGTCGCAACGTTCGCGATGATGAGGAGGAGCTCGAGGAGCACCCCGAGGTAGACCTGGCTGTCCTTGCCGCCACCGGCGATGTACGCGGCCGGGTCGTCGAGCACGGACTGGAAGAGCGCGAGCGCCGGTATCGAGGTGATGAACGTGAGGAGGAAGAGCACTCCGAAGATCCGTGCATTTCGCTGGTCGGACTCCATCGGTGTGTCCCTCATTTCTTGTTGGGATCGTCGAGAGTAGTCGAGATCGCTCATTTCAGCCTTCCTGCCGTTTGCGGCTCACCAGCCGGGCGCGGAACCCGTGAAGGTGGGGCATGAGCCCGTAGATGACGATGGGTACGGCGATCGTTGCGAGCACGAAGGTGCGGAGCACGGACGGCATCGGGCTGAGCCAGTCGCCGACGAGGAGGTTGATCGCCGTCAGGGTCGGGAAGACGCAGAGCCAGATCATGAGCGCGAGCTGGTGTTTCGTGGGTGGCGGGACCCGTGCAGGAATGCTTTCGGTCGGGTTGCTCATCGGGATGTCCTTTCGCGTTGGTTGGTTGCTGGTGCGGATCGCACCGCGGCGCTACGCGTCGAGGGCGCGTTGCGGATGTCTTCCGCGACGAGGTCGTTGTTGATGTCGATCCCGGCTGCTGAGCCTTCGCCTGCAGCGGTGATGACCTGTGCTCGCGGGTTGCTTGCGTTGCCTGCAGCCCACACGCCGGGCATGGTCGTGCGGCCGGTCGCGTCGACCCGGGCGATCCCGCTTTCGTCGACCTCGAGGCCGAGCGACCGCATCAGGGTGTCGTCGCGGGCGTGGAGCGCGGGCCTGATGAACAGCGCCGTCCGCGCGATGGAGCTGCCGTTTGTGAGCTGGACGGCGTCGAGGCGGTCATTCACGATCGACAGTCCCGCGATCTGGCCGTCGCTGACCTCGATATCGCGTGCGTCGAGCACCTGGCGTTCGGTCGACGTGACCGGGTGGGTGTGCGTGAAGAACACCAGCTCGGACGACCATTGGCGCAGGAGGTGCGCGTAGTCGACCGAGCCGGGGCCGGTGTTGATGACACCGATCGGTTGGTCTCGAACCTCCCAGCCGTGGCAGTAGGGGCAGTGGAGGAAGTCTCGGCCCCAGCGCTCGCGCGCACCGGGAATGTCGGGCAGCCGGTCGACCGCTCCGGTCGCGAGGAGAAGCCGTCGCGCGGTCAGGGCCGGGCTCCCGGCGAGGCTGAGCGTGAAGCCGTTCGTGACCTCGATCACCCGGTCGTCGATGATCTCGACGCCGTACCCCAGGGTCTCCGAGCGGGCCGCTGCGAGGAGCTCGGCAGGCGGCATGCCATCACGCGACAGAAAGCCCTGCATGTGGGTGGCCGGCGCATTCCGCGGCTCGCCCGCGTCGATCACGGCTACCCGCCGCCGCGCCCGACCGAGCACCAGCGCCGCGCTGAGACCCGCCGCGCCGCCGCCGACGACCGCCACGTCATAGGACTGTTCTTCCATTCCAGGCCTCCTGAGTTGTGTTCCTCCACTA
Source organism: Gaiella sp. (assembly GCF_039915195.1). GTDB lineage: Bacteria > Actinomycetota > Thermoleophilia > Gaiellales > Gaiellaceae > Gaiella. The sequence continues at coordinate 3,156 of NZ_JBDSNT010000079.1, forward strand.
TGGGTTTGGGCGCTCCATCCGGCTACGAAAGTTGCTGTTTCCGGGAAACGGTGGTTAGCTGAGGCAATGGCAGACCCGCCGACGATCGCGACCGTCCTCGCCGAGGTCGGCCCCCGCCTCAAGCGATTGCGCGCCCGACGGCGTGTCACCTTGACCGAACTGGCCGCAGCGACCGGGATCTCGAAGAGCACGCTCTCCCGATTGGAGACGGGCCAGCGCAAGCCCAGCCTCGAGCTGCTCCTACCGATCGCTCAGGCTCACCAGGTGCCTCTCGACGAGCTGGTCGGCGCTCCGGAGGTCGGCGACCCCAGAATCCGGCCGAAGCCTCGGAAACGCAACGGTCGCATTGTCGTTCCTCTGACCCAGACACCGAGCGGCATGCACGCCTGGAAAGTGATCATCCCACCCGAGCCTGGGGAACCCGAGCTCCGTATCCACGAGGGCCACGAATGGCTCTACGTCCTCTCCGGGCAGCTGCGCTTGATCATCGGGGACCGCGACCTCACGATGGGGCCGGGCGAGGTCGCCGAGTTCGACACCGGCCTTCCGCACTGGTTCGGCCCGGCAGGAGATCAACCGGTCGAAATCCTCAGCCTGCTCGGCAGGCGCGACGACCACGTCCACGTCCGCGCCGCAAGTCGATCAGCATCTGCAAGCTGCAGAACGGACGGAGCTCCGCGCGCGCGGAGCCCCGTCCGTCACGATCCGGCCAGCTAACCCCAGAACGCGTCCCAGGCGTGCAGGTCGAAGAAATACTCCCGCCCGTCGAGAACCCGGCCGTCTCTGATTTCGAAGACGATGCAGCAGCTGACGTCGAGGGTCTTGCCATCCTTCTGCGCCGTGTTCTGGTGGATCGCGATCACGGTTCCTTCCTCGTTCGCCACCACGTCTTGCAGGTTGGCCTGGAAGGTGCCGGCAGTGAGGCCGCCGTAGGAGCCGAAGTGGCCGAAGACCGCGTCGCGGCCCTGGAAGCTGCCGCCGAGAGGGCTCCGTCCGGGCGTGTGCCAGCAGGAGCCCTCGTGGAAGAGCTCCGTGAGGGTCTCCATGTCGGCGGTGTTGAACGCGGCGTAGCCCCGGCGAACGAGCGCGGCGTTCGGGTGTTCGGTGACGATGGTGCTCATGCTTCCTCCTTGGTCGATGACCAGAGGAGAATGGTCCGGGAGCGTCGAGGCGCGCATCGGGCGAACGCCCTATTCCACCGGACTGCCTACCCGGTGTGCACGAGGTCGTGCTGGAAGGCCCAGAGCGTCGCCGCCGCGCGGCTGTTGACGCCGGTTTTCCGGTAGACGTGCTGCACGTGGTGCCCGACCGTCTTCGGCGAGATCCCAAGCGCCTTCGCGATCTCCTGGTTCGTCGCGCCTCGCGCCAGAACGAGAAGCACCTCGAGCTCGCGATCGGTGAGCCCCGCGGCGAGCTCTCGCGGGCGTCGGCGTATGAGGTGGCCGGCGGCGGCGAGCACTGCGTCGACGGCCTCCGGGTCGAGCCGTCCCTCACCGACCTCGCGAATCAGCTCCGCTTCGGCCGCCTCGGCATCGAGCGCAGGCCGGTAGGGACGAGCTTCACGCATCGCCGCGTAGCAGTCGGCGGCCGCGAGGATCCGTGCAGCCTGGTCGAGCGCCGGCCCACGCGTGCCGCGCTGGTATCCCGAGCCGTCGAGTCGCTCGTGATGTGAGCCGGCGACGAGCCCGATCGGCGCGAGTGCCGGCGACTGCGCGAAGGCGCGCTCCGTGAAGTGGGGGTGGAGCCGCACGCGCTCCCACTCGCCGAAGCCGAGAGCGCCAGTCTTCTCCCAGATCGCGTTCGAGACGCCCACGCGGCCGAGATCGTGCGCGAGCGCGGCGCGGCGGATCAGCGTGACAGTGTCGGCGGGCAGGTCGAGGCGCCAGGCGGCTGCCTCGGCAAGATCGGCGACGCCTGTCGAGTGCTCGCGCAGCCACGGCGTCTTGAGATCCGTGAACGCGGCGATTGCGAGGAACGCCGAGTCGACCCGCTCACCGGCGATCCAGATCTGCGGAAACGGCTCGACCTCGAGCGCCTGCTCCCAGATCCGGGTGTCGTCGAGCTCGGCGAGGATCCCGCCGAGATGCTGCGCGGCGAGCGCAGCGAGATTCGGGTCGTAGGCGGAGCCGGAGCGTCGCTCGACGACGAGGCGCGCCTCCTCCGGCCCGGCAGCCGACAGGAACACCGAGACGTCCCGCGCGATGTGGAGAATCCGCATCGGCAACGGGATCCCTTCGCCGCTCGCCACACCCGGGAAGCCGTTCCCGTCCCAGCGCTCGAAGACGTGTGCAAGAGCCGCCTGTGTTCCTTCGCTGAAGCCGAGCCAGGAGGCGAAGCGCTGTGCTACCTCGCAGTGCATTGCGAACGTCTGGCGAGCCATGTCGAGCCCGTGCAGGATCGCCTGCTCGATCATGACGGCGCGTTCCTCGGCGGTGCGGCCGAGGCCGACGTTCGACTGCAAGTACTCGACGATCTCACCCACCTCGCCCGCGTCGACGAGCGCGAAGGCTGCTCGCGGCGCGATGTCGTCGCCGTACAGTTGTGCCGCTTCGTGCCCGTCCGACGTGCAGCCGGATGAGTGAAGGAGGGCGACGTAATAGGTGTCGACGAGCTCCTGCTGCGAGGCGCCGGCAAGCTCACCGAGGCGAATCGCGATCACCGCGGTGCGCAACGCGTGTTCGAGCGGCTGCCCGGTGCCGAGGTCGGTCGCGAGCGAGAGCGCGCCGACAACCTCGGCCGCGCGAATCGGCTCTTCGGCGACCGACCGTGGCGTTTTTCCCCCGGAGGTGGCCGACGGCATGGCGCGATTGTATGCCCCTACGATCGCCCCGGCTCATGAGGCACCGTCCTGCTGTCGATGCATAGTGGGTCAGCGGTTGGATGACTGGTGCCGGCGTCTTTCGGGAGGTCGAAAATGAGGTCAGGCAAGATCCTTCGCCACTCTGTGAGCATTGACGAGCAGGAGGTTTTCTCGCTGATCCACAGGGCCGTGGCGTTGCACGAGTTGCAGCCGAGTCGCTTCACGGGTCGTGTCGCCACCTGGGCCGAGCATGCGGAGCGTCGGTACGGGGACGCGATCAATCCCGTCATGACCTACGTCGAGAACGGGCCTCATCGCGTCTCGTGGATCTACCACGAGGGAGTGGACTGGCGGTCGGGTGAGCGGTTTGCCGTCTACCACCTCGTCTGCGACTGCATTGCCGGCGTGGAGGGCAACTCTCCGCGGGAATGCGTGGACTCGATCCTCGGCTGCGGCGCCGTTCTCCGGGCGCTCCAGAAGAGGGCGGCCTTCGTCGATCACACGTATCGAACGTGCGAGATCCTCGCCGCGCTCCGCGACCCCGAGACGGGAGACTTCGAGCAGCCCAACACCTTTCACAAGTTCGCCGTCCAGACGATCGCCAACGTCCTCGAGCTCGATGTACGGCATCCCGACGAGTGGCCGGCCAACCTGATCAGCGGCGAGCACCGGGTCAGCGTGCTCTCGACCCTCTTCCAGCTGCACCCCGAGGTCGTGAAGTGGTATGGCCGGATGCTGGAGGAGAGCGGGGTGATCGAGGACTTCGACGGGGAGATCCTGAAGCTCAGGCCGGAGGCGCTCGCGGCGTAGCGCCCGTGTCAGCGATTGGAGTGCGCTCCGGTGAGGGGCGAGCCGAGTGCCCGCTGTACACGAGTCCTGTTCAACCCGACACGAACCCGGCACAGAAACGACACGAAGTCGTCTCGGGTTGAACGGTAGGATTTTGGTATGACGAAAGGTGATACAGTCATTGCTGTGCCCGATCGTGCCATCTCGGTTCGCCTCGACCCCGATGCGGATGCGGCGCTCGACCAGCTCATCGCATCGGGACTGACGCAGTCGCAGGCGATGCGGCTCGCGCTCGTCGAAGCAGCACGACGTCGTGCGGGCGACAGCTCGCTCGCGGCCGAGGCGGCGCGGCTGGCCGCGGATGACCCCGACCGTCGCGAGATCGCCGACGTGCGCGTGTTCATGGACGGGCTTCGTGCAGCGTGGTGACGTGGTGCGCCTGCGCGCACCTCGGGGCGCGCAGGCGCACGAGCAACGGGGTCTGCGCTACGGAGTCGTACTTCAGGCCGGCGATCTGCTCGCACTGTCCACGGTGATCGTCGCGCCGACGTCGATGAGCACTCAGCCTGCGTCGTTCCGGCCAGAGATCACCGTCGCCGGCTCGCGAACGCGCGTGCTTGCCGACCAGCTAACGGCGGTCGATCGCTCGCGCCTCGGAGCCACGGCCCGCTCGCTCACGTGGGAAGAGCTCGGCGATCTCGACCGGGCTGTTCAGGTTGTCCTCGGCCTCGGTCGCTGAGGGCTTCCGTGCTCATCCTGGGTGGCGTGTTCACCTGCACGGGAGAAGCCGGACATCCTCACCCTCGCCGACCTGATCGCGCACGGCGAGTACCGAGCGGTCGTCGACAGGACGTATGCGCTGGACGATGTCGTCGACGCGCATCGCTACGTCGACACGCACCGGAAGAAGGGAAACGTGGTCCTGGCGATCCGCTGAGGACGGAGAGTCAGCCGGGAGGCCGCCGACACCGAGCGAGACGTCCGAGCAGCCGGCTCGGAGGCCCTGCGGGTGCGAGGACTCCGGCATGCGCCCGACCGACGCGGCGTCCTTCTCTGCACAGAAGTCGTCCCAATGCACTACGGCGTGAAGCTGCTCGCCGGCACGTCTCGCTCGTCGAACTCGATCGCGCGAACGAGCCGTTCGGCGACGATGCCTGGGTCGAGCCCGGGCCGCATCCTCGGGGGCTCCCCGTGAAGCGGGCGGCCCGCAAGGCCCGTCTCCGTATGCGGCGGCCGGGCGTCGATGACGGAGATTCCCCGCGGGCGTACCTCGCGAGCGAGAGCCCGAAACCCCGCAGAGATTCCCGCTTTGGCCGCCGAATAGGAGACGAGTCCCGCCGTCGGGACCTCGGCGACAATGCCGCTGATGTTGAGCACGAACCCGCCGCGCGACAGGGCGGGGATCGCAGCCCGCGCGAGAACGAGCGGGCCGACGAGGTCGACGGCGACGATCTCGTGGAGGATGTCGATGGGGATCGTGTCGAGAGGGCCGAAGGCAACAGCGCCTGCGCAGCAGATAACGCCGTCGAGTCCTCCGAGTGCGCCTGTCGCTGCGGTGACGAGTGGCTGAGCGGCGGCGGAGTCCGCGAGGTCGAATGCGAAGATTCGGCCGGCGTCGACCCCGAGATTGCCGAGCCGGGTCGGGTCGCGCCCGGCCACCGCGAGGTGCGCCCCGCGAGCCGCGAGCGCGGTTGCGGTCGGTACGCCCAGGCCGCCCGAGGCTCCGACGATCAGAATCCGCGCCCCGGCGAGCGATCGGGTTGGCGTGGGGGAGACGCTCATGACGACGGTGTCGTGGGCGCCCTGCCCGCCGGGACGGCGCCCGCTCCGGCGACCGAGCCCAGCCTGCGCACAGCGGCGACGAGCTCCTCCGGCGGCGTGCGGTCGGCTGCGTCGGAGGCAAGGTGCAGGAAGACGATCTGCCCGTCCTTGTCGACGACGACGTCGGCGCCCAGTTGCAGGGTGTCGTCACCCTTGGTCACGCTGACGCGCTCGCCTGCAAGAAGCGCACGAGTGCCCGCGATCGCGACCCGGGGTCGCAGTAGCCAGAGCGGCTTCGGTCGACGGGCACCGAGCGCCTTGTACAGCGTTCGCCTCGGGTCGGCGATGACGAGGGCATCTTCGAGAGAGAGCTCCTCTCGCCAGCCGGCGGCTCGATCGGCGCTCTGCGGTGTGACGACGACCAGTCGCGCGCCTGCGGCCTCGATCTCTTCGGCGGCCTCCACGACACGGCGGAGGTAGGAGCGGCAGACGTTTCAGCCAGGGTGCCGCGCGAGGTACACGACGGCAGGGTGACCGAGAAGGTCTCGTTCGGTGACGGTTCGTGCGTCGGCATCGACCAGTTGAAATGCGGGGAACGGCTTCATGAGACAAGTATACATGATATTGGACATAAGTAGGACAAAACCTTGATAGAGTACCCCCCATGCCCACCGCATCATCCGGCCACGTGGCCACTCCGCGTCCCGATCACCCGCCGGGTACGACCTACGCGCGCGCTCGCTTGCGCCTCGGGATCACGTCGGTCGGGACGCTTGTCGTTCTCAGCACTGTGCTCCTCGTGCTCGACGTTGCGGAGATTGTCCTGCCGGAGTCCTCGTCGTGGGCGTTCGGCGATGTCGCGTGGCTTGCGCTTCTCGTCGGCGCCTACGTCGCGGTCTCTGCACCGTTCGATCTCCTCGGTGGCCAGGTATTGCCTCACCGGTACGGGCGCCCGGTAGCCGCTAACGGCTTCGCGCGGGTTTGGGCCCGCGGCGTTGCCGCACACGGCGCGTGTCTCCTCGCCGTCGCGGTCGTTCTCCTCGCGGCCGGCCGGGCGGGTGGGGACGCGGGAGCCCTCGCTGCGTCGTTCGTTCTCATGGTCATCCTTCTGGCCGCGCAGGTTCCGCTGGCCCGGCTGGTCGGCGCCGTTCGTCGTGAGGGAGACCGTCTGCGCGGTTCCGATCCGTCGTTCGTCGGCGGCATCGTCGGAGTTCCAGGGTTCGATCGGACGATGCTCTCGGCCGCGTGGACGGGGAAGACCGCCGAGGTACAATCGGCGCGCCGTGAGGCCGTCAGGCGCAGTGGATCGCGCGCGCTCGGTGTGGTGGCGGCAGCGCTCTTCACGTTCATAGGGCTCGCCGCCGTGCTCCTCGGGACATCCGCCGCGGCCAACTCGGTCACCGGCCTCGCCAGGCTGACGCTCTGGATGACGCTCTGGTCGTTCCTCGGGCTGCTCGTCCTCCCGTCGCTCTCGCGCTCC
>NZ_JBDSNT010000102.1:0-8935 GCF_039915195.1 Gaiella sp.
CCGAGGTGATGTCGTGCGTGCCAGGCGCCGAGTCGATACGACCGACGCGAGAACCTGTTGCCGGCGCACTCCTCCTCGCCCTCGATCGCGAGGGCTCACCGTATGACGTCAGCCGCGTGGACGCGACGCTGCCGGGGGCGCACCTTTACGGAACCGCGCCATCGGGAGGAGAGACCTGACCGAAGGTGCGCTAGGCAGCGATCGCCGTCATCGTCCACGCGACGACGCAGAGACCGAGAGTGGGGACATTCGTAAGTGGCGCGTGTCGCGCTCGTCCTCGGTGCGCTGCTGTTGCTCGCAGTGCGGTGCCTTCGCCCGCTGTAGTGCCTCTGGTGAGATCAGACGCTGGCGGCGAGCGTGCGCCCGCGGCGACGTGACAGCGCCGCGGCGGCGAGTCCCACGGTGAACGCAGCCACGAAGCTCGGCAGCGTCGCCACGATCCCCCAAGAAGGCGGATCGAGCCGTTGCACCTGCTCGACCCACCAGGTCGGTCCGGTCGGGGAGAGCCATTGGTATGTACCAAATCCTACGACCCACGCAGCGATCAGGCCCGGACGCCAGGCCGGTGCCCCGAAGACGTCGGTCGCCTTGTAGGAGCGGCCGGCGAGGAGCCAGTCGGCGAGGAGCACTGCGAACAGCGGCACGAAGAACGAGCCGAGCAGGAAGAGGAACGACTGGAAGCTCGTGAGCGAGAGCGCAAGCGCACCGATCGTGCCGACTGTTGTCGTCGCAACGATGAGAAGCTTCTGCGGCGCCGCCGGGAAGAGGTTCTGGAGGGAGACCGCGCCCGAATACGCATTGGCGAATGCCTCGTCCGTCTCGGCCACCGTGAGCACGAAGAGCGCGAGCAGTGCGACGATCCCGCCCGCCGCAACGGCCGCCGGCAGTGCGGCTGCATCGCCCACGCCGCGGGTCAGCAGGATCACGGCGCCGAGGCCGAGGAGGAGCACGTCGGGCAGGAGATAGCCGATGCCCGTTCCCCAGAAGGCGCCACGCTGCGTGCGAGCGAAGCGCGTGTAGTCGGCTGCAAGCGGCACCCATGAAACCGTGACCCCGACGACGATGTCGATCCCCTGCCAGGTCGAAAGGCCACCCTCGCCGGGTGCCGACCACGCCTCGGAGAGGCCGCCGCCACTGAGCGCCCACCAGATCAGGTACGCGATTGCAACGGGCACAACCCAGATCGCGACCTTTCGGAGCACCGTGCGAACGACGCCGATCGGGCCCGCGAGCCCCATTGCAAGAGCTGCGGCACCGAAGACGAGCGTCCACGCCCACCGGGCTTCGACTCCGAAGAGCTGGTCGGAGAGGGCCGCCGCAGCGGTTGCGATCACGAGCAGCTCGAACACGGTCCATCCGAGGCACTGGACGACGTTGATCGCGGTCGGGAGGTAGGAGCCTCGCGCTCCAAGCGGGGCGCGCATGAGCGTCATCGCAGGGACGCGGGCCTGCGCGCCGATCAGGCCGGCGACGGCGAGCATCAGGTTGCCGATCAGGCAGCCGATCGCGATCGCGACGAAAGCCGACGGAAGAGACAGCGCCGGAACGAGAATCGCACCCGCCACCACGACGAGGAGCGAGACACCGAGATTTCCCCAGAGGAGCGCAAGGTCGAAGCCGCCGAACACGCGCAGCCGCTCGGGGACGGGATCGATGCCCCAGGAAGTGTCGTTCTCGCTCACGCCGGAGTTGTATCGGCTACCGGAGCAGCCGGAGGGTGGGTCGTCGTGTCAGACGACGACGACGCGTCGGGAGAGCTTGGCCCACTTCGCATCTGCGGTGAGCACCACGCCTGCATCGAGTATGTCGCCGCTCGCGAGAACGAGGGCATCGGGAAGACCCAGACGGTGCTTTGCGCGGAGCTCGGCGGCACGACGGCCGATCTCTCGATCGACCGGGAGGATCCGGATCGGGAAGCTGTCGAGGAACCCGTCAACGGCTGCGACGTGGGACACCCCCCGCCGAGCCGGATCGACGATTGTCTCGGAGTAGGCACTCGCCGGCACCACGACGTCGTCCGCGGCGTGGTGCCGAAAGCCCTCTGTCGCCCGTGCGTGCAGCGCGTCGCCGGGATCGAGCAGTCCGATCAGCACGCTTGCATCGAGAATCGTTACTCCCACGCGCGCTTCCGCTCGGCCAGGAATCCTTCAACCCCACCAGGCCACGTGCCGCTGAGCTTCTGAGCGTAGCGCTCGATGAGGCTCTCCATTCGCTCGACCACGATTCGGCCCTCACCGTCGGCATAGACGGACACGACGTCGTCAGGGGCGATCCCCGCCTTTCTGAGCGCGTCGATCGGAATCGTCACCTGGTTCTTGCTCGTCACGCGCGTTCGCCCCTTCGCCATACCCTTACTGTAGGGCAAGGAAGTAAGGGAACGCGGTGTGGATGTCGCTTCGAGATGTCCCGGTGAGACCTGGCTCTACTCGGCCAGCAGGCGCCGCAGCACGTATGGGAGGATCCCGCCGTGGCGGACGTACTCGCGCTCGCGTGGTGTGTCGAGGCGGAGCGTGGCGCGGAACTCGACGCCGTCGGCACGCACCGTCACCACGCGTGCCTCGCCGTTCTCGACTCCGGTGACCGAGAACTCCTCGCGGCCGGTCAGTCCGAGCGAGGCGCGGTTCTCGCCGGGCAGGTACTGCAGCGGCAGGATTCCCATCATCAACAGGTTCGAGCGGTGGATCCGCTCATAGCTTTCGGCGATGACCGCTCTGACTCCGAGCAGATTCGGGCCTTTGGCGGCCCAGTCGCGTGACGAGCCCGATCCGTACTCCTTGCCTGCGAGCACGATCGTGGGGACGCCGTCTGCGAGATACCGCTGCGCCGCCTCGAAGATCGTCGTCTCGTCGCCGTCAGGGAGATGCGCTGTCCACGTTCCCTCCGACCCCGGGACGAGCTGGTTGCGCAGGCGGACGTTCGCGAACGTGCCGCGCACCATCACCTCGTGGTTGCCGCGGCGTGAGCCGTAGGAGTTGAAGTCGCCGCGCTCGACGCCGTGCCCTGTGAGGTAGTCGCCCGCGGGGGAGTCGAGCTTGATCGAGCCGGCGGGGGAGATGTGGTCGGTCGTGACAGAGTCGCCGATCGAGACGAGGCAGCGCGCGCCGCTGACATCCTCGATCGTTCCCGCGACTTCGGCCATGCCATCGAAGTACGGCGGCCGGCGCACGTACGTCGATGTGTCCTCCCAGTCGAACAACTCCCCGGTCGGAACGGGCAGCTCACGCCAGGCGTCCTCGCCCTCGTAGACATTCGCGTACGTCTGGAGGAACATGTCCCGCCCGATCGCGGCCTCGATCGTCTCCTGCACCTCGTCGGGCGAGGGCCAGAGATCAGCGAGATAGACGGGCGCGCCGTCTGGGTCGTGCCCGAGTGGCTCCGTCGTGATGTCGATGTCCATCCGTCCGGCGAGCGCATAGGCGACGACGAGCGGCGGCGAGGCAAGGTAGTTCGCCTTCACCTCGGGATGGATGCGCGCCTCGAAGTTGCGGTTGCCGGAGAGGACGGCGCAGGCGACGAGGTCGCCGCTCGTGACGGCTTCGGAGACCTCGGCCGGCAGCGGCCCCGAGTTGCCGATGCACGTCGTGCAGCCGTAGCCGACGGTGTTGAAGCCGAGTGCCTCGAGGTATGGCGTCAGGCCCGCCTTCTCGTAGTACTCGGTTACCACCTTCGAACCGGGCGCGAGGCTCGTCTTCACCCAAGGCTTGCGGGTCAATCGCCGCTCGACGGCCTTCTTCGCGAGCAGGCCGGCGCCGATCATCACGGCAGGATTGGACGTGTTCGTACAGGACGTGATCGCCGCGATCACGACGACACCGTGGTCGATCTCGACCCGCTCGCCGTCGAGCGTCAGCTCGACTCCCGTGTGGTCGGCGGTGGCAGTCAGAGCGGGCGCGTCGCTCGCGTCCATCGACTCCTCGCTCGCCTCGTCGACCCGGCCGTTGCCTTCGGTGACTCCGAACGAGGGCAGCGCTGCGGAGAAGGCGTTGCGCGCCTCGTGAAGCGGGATTCGGTCCTGCGGGCGTCGTGGCCCCGCGATGGACGGCTCCACGGTGGAGAGGTCGAGCTCGACGACCTGTGAGTACGTTGACTGCTCGTCGGGCGTGTGCCAGAGCCCGGTCTCCTTGCAGTAGGCCTCGACGAGGCTCACCTTCTCCTCGCTGCGGCCGGTCAGGCGCAGGTAGCGAAGCGTCTCGTCGTCGACCGGGAAGAAGCCGCACGTGGCACCGTACTCCGGGGACATGTTCCCGAGCGTCGCCCGGTCGGCGAGCGTCAACCCGGCGAGACCGTGACCGAAGTACTCGACGAACTTGCCGACAACGCCGGTCTGACGGAGGATCTGGGTGACCGTGAGCACGAGGTCGGTGGCCGTTGCACCTCGGGGCAGGGCGCCGTGGAGCCGGAACCCGACAACCTGCGGCACGAGCATCGAGATCGCCTCGCCGAGCATCGCCGCCTCGGCCTCGATCCCGCCGACGCCCCAGCCGAGCACGCCGAGCCCGTTGATCATCGTCGTGTGCGAGTCGGTTCCCACCACCGTGTCCGGGAACGCCTGTCCGTCGCGCTCCTCGACGACGCGGGCGAGGAACTCGAGGTTGACCTGGTGACAGATGCCGGTGTTCGGCGGGACGGCCTTGAAGTTCACGAAGGCTCCCTGGCCCCAACGGAGGAAGGCGTAGCGCTCGCGGTTACGGCTGAACTCGAGGGCGGAGTTGCGCTCGATCGAGAACCGCGTTGCGAAGTCGTCGACCTGCACGGAGTGGTCGATCACGAGCTCGACCGGGATCAATGGGTTGATCTTCTGCGGATCGCCGCCGAGGTCGGCCATCGCGGCGCGCATCGCGGCGAGGTCGACGACCGCGGGGACGCCCGTGAAGTCCTGCAGAAGGACGCGCGCAGGGTTGTACGAGATCTCCTGAGATGGCTCGGCCGATGCGTCCCACGCGGCGACCGCCTCGACGTCGCGCGCTGTGACCGTGACGCCGTCTTCGCGCCGCAGCACGTTCTCGAGCAGGATGCGGAGCGTGTAGGGGAGGCGGGCGACATCGTACCGGGTCTGCAACGCATCACCTCGGAAGATCTCGAGCTCACGACCGCCGATCGAGAGCGTGGAGCGCGCGCCGAAGGAGTCGGGGTGGGCCATGGTTCTGATTGTAGAGAGGAAGCGGTCTCGCCTCCCCGAAGGCGTCTCAGGCCACGCTGCTGACCGTCAGCACGACGTTGCCGGTCTTCTCACCGGTCTCGACATACCGGGTCGCCTCGACCACCTCTTCGAGCGGATAGGTGCGATCGATCACTGCGCGATACTTCCCCTCCTCGATCAGCTCCTTCACGTGGAGGACGTCTTCCTTCGAGTAGACGGGAATCGGGAGGATCACCGTCCGGTCGCCGATCCAACGGGTGCCGAGGATCAGGAAGGGGACGTGCCACATGAACCCGAGGTCGGTTTCGAGGAACGTCCCACCCTCGTTCAATGACCAACGACAGCGGCGGAACGAATGCTTGCCGACCGCATCGAAGACCACGTCGTACGTCTGGCCGTTCTTCGTGAAGTCCTCGGTGAGGTAGTCGATCACCTCGTCGGCGCCGAGTGAGCGCACGAGGTCGAGGTTCTGCGTGTTGCCGACAGCCGTCACATGAGCGCCAGTCGCCTTCGCGAGTTGTACTGCCGCCGTCCCGATCGCTCCGGTCGCGCCGTAGACGAGGATCGTCGTGCCCTCGCGCAGGTCGACCTTCTTCAGGCACGCTCGGGCGATGCTGGCCCCGTCGCAGGTTGCCGCGGCCTCCTCGAAGGTCATACCGGGTGGCTTGTGGGCGATCGCGCCGCTCTCGGGCACGCAGACGAACTCGGCATTCGAGCCTCCCCGGAAGCCGAAGACCTCGTCTCCGACGGCGAACCCGGTGACGCTCGAGCCGACCTCCTCCACCACGCCGGCAAACTCCGTGCCGACGATCCTGCGCCTGGGGCGTCGGAGCCCGGTGAACGCACGGCTGAAGAACGGGCTCGCGGAGCGGAACCCGCAGTCCGAGCGAGTGACGGTCGAGGCGCGCACGGCGACGAGGACCTCGTCGGCCGTCGGAACGGGACGCGCGACCTCCTCGATGTGCAGGACATCGGGCGGCCCGTACTCGTCGGCGACCACAGCTCTCATGTGTTTACGTCCTCTCGTCTCGTTGCGTGCGATGAATGGGACCGCCGTGGCGCCAGGCTCTCCCCGGTCGATAGAGCTCCGCAGGCCTGCCGCCGGCCGAGCCGGGCTTTGCGCGACGTCCTGTCGGGACGACCCAGCCCTCTTCGGCGACGATGCTGCGCCGGAAGTTCGCTGCGTCGAGCTGGACGTCCCAGACGGCCTCGTACACCGACCGCAGCTCGGCCAGAGTGAACGTCGAGCCGACGAACGCGGTCGCGATCCCGGTGATCTCGAGTTCGACGCGGACGCGCTCGATCGCGTCCTGCAGGATCCGGAGATGATCGAAGGCGAGCTCGATCTTGCCGCTCAGGAGATCGGCGACCGGAAGGAGTGACGCGGCCGCCGCGTCCGACCCTCCCGTAACGTTCTTCACGTCGCGGAGCACGGCGAGGTATGCGACCGTGACGACGTTCATTCGCGGATCACGCCCGGGGTCGCCGTACGCACCGAACTGGGTGAGGAGGCTCGCTGCATCGACGCCCGTCTCTTCCTGCAGCTCCCGTCGAGCAGCGGCATCCAACGTCTCGGTGGGGCGCTTGAAGCCGCCGGGGATCGCCCACATCCCCTCGAACGGCGCCTCACCTCTGCAGACGAGGAGGGCCTGGAGGAGGCCCTCGGCCATCGTGAGGATCACGACGTCGACGGTGACGGCGAACGCCGGGAAGTCCGATGGGTCGTAGTTCTGTGCCGCGCTGCCATCTCTAGTTTTAGTCATGAGGACTATTACCGTACCAGTACGAGTGCTTCTAGCGCAAGCTCACTCGATGTGATCGAAGTAGGTCGAGGCTGCGCGGCGGTAGCCGCGGAGATCCGCGTTGTCGACGACGACCTTGCCGAGGAGCTCGAACGCCTCTCGCTCCCGACCCCCACTCCACAGTGCGAGCGTCAGGAAAACGCGGAGCGCGTCGTCGTCCGGATACTCGGCAGTCGCCTTGCGCAGCACGGAGATCGCGTCGGCGTGCCGCAGCATGTTTCTATAGCTCGACCCCAGTCCGAGCAAAGCCTGCTGGCGCCACGGATCGCCAAGACCGAGCTCGAGCGCCTCGAGGTAACAAGGGATCGCCTCCTCCTCGCGGCCGGCGCGATCGTGGTCGCACGCCTCGTCGAAGCGCTGGCGGGCGAGCTCCTTCACGAGGTGCTGCCGCCGCGCAGCTTGTCGACGCCACGCTCCGTCAAGGTCGCCTTCGTGGGATCGAAGTGGCGAGCGATCGCGGAGCCGTACGGGCGCGAGACCCGAGCGGCGTAGGCGCCGAAGCCTTCGGTGCGAAGTGGAGCGAGGTCCTCGTTGTAGGGGTCGAGGACGTGCTGGCGACCGACGTGTCTGGCCGAGTTGAAGAATGCGATCCCAACGCCGGTCGAGACCTCGAGCAGGGTTTGCCGTTCGCGTACGGCCTCCGCGCGTAGTCCGTCGAAGAGCGACGCCATCTCGGTGGGCGAGGGAAGGCCGCTCGCATCGTTGCGCAGATCGGAGAGCGAGCGACGAAGCGCTGCAAGCTCGAGCGGTGGAATGTCGATCAGGCGTGCAGCCGTCCCCGTTCCACCGGCGAGCGCAGCGAGGAGCTCGTCGACCGAGCGGAGGTGGGCCTCCTCGGTGAGCACGCCGGCGATCTTCAGCTCACGAACGAACGCGTCGAGGTACGTCCGCGTGCCATTCGTGACATCGGCTCCGGCCGCGAGAAGCCAGAGTGGTGAGAAGCCGAACGCCGCGATCGAACCGATTTCGACGACGTTGCCCGCTCCCTTGCGCACCATCAGCCTCGTCGCATCCGGCTCGTACTCGTCGACGACGCCGGCGGACGCCGCAACGCCGCCGACGACCTCGATCGCGACACGGAGGAGATTCTTCGCTGTCGCCTCGTACAGACGCGAGCGGCGGACGAGACGAGGGAGAACCACCTCCGCGGTCTCGTGCACGCCGCCCCCGACGAGCGCGAAGACGGACCGTACGGCGCGCTCGGGAAGCGACAGAAGGAAGGCAATCCGGCCGGCCATCGTTAGCATCATTGCCGATGGCTGCAAATACGATCCTCGCGCTGCTCGATCAGGCCTTCCCGGGAGGGGAGGTTTCGGTCGAGGATCGCACTGGCGGCGGCGACCACTTTCAGGTCACCGTCACCTCGGAGAGGTTCAACGGCCTGTCGTTGATCGAGCAGCACAAACTCGTCAACGCCACGCTCGCCGCCCCGCTCGCCGACGGCACCATCCATGAGCTTCGCATTCGAACGAAGGGAACCGCATGAGCACGCTGCAGGATCAGATCAAGCAGGTCATCGATACCGAGCCCGTCACCGTCTTCATCAAGGGAACCCCCGAGGCACCCGCCTGTGGTAACTCGATGCGCGCGATGCAGGCGCTGTGGCAGGCCGGCGCGCCGATCGTTGCCGTCGACGTCCTGCCCGATCCGCGCATCCGGCAGGAGCTGACCTCGCTCACCGAGTGGCCGACGATCCCGCAGGTGTTCGTGAAGGGCGAGCTGATCGGGGGCGCCGACATCACCGAGGAGATGCACGCCTCCGGTGAGCTCAAGGAGAAGATCGACGAGGCGCTCGGCGAACACACGCAGTTCGTGCGCACGGTCGAGCTCGCGCTCGACGAGTAGGGCGGGACAGGTCCCGCCCCTACGGTTGGCCAATGGCCCGGGGTCGGGTTCAGGCGTCGCCGCGCGGGGCACTTGACCCCGGCGACCAGTGCCGGAAGGCGCTCTCGACATGCTCGCGCATCAACTCGGCGGCACGGTCGGCGTCGCC